>JADDPH010000027.1 GCA_016781925.1 Sphaerobacteraceae bacterium | reverse complement strand
GCCGCCCGGCGCGCAAGCCATGACACGCTCCCTATGGGCGGAGGCTCTTAACCGGCAAAGCATTCCCATCGCCAGCGGCTCCGGATGCTCCTCGCTGCCTCATCGTGCCGAGATGGCTGGCAGCATCAAGGGTCGGGAGTGCCGTCATACCTTGGCCACGGACGCCGCGGGTCCCCTGCCAGGCCGATCGAAAACGGGTTCAGCGTGCCTGTGCCTAGGCTCTGGGCGGAAGGCACCGCCGAGCGTCAGGGCGATGCCGACCACCGGTCATGGCTGAGGAGAGGATTCTGCATGTACCAGATCGAGAATTCCGGACAGGTCCTCAAGGCCCGCGAAAAGCTGACCACGTCGCGCTTCTCCCGGCCGCGGGTGAGCCGGACCGTTCTCTTCCTGGGACTGACCAGCCTGTTCACTGACATCTCGGCTGAGATGGTCGCTACCGTTCTCCCGTTGTACCTGGTGCTCAACCTCCAGTTGACGCCGTTGGCGTTCGGAGTCATCGACGGCCTGTACCTAGGGGCGGCTGCCCTCGTCCGCCTGGTTGCCGGGTTTGTGGCCGACCGATCGCGTCGTCACAAGGATGTCGCGGTTGCCGGCTACGCCCTTTCTGCCGTTTCTCGGCTAGGGCTCATCGCCGCAGGGCCCGCTTGGGTGGCGTTCGCCGGCATTGTGCTCGTCGACCGCCTTGGCAAGGGCATTCGCACTGCCCCACGGGATGCGTTGATTTCGCTCAGCAGCCCGCGGGAGGGATTAGCCACCGCCTTCGGCGTTCATCGCGCACTGGACACGGCCGGTGCCATGATCGGTCCGCTGATCGCCTTTGGCCTGCTCACCCTGGTGCCCGGCGCCTATGACGCGGTCTTCGTGGTCAGCCTGTGCGCCGCGCTGATCGGCCTAGGCATCCTGACCCTGTTTGTGGACAACCGGCCGGTCCCAACCGCTGCGCCCAACGCGCCGACGGTCGTCTCGATTCGCGCCGCGGCCCGGTTGGTTCGCGCGCCTCGCTTCAGCACATTACTGCTCGTCGGGGCGGTGCTGGGGCTCGCAACCATGAGCGACGGCTTCCTCTACCTGACCTTGCAGCGCCGCCTCGATTTCCGGGTGGGCTTCTTCCCGCTGCTCTACGTTGCGACGGCACTGGTGTACATGCTACTCGCCCTCCCGGCTGGTCGGCTGGCGGACCGGTTTGGGCGTGGCCGGGTGTTCGTTGGCGGCTACGCGCTGCTGCTGCTGGTCTACACGGCGCTGCTGCTGCCGTCGGTGGGGACGGCCGAGGTGGGAGTCTATGTGGTCCTCCTTGGTGCCTACTATGCCGCTACCGACGGCGTGCTTATGGCTCTGGCAAGCGCGGTCCTGCCTGAGGACCTGCGCTCGAGCGGGTTGGCGCTGCTGACGACCGCCACAAGCCTGGCGCGCCTGGTGGCATCGATCCTGTTCGGCCTGCTCTGGACGTGGCAGGGGGTTGAGATCGCCGTCTGGGTGTTCATGGGTGGTCTCGTGACGGCCATGGTCCTCACGACCGCCGCGCTTGCAAGGGGAAAGGATAGGGAGCCTGATGTCCAGCCCACCACGGCCTAATGTTGGCCGCCCGGGGGCACCCGGCGTAGCTGACTCGTTGTCTTCCGTCGTCCATCCGTCTCGTGCCATCGCACGGCGATGGCTCTTCGCCCTGCTCACCGTCACTTGCGTAGCTGTTGCCGTCGGCTACGTTACCTGGACCGTCGTGCGTGACAGAGCTTCCGGGCGGTCGGCCGTGAGCGGGCCGGTGGCGACCAGTGCTGCCGGGGCAAACATCGCCCTCGTCCCCGGCGGCACTGGTACGGTGCTGTTCCAGAACGCCGTCCCCGGGGAGTACTGGGCACGGGTCGGGCTGGTCCCACTTGGAGGGCCAGAGTCGCCACGAAGCATGCTGCCGCTCGGGTGCTTGCGAATCCACTTCGCGGCGGAGCGGGGGTTGTGTCTAGCGGAGGACGGGGGAGGCTTCGCGACGGACGGCGAATTGTTCTCGACCCACGCTGCCTATATCTTCGGCCCCGATTTCCAGGTGCGGCACCAGCTTGCATTGAGCGGCATCCCTAGCCGGGCGCGGGTCTCGCCCGACGGGCGCTACGGCGCGATCACCGTCTTCGTCTCCGGCCATTCGTACGCTGAGGGCGGCTTCTCGACCGAGACCACGCTGATCGACTTGGTGCGCGGCGACAAGATCGTGACGCTGGAAGAGTTCGCTGTCACCCGCGACGGGAAACGCTTCGAGTCGATTGACTTCAACTTCTGGGGCGTGACGTTCGCCAGCGACAGCAACCGCTTCTACGCGACGCTTGGCACAGGGGGGCAAACCTACCTTGTCGAAGGTGATGTCGGTGCTCGGCAGCTGCGAGTCCTGCGCGAGAACCTGGAGTGTCCCTCGCTGTCGCCAGACAATACCCGCATCGCCTTTAAGAAGCGCGTCGGCGACGAGCTCGGCTCCGTCCAGTGGCAGTTCCACGTCCTTGATCTGGCCACCATGACCGAGACGCCACTGGCCGAGTCCCGCAGCATCGACGACCAAATCGAGTGGCTCGATGACGAGCGTCTGCTCTACGGGGACGGCACAGACCTCTGGGTCGTGTCAGCAAATGGAACTGGGCAACCACGTCGGTTCATGAGCAAGGCTGCCTCGCCCGCCGTCGTCCGAACCGCGAGCCTGCCGCCTCCGGGAGTAGCAGATGCTGCGGTTGACACCCTCACGCTGCCGTCCACTGACCTCGCGCTCGCCGTGTCGGTGCCGCCGAATCCGGCCCGGGTCGGGGAGAACATCACCTACACGGTTACCGTCACCAACCGCGGACCGGTCGATGCCACAGATTTGGTGGTGGAGCAGTCCCTGCCCAAGGGGGTGAGTTTTGGGAGCGCGAGTACGCTCCAGCTCGCAAGCGGCGGCTGGGGCTGTTCGCATCCCGATGAGAGCCACGTCATGTGCGACACGTCAGTACTGCGCAGTGGCGAGAGTTGGACGCTTGGCTTCACGGTGAGACCAACGGCGGTGGGGACCGTCGGGACTCAGGTCTCGATCTACGCAACGGAACCAGATCTCCGCCCGGAGGACAACAGCACGACCACCGAGATCACCGCGGCAGCCGGTCCGTGACCGCCTTGTGGCGACACAGTGATCGCGGCGAACGGTCGGGGAACCGGGACGGCCCAGGATAAGCCTGGCGACCTCGGTCGTTTCCCCAGCCGGTGCCTGCTGATGAGTAGGGGCCGCGCCGGTCCCGAATAGGACCTCAGGGTGAAGCGACGGCAGGATCCCCAGACTATGGTATCGGAGCTGTCGCCGGACATAGTGCCAGTTTTTTGGTCCAGGACTGTCATCTGCCGAAGCCGACCGGCCGGAGCACTACATCTCCGAGGAGATGGAGGCGCGGATCGACGGTGCCCTCGGCCACGCCACCCGGGACCCGCACGGCGACCCGATCTCCAGCTGGGATGGGGCCGTCGCCGCGCTGGGCGACAGGCGACTGCTCGACCTGGAGCCGGGCGGGGCCGCGGTGATCGTCCGCGCCTCGGACCGGGACCCGGAGCAACTGCGCGGCCTCGGCGGGCTCGGCCTCTATCCGGGCGTGGCGATCGTCGTCCTGGACAAGCTCCCGTTCGAGGGGCCGGTCCGGATCGGGATGGGCGAGGCCAAGGAACTCATCGGTCCGCCCCTCGTCGCCGTCGTCCGCGTCACCAGTCGTGCTTCGGCAGCCTGACCGCTGGCAGCTTGGCCGGGCGCGGCATCGGACGCCCCCACCGCCTGCTGGACGGGACCTGGATCATGGCCGCCATCGCTTGGCTCAAGCGTTGCAGCCCGCAACGGGATCATTCGGCGGGATCTACACCCCCTACGGGGGCATCGTCGTCACGCCCTCACTCGCTTGGGATTGGTGGATCGACGAGGTATCACCCGACCGCTACGACCTCCTCGGCGGCGCCATCGCCTTGGTAGGCGTCAGCGTCATCATGTACCCGCCCTGAGGTTGAGCCCGGGCGATCGTCCCGTGCGGAAGCGGAGACTCCACCTGTTCCTCTGCATTCCCCCTGATAACGGCCATTCTCGGGCCCACCTCGGATCAGTGAATCAGTTGACGCCTGACGGAGGGCGCGGCCAGATCGAGATAATGGGGCAGACCCGGCGTTATCACGCCCTCTTTTCATTGCCCTCCCGTTGCTGGCGCGTTCACCGGCCTTCATCGTCACCGATCACCGGACAGTACACATTGCAAATTGCTTGACTGGAACACCGCACCGACCGGTGGAGATCCGCCAACTACGCCGCAAGATCGTCGGTTGGTACCTGACATCCCTCGCCACGGTGGCCTGAGTGAAGTGGGGCAACGCCCGGATGAGCTGAGCCCGGCGATGCAGGTAGGGCATCGAGTGTCAGTGCTAGGTCTCGTGAATGCTCCACGCCGATAGGCAGGTTGCCTCAATGAGGCTCCTGCTCGGACGGTCGCGAAGCACCGGTAGCGCCAGCACCTGCATCGCCGCCTTCCTCTCGAGGCGCTTACCCTCGCCGGCCCTTGTCGTGACGATAACCGCCATGGAGTCGGTGTCGCCCATCGCGCAGGCGAGGCCGAGGTCGGTCATGCACTGCTCCAGCAACGCCGGCATGGGGTGGGCGGCGCCAGCGACACGCCGCCAGCGACGGGAAGCAGCAAGCGCCCGGCGCCTAACGGTCCGTCAGCGCGGAACAGTCCCGTCAACACCAACGAGAGGCATCCGTCTACCGAATCGAGACCAGGCGGCGAAGGCGAACACGGCCAGCATCGCCGCCGTCGAGACGCCACTAAGGAACAGTCCGAGGCGGAGCGCTGGCGGCTCGTAGCGTAGCTCGACGGTGTGCTGCCCGGCGGGGATCGGCACGCCGCGTAGGGTGTGGTCGGTCGGCACGATGTCGACGCGCTTGCCATCGACGTAGGCCCGCCAGCCGTCGGCGTAGACCTCGCTCAGCACGAGCAGTCCCGGCGCGGTGGCGGTTGCCGCGAGCGTTATCTTTTCGGGCTCGTACCGGGTCACGGAAGCCGACTCTTGGGACGGGTCAGCCGGTTCGGCAACGGCGGGTGCCGGCCCCTCGATGAGCGCGGTGCGGCGGGGGTCGATGGTGCCGCCGGTCAGCAGGGGGAGAACCTGGTTGGGTTCGGTGGGCCGGACGTCGTGGACGATCCAGGCGTGGGGCAGGGCGGCGGGGTTCTCGTAGACGATGACGTGCTTGGTCCGGAAGACCTCCCGCTTGCCGGCGGTCAGCGCCACCACGTCAGGGCGATCGGGTGGCAGACTCGCGTCGAGCAGGACGTACCGCACGTTCAACAGGTTGAGCAGCGGGGAAGCGACGCCGGTGGGCAGAAGATCGGCAAAATGGTAGTTCTGCCCTCTCCCGTTGAGGGCGGTCAAGAACTCCGTGTAGCGACGAAGCTGCTGCGGGTTGTACCCCTGGATGTCGTAGAGCCCGAGGGGCATGGCACGGGCGTTGACGAGGATCGCCTGGGCGTAGGTTCCGAAGCGGCGGTCGGGATAGCTGGGTGACGTTGGCCGACCATCGCTTGAGAGCTGCAGTCCATATCCGACATAACGGAACGGCCCCGTTACCGCCACTTGCTGCTGGAGGAACTCGCCGGCCCCGCCGGGGTCTGTTCCCGCGAGGTTCACCTCGACGGCGCGCTCGTAGCCGCGGCGAGACCCCAGGTAACGAGACCAGCCGGGAGCCACCGGCGCGCCGGTGATCGATTCGACAATCTCAAATCCCGTCGGTTGAACGAAGACTACTGCCAGGATCAGCGCCGGTACGGCGCGGGCGAACCGGTCGAGCCCAGGACGACCGCCGTCGGTTCGTTGGCACGAGACCGCAAAGACCAGCAACCCCGTCACCACGCCAGCCGCAGCGAGGGAGGTCCAGCCGATAAACCGCTCTGCGCTGGCGAGTGCAGCTCCAACCAGGGCCAGCACCAACAGCGGTTTGTCGACGAGCCAAAGCAGGTCACGACGACCCCGCAGCGACGCCACCGCGTCCACCGCTGCGCCGCTCAAGAGCGCCGGACCGATCATCAAGGGCGCGAGGAGGCCCGCCCGATTGTGCTCGTGGATCTCCCGAAACGCGGGGATGGCATAGAACAGGAGATGGATCGGCGTCACATCGAGCATCAACACCCAGCCGACCAGCGTCATCACCGCGAAGGAGGGAACACCTGGCCGCCGTCCGGCGACCACGGGAGCCAGGAACGCGAGGATGACCGCCGCGCCGCCGATGGCAATCCCGCGGTTTGCGTCACCGAGAACGAGGTGGAGCAGCCTAGCAAGCGACCATGGGGCGGCATCGGATGCCCCCAGGGCATCGTAGTTGCCGCCGGCGAGGTTGGTTGCCGCGTTGACGGCCACCCGCGGCAAGAGGCCCGCTGCGCCGAGTCCCACCCCAATAACCAGAATGGCGATACCGGTCATGGCCCCGACGATCAGGCGGGTGGCGACGGTACGGCCAGGCCGGGGGGACGACAGGAGCGCCCGGTAGCCGAGGTACGTGGCTACCACCAGCAGCCCGTTCATCACCCCCTGTCCCAGCCATCCGGCGAACATCTGGCTGATCGCGACACCCGCGATGAACCAGGGTCCGAGACGGTCGGTCCAGCGCTCGGCCGGGAGGGCGAGTTCCACACCGAGCAGGGCGAGCGGGATCCAGGGGGCGAGTTGAGCGAAGACGGTGCAGCAATAGCTGCTGTGGTAGAGGAGCGGTCCAAACTCGAAGACCGTGGCGGCCACGAGACCAGCGACGACGCCAAGTCCGAGGAGGCGGGCAAGCACATAGGTGGATAACCCAGCCACCAGGAGCTGCACGACGACCACAGCCTTGATTGCCACCGTGGCCGGAAGGAACGGGAAGAAGAGCATGACCGGCAGGTACATCCAGCCTGAGAGCGCATCGCCGGCGAAGGGCGCTCCCCCGAACAGGTGGGGGTTCCAACCCGGGATGTTCAACGACCGAAGGTTCTCACCCAGGAAGGCGTAGAAGGGCAGGTGTTGCAAGAGCATGTCGTACCGCGCTAACCAGGCGTCGAGGGTCAGGCGGTTCCAGGCGACGAGCGCCGTGAGGGCGACGATGACCGCGACACCGAGTGCGTCCGGGTGAGCGGTCAGCCAGCGGCTATGCACACTCGCTGGTGATGGCGTGGTTGCCGCCAATGTGGGATCAGGGCTGCGCGCCGGGCGCGCAGGCACATGGGAAACCTCGGCGACGGTCCCGGGAGGAGTCATCGTCCCTCAGGCGAGTGGCGGAAGGGTTCGACCACTCCTTGGTCGTCCCATGAGCGGCCCGGGATCAGGACACGAATCAACTGTGGCACCTGCCGGCGAGCCGATGGTCGCACGCGGCCGGTCCGCACGGCAAGGCAAGGCGGGCCCGACGCGGACCGGCCACGGACGACCGGCTCGGCCAATCTCCCACGTCAACGGTAAAGTGCCGACTCGCGCTCCTCAAAGGCTTTCCATGCGGGGATGAATTCCGCCTCAGTATCAGGGCCGGCCCACACCGCATGCGTTCATCAGTTCCATGAGCGCCCGCCCGACGCCGCCGGGATCGACCAACAGGTGAAAATGTCCGGCCTCGATGTCTCGATAGGGCCAACCAGCGCCCATGGCCCGTTGGGCAGGCACCATGTAGGCCGAGCGCAGGTAGCCGCAGGGAGCGTCTGGCCAGCCGGGGAAGACGGGGAGGGGCTCCGCGAAAAACGCTTGGGAGCGCGGACGCAGCCCCGCGACCACGTCTCGCCGAAGCCCGGCATCCGGGATCGCCTCCCGTAAGTCATCCTCGCTCCAGGTCGGGAAGCGTCCACCAGCCGCTAGGTGCTCGCGGAGCTGCCCGGCGAACTCCGGGTCCTCTGCTGCCATCAGGTCGAGCCGACTCTGTCCGTCCTCGGGAAGCCCGGCGTCGACGAAGAGATAGGCCGCGACGGGATGCCGGCTCGCTTCGGCAATGGCAGGCAGAAGGGGACCGGCCCCCCTGTGCCCGGCCAGAACCAAAGGGCGTCCGTCCGGCACGGGGGCAAGCGCCTGCGCTACCGCCTCCGCGTGCTGCCGCCAGAAGGGCAGACCATCCCCATCGCGGTCGGTGAGTGACGGCACGATGACCTCCACCCCCAACCGACAAAGCTCTGTGGCGACGGGAGCCCAGGTGAGCGGTCCGACGAGGGGGCTGTGCACGAGCACTACCAAGGCGTCCATGAGCGCGTCTCCCAGGCCGTCAACACGGGGCCAAGAGGAGCCTCTCGACGGCTTCTTGTCGAACCATACCGCCAAACCCTGTCCGCTCCCGCGCAAGATATGGGACGGCGACCCACACTTCCCACCAGTTTCGATTACGATGTAGGCACCAACGGCTCACGCTTGCATCGCCCGGTCGCCCATGTCCCGTGATGCCGGTGGGTGCCATCCCTCCCTCACGATCGTGTGCTGCCCGTTCGCCTTCTTAACCCCATGTGCGGGTTTGGTGCTCAGGCGAGGAGGCGGGCCAGTTGGAG
>JADDPH010000124.1 GCA_016781925.1 Sphaerobacteraceae bacterium | reverse complement strand
GGGCGAGCGAACTCGGAAGGGTTTGCAGCCTGGTGCCCGTCACGGCGCCGGCCCGCCAACTGCGCATGAGTTTGACGAATCCCAGATCCTTCCCGTGGCACGGGACGAGAGCTGACCCAGCGTTGGGCCGACCTCTGCGCCGGGCGGCCACCGTAACGAAGCTCGCTTGCCTTCATGACGACCATCTGACCGGTAGCCCCAGGCGTAGACTTGGTGAGATTGGACTCTCCTGACTCGCGCTGATCTGTCCAGGAGGAATCCTCATGCTGCGACGTTGGCGCCTGCTGTCTCTGGTCGTGATTGCGCTCCTGGTGGCTGGTGCATCCCCGGCGCTTGGAGCCTCGCCTGCGACTCCGGCTGAGACGGCACCGAAATCGTGCCTTGCGATGCGAACGTACCAAGTGCCGGCCGGCGAGCATCCGCACGACGTGGCCCCCGCAGCCGACGGGAAGCGGGTCTGGTACACGGCACAAGCGACAGGAGCGCTCGGCCTGCTGGATCCAGCAACGGGCAACGTCGAGACCATCCCGCTTGGCAATAGCTCCTCGCCCCACGGGGTGATCGTCGGTCCCGATGGCGCCGCCTGGGTGACCGACTCCGGACTCAACGCGATCCTGCGGGTGGACGAGGAGACGCGGGAGGTGACGGCGTACCCGCTCCCGGGCGACAACGCCAACCTGAACACCGCCGCGTTCGATACGGAGGGCGTGCTCTGGTTCACCGGGCAGAACGGCATCGTGGGACGGCTCGACCCACGGGCGGAGCAGCCCGTGGTGCAGGTGATTGAGGCGCCGAGGGGACGAGGGCCATACGGTATCACCGGGACGCCGGACGGCGAGGTCTACTTCGTGTCCCTGGCGGGGAGCTACCTTGGCCATATCAAGCGGAGCAGCGACGGTTTTCACGTGGAGGAACTGGACCCACCGACTGCAGGCCAGGGCGCACGGCGCGTCTGGGCGGACTCGGCCGGGGTTCTCTGGGTCAGCGAGTGGAACGCCGGGCAGGTCGCCCGATTTGACCCGGCGAGGCAGGCGTGGAAAGAGTGGCGCTTGCCAGGTGACACGCCGCAGGCCTACGCCGTCTACGTTGATGACCGGGACGATGTCTGGCTGAGCGACTTTGCCGCCAACACCCTGGTGCGGTTCGACCCCACCACGGAGGAGTTTGTCTCCCTGCCCCTTCCGGATGAAGGCGCTCAAGTCCGCCAGATTCATGGCCGTCCCGGCGAAGTCTGGGGCGCAGAGTCTGGCGTGGACAAGCTCGTAGTGGTTCGTACTTCCTGCTAACGTCACGGTCACCCTCAACAGCCAGCCCCGCGCAATATCGCCAGCCACGGGACAACCGGATCCTCGGTGTCGCAAAGGTGAGCTGCAGAGCTGGGTCAATCTGTTGCTCGTGGACCCGTGGGACGGGATGGCTCGAGCAGTTCCTAGAAACCTCCTGTTCTCCGCGTGGTGACGGTGGCGACGGTTGCGGAGCATGCCGAACCGCACTGGCGTTGGTAGGATGGGCGCAGCGCGCGTCGCGTGACGACGAGAACTCAAGTGAGCAACGCTATAGCTCCGGTGAAGCGACAACAGTAGGCTCCGGTGGCAGTGGCCCGTCGAGGTTCGCCCAGCGATCGAGGGATAGATCGCGAGGACACGTGGGGAACCTCGCATCTTGCATGTGGATCGTGGAACTTTTCAGGGGGACGCGTTGGGCACTTACGCCGATCGACGAGTCAAGATCGTGGCTACCCTGGGGCCGGCGGTGGCCGATCGGGAAAGCGTGCGTGCGCTGTTGGACGCGGGTGTGGACGTCACCCGAATCAACGCCGCGCACGGCACGAGTGATGACCGCGCCCGCTTGATCGACCACGTGCGGGATGCGTCAAGGGATCTGGGACGGCTGGTGCCGGTGCTCTTTGACCTGCAAGGTCTCAAAATTCGCACCGGCAAGTTGGAGGGGACCGAGCCGGTTCCGGTGGCGCGGGGCACTCTGGTCGAGGTGGTGCCGGAAGCCGTACCAACGAGTGCCGGACGCATCGGGGTTGGGTATGACCGCCTGTTGGATGTCGTCCAGCCGGGGTCTCGAATGCTGATCTCCGACGGTTTGATCGAGTTGCTCGTCGAGCGAATCGGTAATGGGGTGGCCACCTGCGTTGTCAGCCGAGGGGGACTGCTCAACGGTCGACAGGGCGTCACGCTGCCGGGGGCACCCATCCGGGGCGGCGCGCTGACCGAGGCGGACCGTGCGGACGTGTCGTTCGCGGTTGGGCAAGGGGTCGACTATCTCGGTCTCAGCTTCGTCAATGAGGCGAGCGATCTCGTGCTGGCACGCGGGACCGCCAGCGCCTACGGCAAGGAGACGCCCGGGCTGATCGCGAAGATCGAGCGACCAGAGGCACTGGCGAACGTGCGGGAGATTGCGTCGCAGGCGGACGGGGTGATGGTCGCCCGGGGAGATCTCGGGGTCCAGTTGCCGCCGGAGCGGGTGCCTCGGGCTCAGAAGGAGATCATCGGGGTCGCCAATCAACTGGGGCTGCCGGTGATCACGGCGACGCAGATGCTGGAGTCGATGATTACCCAGCCTGTGGCAACGCGAGCCGAAACCAGCGACGTTGCGAATGCCGTGTGGGACGGGACCGACGCGGTGATGCTGTCAGCTGAGACGGCGATGGGCCGATACCCGGTGGAGGCGGTCCAGACGATGGACCGGATCATCCGGGAGGCGGAGAGAGATGGGCCAATCCGGACCGCATCGGCCGCTCAGCCCCTACCGGGGACGAGCAGGGACGCGGGACTGGCGTTTGCTGACGCGATTGCTCGGGCTGCCTATGCGCTCTCCGATCAGAGCCCGACGGGGCACATCGTCGTCTTCACTTTGGCCGGATCCGCAGCCCGCCGGATCGCTAAGTACCGACCCCAGCCGCCGATCATTGCCGTGGCGACGGACGAGGCGGTGGCGCGGCGCCTCAATCTGGTCTGGGGGGTGAGGGCGCTGACGGTGCCCATCGAGGAGGATCCGGACCAGATGTTCCGGGAGGCCGGCAAGGCGATTATCGAGGCGGGCCTCGCCACCCCGGACGAGTACGCCTTGATCGTTGGCTCCCTACCGATGCTGCGGGTCTCGGGGCGGACGAACTTGGTGCATTTCCGGCGGCTGGGGACCTAACGGAGACCGCCCGCATTCGTCGGTTTGACGTTCATCATATGGTCCGGGGACGCCTTGGTTCGCCGGTGATGTTCCGCTGGTACGTCTCGATTGGGGCGACCGTTGGTGCCCGAGCGTTAAGCCAAGCGACAAGGGGGAGAAGGTGGATTACCCAAGGCGGCTCACCCAGGTCCGTGAGGCGATGGGGGAGCGGGGGATTGACCTGCTCTTCCTGCCTCGGGCGGCGAATCTGTTCTGGCTGACGGGGGTGCGGCGCGAGCCGGTGCAGGGAACGGACCACAACGCCTACGGGGATTGGGTGGCCGGCGGGTACATTAGGCTGGATGGCCCGGTGCGACTGGTGGCGCCTCGGATGGGCGGAGCATTCTACGTCGAGGAGGCGGCGGGGAAGCCGTGGTTTGGGGGAGTCCGGCTGGTGCTGGAGCCGGAGGATCCACTCGATGTGCTGCGGGAGACGCTCGCTGGCTTTGGGTTGGCGAACGGCGGTCGTTCCGTCAGGATCGCGGTTGACGAGCGGACCTGGGCACAGACGACCCTGGCCATGCAAGGGTTAATTCCAGGGGTCGTGCTGTCGTCGGCGAGCGAGTTGTTGGGCCCACTTCGGATGATCAAGGACGACGACGAGATCGCGGCGATGCGGCGATCGTCCGAGGTGGCTGATCGCGTCTTCGAGGTGGCGCTTGCGGCGCTGGGGCCGGGAGTCACGGAGCAAGAGGTGGCCCACGAGATCGACCGGGCCTTCCTCCTCTTCGGAGCCGAGTACACCTCGTTCCCGACGGGCGTCTACTTCGCGGGGGAGGGGCCGCTGGACGCGACGGGAACGCTGCGGGAAGGACGGCGGGCTCTGCAGCCCGGTGATTCGGTAATGTTTGATTTCGGCGGGGTGGTGGACGGCTACTGCTCTGACTTCGGCCGCTCTGCTTTTCTCGGCGAGCCTTCCGCGGACTACCTAGGGGTCCACGAAACGGTGCGGCTGGCCCAGACGGAGGCGATGAGGGCCATGGTCGCGGGCCGCTGCACGACCGCTGAGGCCAACGCCATCGCGCGACGGGTGATTGCCGATGCCGGCTACGACGCCGGCTTTACCCATCGCCTCGGTCATGGGATCGGCGTCACCGTCCACGAGCCGCCGTTTCTAGATGGGGTGGATCAGACGGTACTCCAGGACCGGATGACCTTCACGGTTGAGCCGAGCATCATTCTCCCCGGCCGGTTCGGGAACCGGGTCGAGGATGTGGTGCTGGTCACTCCGGAGGGTGGGGTGCCGCTCGGGAACGTGGACCGAGGTCTGTATGTGGTGGGTTAAGTGCCGCTGACGCCGATATCCCTATTTGGATTGACCTCGTGATGGTGCAAAATCCCGGTTCAGGCGCCGTCGGAATGGGGTAACTGCGAGGCGAGCTGGAAGGGTGTCCGGGCGGTTTCTTGCCATGGCTCGCGGCAAGGACATCAAACTCGACTTCAGTAGCCCCGGAACCGTCCTCCGAACGCTACCTCCACGGGTCGTCGCCCTCCGGCAGGCGGCCGCCGAAGCGGCCCATTTCGCCCCGGTCCGCGGTGGCGAGTTCGACCAGACGGTCAAGGAACGGGTCGAGGCCGATGTCCGGATGGTGGAATCGGAAGCGGCCGATCTCGTAGGCCGTCTGCTGACCCGGCTCGAATGTCTCTCCCATGACGGCAAGCCGGGTCAACTCCCGGATTCGAGGGTCATCGTGGGGGAGGTCCAGGACAAAGTCGGCTAACTCCTCTAAACCAGCGGCGCAGCGGAGATTCCGGGTGTCCCGGTCGTACTCCTCGGCCTTCCGGCGCCGCCACGCGGCGATCTCGCGGAACCGGTCGGCCATGAGGCGCTGGGTGGTCGCGTCCATCTTCATGAGTCCCCGTCTCGGTCAATCAGTGGTCAAAGAAGGCACGGTGAGCGAGGTCGCGAGCCTACAATCTCAATCTCACAGACCCTGACGCCCACTCGACGTCTTCGCGGCGCGGATCCAACGGAGGGTTGCTTCAGGTGGACACCCAGCGGCGGTGGTAGAGGTCGCCGCGGTCCCACCTTGATCCCACGATGCACAAGATACGCCACCCCACCGCCTTCGTTGCGTCGGCGACGCACCCGTTGCGGGTTCGGCGGCACATGCATCCATCATCTTCACGGGGTTGCCGAACCGCGCCGGAGGGGAGGCGGACAAGGCCCATCCGTCGTTAGTCACCCACGGATGCCGGAATGGTCGGTGTGCTGGCGAACCGGGCGAGCCGGAAGAGCCCGGTGTCGTGGGCGGTGTCCCCTTGATGCGCGAGGTCGGCCAGGATTTCGCCGACGACGGAGCAGAATTTGAAGCCGTGTCCGGAGCAGGCCGATGCGACGACCAGCTGTGGGAGATCGGGCAAGCGGTCGATCAGGAAGTGCCCGTCGGCTGGAAGACGGCGACCTGTTGGGGCGGCAAGTGGTAGGCCGGATACTGCTCAACGGTCGGAGCGGGGGATAAGACCTCATGGGGTAGTTCGTGCGCTCGACAGGAGCGCAAGGAACCGTTGACGATCTCGCTGTCCCGATCTCCCGCATCGAGTCAGCCGGTCAGGAAGACCAGCGCTTCCCTGAAACGTATCTCCAGCTCACGGCAAAGCCGGTACGCACAGCGGAGCAATGGCGCGCAACGCGGATCCTCGCAGTAGGCAAGCCGGATAATCCGGCTGACGCCGTGCGAGGATCCCATGCTGTCGGGGATGTCGAACCGCTCTAACCCAAAGACCTGTTGCCCCCGACGTGCCAGGTGGCAGCAGGGGGCGGAGTTCATACTGCCGATGCCAAGGACAATTGCGTTGTGGGCCGGGTGCTGGTCTGCTCCACGCATCGACGGGCTCCCTCCGTACTGCCCCGCCTTTTCACCGGTGAGACGACGGGGGCCGCATGGGCTAACGGGTGGGCTGCCGGTTGGTCCGGCAATGGGGTTCTTCGACTGGTTGGCCCGGTTGGCCGGGGAGGGTGAGATGACAAACGATTCCGTCGAGACGATGAAGGCCATAGCCCGGAGGTTCTTCGAGGAGGTATGGAATCAGGGGAACGAGGAGGCGATCGACGCTTACCTTGCAGCTGAGACGGTTGGTAATTCTCCGTCGTTTGGGACCGGCCGCGAGGCTTTTCGGGACCAGTGGCGGACGTGGCGGGCAGCGTTTCCGGACATCCACTTCGCGGTGGAGGACCTCGTCGGCGAGGGTGACAAGGTGGTGACCCGTTGGACGATGACTGGCACGCACCGGGGAGCATTTTGGGGCATTCCCGCCACCGGCCGGCGCGTGACCGTGACGGGCATGAGTCTGGATCGAATTGCGGACGGGAGGATCGTTTCAGGATTCGACGCCTGGGATGAACTCGGCCTGCGGCGCCAGCTCGGAACGCTGCCGGACGAGGGGCTTTCGCGCCACTGACGGCATCCCGCTGCCGTCTATGCTCGGCCCGCCGCGCCGACGATCTTGATGCGTTGGCGCATCGCCTCGGTGACCGCGTCGCGGGCCTCGGCCAGCACGCCGCGGGCGTCCGTCTCGTGACCGGGACGACCGGCACTCTCCCGTAGGGTGTCCATAAAGACCGCCTGTAGGGCGGTGGAGAGGTTTACCTTGGTGATGCCAGCAGCGATTGCACGCACGAGGGTCTCGTCGTCAACGCCAGAGGAGCCGTGCATGACCAGGGCGGCGTCGACATTGCGGTGCAATTCTGCGATTCGACCGATGTCAAGCGTGGCGCCGGTGCGACGCATGCCGTGGACTGTGCCAATCGCGACGGCGAGAGCGTCAACTCCGGTCTCCTGGACGAAGTGCCCAGCGTCCGGCGGGTCAGTGAGGACCGCTGGCGTCGCCACGTCAGTGGCATGGCCGATCTCCCCCAGCTCGGCTTCGGCGCTCGCGCCCGCACCGTGGGCGGCTTTCACAACGTCGCGTGTCCGCGCCGCGTTTTCGTCGAGGGGTAGGGAAGCGCCGTCAAACATGACGGAGGTGAATCCGGCTTTCAAAGCAGCCGTGCATGCCGCCAGGTCCGGTCCGTGGTCGAGATGAAGCACGATGGGAGCATCCGCCGGATCGGCGAGCGCGGCGGCGATGGCGGCGAGCGGGTGAAGTCCGGCGTACCTGATCGAACGGGGGCTCACCTGGACGATGACGGGGGCTCGCTCGGCTTCGGCGGCCCGACAGACGGCCTGCACCATCTCCAGGTTGAAGACATTGAACGCCGGGACCGCGTAACCTCCGCCCCGGGCCGCCGCGAGCACGTCGCGTCCGCTGACCAAACTCATGCCATTTTCCCCGGAGGTGCTGCTGTTCATCGCCGGGCCGCAGACTAGCAGCGTGATGGACCCATGGCAAACGACTCCGTGATAGCTGTGCCGCGAGCGGTTCGTCCGGCAGCGAGACGCGCTGGTTAGGCTGACGTCGAAACTGGACGCAATGCCACCCACGGATGAGAGAGAGATCGAGGACGAGGTCTCCCATTGCAGCGAGGAAGAACGATTCAGACCGCAGACGTTGCCCCGCCAGAGTGGGGTGTGACGTTGCGTCGTGAAGGTGGAGGGTGTTGGGGATGACGGACAGTGACCTCGACGTGCTGACCATCGGGATGATGATGGGTGAGGTGTCGCCCCCGCGATTCGGGGTGCGGATCGGGGAGGCAGATCATCTCCTGCTCTTCCCCTCCGGATCAGCCACCATCTTCAGTCTCGCGCTGGCGCGGTTGGGCGGGCGCATTGGGTTGATTTCGCGGGTCGGCGACGATGAGTTGGGCTGGTGGATGCAGGCGACCCTCGCCGCCGAAGGGATCGACACGGCAGGGATCACCAGCGTGCCCGGTCAGTTGACTCCGCTTTCACTCGCCAGTGTCGATGATCGGGGCGAGAAGACGTTTGCCTACTATCGGTTCCCGGACCTGTGTGATCCGCTGAACACCCTTCGTTCCGAGGAGATCGGCGACGCCCACCTGCGCCGTGCCCGCGTGTTCGACTTCACCGAGAGCAGCCTTCGCTCCCTGGTGCTTCGGGAGACCTCGCTCAGGCTGGCCCGGCGCGCGCGCGATCTCGGGCTCACGGTCTGCTACAACCCGAATTACCGGCCGTCGGCATGGACGGGCGGATCGACCGAGGCCGCCGATGTCCAGCGCGAGGCGGTCCGCCTCGCGGACCTTGTGGTGCTGAACGAGGCCGAGGCGTGCCTCATCGCGGGAGCTTCGGAGGCCCGGGCGGCGGGGCGGCGGCTCGTCGACCTCGGCCCGTCGCTGGTGGTGATGACACGCGGGCCTTTGCCGGTACTCGTGGTGTCAGGCGCGGAAGTGGTCGAGGTACCAGCAGTGCCGGCTGATGTCGTGTTTGACATTGGGGCGGGCGATGTCTTCCATGCCGGATTCCTCGCAGAGTGGAAACCAGGTGCCGATCCTGTTCGGTGCGCCACGTTCGCGGCCCATGCGTCCGCCCTCAAGATCTCCCGTCCGCCGCAGCTCACTGAGCTGCCGACACGGGCTGAAGTCATGGCGCGCATGGGCGGGGATGATCAGCTCGCGACAAGCTGGACCGCTCCCATGGGGTGAGG
>JADDPH010000107.1 GCA_016781925.1 Sphaerobacteraceae bacterium | reverse complement strand
CCCCAGCATCCCGAATGGCGGGCCCTGGGTGAGCATACTCAAGCCCACGCCAACGTCGCTCCCAACGCTTGATTGCCCGTCCGTGCCTCGTATTCCGTCGACGGCATTCCTATTGCGGCATCGGGGCGAACAGAGTGTCGGCTATCCGACTCCCACAACGACGGGCGTCCCATGTCGGGACGGGCCGGATCCACTGGCGGGTGAGGGTACCGCGTTGACGGTGAGAGAGAGTTGCGATGGCAGAAATCGGGCGCGCGGACGACCTTGAGATTGGGCAGGATCTGGATTTCCAACGCCGCCAGTGGGTCATGCAGCGGGTTGGCTGGGTAGCGATGGGGATGGTGATCCTGGCCGCGTTGGTCGGGTTCATGGGTGCGGGTGCGTTGAGCAAGGCATCCGTGGGGGGGCCGGATGCCGGCCTCCGACTGATGTACCTGCGGTTCGACCACCTGCATGCGCCAACTGAGGTGCGTATGGAGATCTCGGGTGACGCCATCAGGGAGGGCGTGGTCCGGGTCTGGGTTGACCAGGCGTTCCTGGATCGGATCCAGCTAGAGCAGGTCATCCCGGAGCCGGAGGAAGTTCTTGCCAAACCTGACCGGACGGTCTACGTCTTCCAAGCGGAGAGCGATCCGAGCCAACCGATCCAGGTGATGTTCCAGTTCCAACAAGATGCGTTTGGCGTCCATACCGATCGAGTCGGGCTCGTCGACGGGCCTGAGTTGACCTTCTGGCAAGTCGTCTACCCCTAACGCCTGATGTCCAGCAGCCAATCCTGGGACTAGTTTGGAGGAGGTCGTCGTGGATTCCGTCTTACGAGCCGCAACAGTCTATGTCGTCCTCCTGATCTTGTTCCGCATCGTCGGCAAGCGCTCCCTGGTCCAAATCACCACCTTCGACTTCGTGCTGCTGCTCATCATCGCTGAGGCGACCCAGCAGGCGATGATCGACGACGACAACTCGATGACCAACGGGTTCCTGGTCATCACCACCCTGCTGAGCCTGGACCTGGGCCTCTTGGCGCTGAGCGGGCGGTCTCGGATCATCGACCGGCTGATCAACGACGCCCCCCTGGTCCTTGTGGACGACGGCCGCCTCCTGCAGGAGCGGATGACCAAGTCCCGGGTCAGCGAGGGAGACATCCTCCAATCCGCGCGCCAGCAAGGCCTGGAGCGGATGGACCAGATCAAGTACGCCGTCCTTGAGCGCAGCGGCGGGATCTCCATCATCCGGAAAGAGGCCAACTGAAACGTGGGCGTTGAGGACAACGTTTTGCTGCCGGGACCCTGGTGGACACTTCGCGATAACCGCTTCCGCTCGTGCCAGGCCCCCGCACATCCTTATCGGAAGGAGGCATGAGATGACTCCGCTGCGCCGAGAGGAGAGCGAGGATCGGACGCTCGAAGGATGGGACACCTGGATCGACCGCGCCATTCGCGCCGCGCAGCAGCGGGGAGACTTCGACGATCTTCCCGGGGCCGGCAAACCGCTGCAGATCTATAGCAACCCGCTGGCGCCGGAGTGGGACGCCGCCTCCGGCCTCCTCAAAGATGCCGGTGTTGCGCCATTCTGGGTGGAACTGGACAAGGAGATTCTCGCGGAGGTGGCGGCCCTGGCTGAGATACGGGACGAAGTCGCCCGGTATATCACCGAGGTGATGGCGAGCAGACGCGACGAGCAAGCGTCTGTACCCGGACCACCAACGAAGGCACAATGGTCATGGTGGCCCTTCCGTCGATCGGGCACCGACGACCGGTCCGTCACCGTTTCCCGCGAGGAAGATCCATCTGTTGATCTCGAGGTATGGCGGCAGCGTGCCCGCCAGCGCTACCTTGAGCGGGCGGCCCGGCTAGACAAAAAGATCGCCGAGTACCACAACGCGCTCCCCGGTGATCTCTGGTGGCTTCAGAAGCCGCGGTTGAGCGCCGAGTCGGCCGCGAATCAGTTCGACGAGGCATGCCCACCCCTGCCGCGCGAGGTCAAGCGTGAGCGTGAGGGAGGCGCGACTCGGGCTTTCGAAGAAGAAGCTACTCGTTGACCCTTAGGCTTCCACGCTCTCTTCGCGCAGCAGGCGCTGCCCGACCACGTAGCCCGCGATCGGCACAACCGCCGCCGCAAGCACCCCGGCGGTCTGCATGACGCCCCATCCGCGTTGCTGGCGGACGACGAGGGCCAGCGCCACATAGGCGAGAAATAGGGCACCGTGAATAGGTCCGAGTGTCGCCACGCCGGCCGGCGCGTCGAAGCCGTACTTGAAGACCATCGCCGCTAGCAGGCACACGAACGAGAGTGCCTCCGCGATCGCCAGGTACGCCAAGAGCCTCATCGACACCTGTAGACCTCCAGAACCCCCGACCTTCGTGAAGCAGCAAATCTCTCCAGTACAAAGGGTAAAGCCCTTACCTGGGCATCGCCCTATTCTGGCCCGATGCGAATCGGCGCGGGTTCACAACGTCGTCACTCACGTGTAGGAATTGAGCGACCCTATCAAGGCCACCAGGCTCGCGGGCTTGTCACAAGCCAGTGCCCGAGGAGGATGATTGGCAGGCGGCAGAACACGTATTCCGGCCGGCGCCCGCCTATGCCACACGACCACACCATTACACGTCGTCGGCCCGGACCGCCTCCACCCGCTGGGGGGCGCGGCTTGGGTCCGGGACGTAGACGAGACCGGTGATGCGGCCATTCTCAGTGTGGAAGAAGAGCCGGCTTTCCGGCTCGGCCAGGCATCGCTCTAGCTCATCCTGGGGGCTGTCGTACCCGTCAGAGACGACGTATACGGCCACGCCGGGAACACGAAAGGCTGTCCCCAGCGCTTGGCCTTCGTCGTCGTGGAAGACCTCACCGTCTGGATCTGCGGGCGATTCGCTCGACTCGGCCCGTTTCGCCGGCGGAGCCATGAGGTGGTCGGCGAGGCGCTTCGCGACGTACGACGCTCCCATTTTCTGCACGGGCGATCTCCTGTTGATTGACGTGGGTAGGTTCCACCAGAAAGCACCTGCTTGCTCTGGCGCTCGATGCTCGCCACCGTCGTGATGCAGCGATGACCGCGACCGCCATTCCCCGCTGAGCAGTCAACCATAAGCCGTGACCCTACGGTGATGGTAGTACGGGTAGGCCCCAATCGACATCTGCCGCCGAAGCATGCCGACCCGCCGCAAACGCCAGCAACAGAACGCGGCTCGCCCTGTCGCCGTGTTCGTGCTGCCGGTTAAATCCATGACGGGAAGCGCCGCGCCGTGAGGTATCGGTGCTTGGCTCCCCCATGAGCGTGGAAGCCACGGGAAACTGTCATTGAGGCAGGTGTCCGCGTTCCTCGCCCTTTGCAAGGCCTGCTTACGACCCTCCGGTCTCGGACGCGGCCAGGACCAGCAGTGCGGCCGCTACAGCGAAGACTGGGAGGCCGAGGCCGAGCGCCTCGTAATCTCCAAACGCCAGGAGCACCCCTCCAACGGCTGCACCTCCCGCAGCCCCAAGATTGAAGATCGCGGCGTTCAACGCCATCGTGGTCCCCGAGCCGCCCGGGCTTACCTCCGACAAGAGTGCTGTGAGACCGACTGCCCCGATGGCCCCGATGAAGGCGGCCAGGGAAAGCAGCGCCACCGTGGCAATCGGTCCGACCGGGAGGGCGACGATGAGACCCACCAAGAGGCCCATCGCCGCGTTCGTCGCGGCCGTCACGGGCCGCAGGGGAAGACCACCGAGGCGGCCACCCGCGGCGAGGCTGCCCAGGCAGTAACCCGCCCCTCCCACCATGTAGGCGAGTCCGACCTGCCGCGTACTCAATCCCAGTTCCTCGTCCAAATACGCCCCGAAGTAGGTTAGCAAGCCGATCCAGCAGGCGGTACGCAGCGCCGTGGCGCCAAACAGCGTGAGGGTCGAGCGGTCACGGAGCAGCGGTCGGTAGGCCGACCACAGAGCACCGGGCCGTAACGGTGCGGGCATCCGCTCGCCGTCGGGAGGGAGAGCATCCCGCACGAGCCAGGCTCCGCCCAGTGCTGCGAGACCGACCCCGACGAACATCGCTCGCCACCCAACAGTCCCTCCGATCGTCGTCAGAACCGGTACGCCGCCGACCGCCGCGCTCGCCATCGATGCCACGGTCCAGCCGATCGCGCGGCGGCGGGCTGCGCCCACAAAGCGCATCGCGGCGATCGCGGGTGGAAGCGCCAGGACCGTGGCACCGCCGAGCCCACCGGCTGGACTCGTAGCAAGGAGGACGGGGTAAGAGGGAGCGAGGCCGATGCCGACCATGGCGACGGCAACGGCGACCATGCCGACTACCATCAAACGCCGGTGCCCGTACGCGTCCGCGAGCGGCCCGACCACGAGGCCGAGGGCCGAGCCGAGGAGGAGCACCGCGGTGACGACCTGTCCCAGGCGGGGAACGGTGGTGTCGAGGTCACGAGCGACCTCCGGGAAAAAAGGAGCGAGGCCAACGAAGCTGAGCGTGCCGAGGAACGAGGCGACGCCGAGTGCGAGCAGGACGCGCGCTTCGCCCGTATCTCGGGACACCTCCGTCTGCTCAACGAGCGGGGGCGTCGCTCCCGGTTCGGTCCGGACGGGGTCCGTGAACGTCGAGGGTCCCAAGTTTGCTCCCATCCGGTCAGTGATTGCGGTTCATGGCATGCGGCGAGTCGGTGCCCGGCCAACTGCAGGGCAGCAGGTCAGATGTCTCGCCAACGCTGAACCGGCATTGGAGGTGCCAGTGGCAACTCGCGTCGGGTTCAATGCTGCCGGCGTTCCACGCCGCATTCTGTGGCTCGGCGGACCATTGGGTCAACTGCTCCACGGAGGGCCCAGCCAGGTAGATGGCGCCGGTTCCATGCTGCCCTGAGTGGGACCGTGGTCGAGATTCTGCTGCCCGAACGGGTGTTGATGGCAGATGACTCAGGGCCCTGACCTCGGCTGAGCAGGCCCTAGGTCACGATCAGCGACCGCTGGGACGCTTGTCGTTCCCGAACTTCGGGGACAATCGGCTATGCTCCTAATACTGCCCGGGCCGTCCGGTTGGTCCATCGCCATCACGCTGGCGGACCGATCTGCGGGGAAGGAATCCTCAGCGATGGCAACCACGGCCTGGTCTATCAGCGCGGATGTTCTCACCGTCCTCCCGCTACCATCTCCGATCACTTGGTAGCCGTCATCATCGCTGGAATGTGAGGAGCCTCAGATGCCGGATACCGCGACTGCTCCCGCACTTCGCCCCGCACCGTCGCCCACGGTACCTGGGGAGAAGGCCGGAGATCCCCAAGGGACGCCTCCAGTAAGTCGTCACCTTGCTGAGTTCCTCGCTGGCGTAGCGTTCAGTGAGCTGCCGTCCGTCGTCATTGCCGACACCAAGCTCGCTGTCCTCGACTGGTTCGGGTCAGCCATGGCCGGTGCTCTGGAACCGCCGGCCCAGATGGCGCGGTCGGTTGTGGCGGGGTTTGGGAGCGCTGATGAGGCGACGGTCTTGCCAGGGACCCGATCCTCGGCCCTTGGGGCAGCCCTGGCGAACGGCGTGGCGTCCCACATCCTCGAGCTGGACGATGTCCACAAAGGGTCAACCCTCCACGGTGCAGCACCAATTGTCCCTGCCGCGCTCGCGGTTGCCGAGCGGGAGCGGAGCGACGGACGCGCCTTTCTCCTGGCCGTGGCCTTGGGGTATGAAGGGGCGCTCCGCGTCGGCGAGGCGGTCAATCCGAGCCACTATCGCTTCTGGCACCCGACGGGTACCGCTGCCACGTTTGGGGCAGCGGCGGCGGCCGGCTCGCTGCTGCGGCTCGACCCCCGCCGGATGCTCGATGCCCTCGGCACGGCGGGCACACAGGCGGCCGGGCTCTGGGAGTTCAATGCGGACGGCGCGATGAGCAAGCACCTCCACCCCGGCAAGGCCGCCTTTAACGGCGTTCTTGCCGCTGACCTCGCCCGGGTCGGCTTCACTGGCGCCACCCGCATCCTGGAGGGGGAGCGCGGGTTCTTCCCTGCGATGAGTGCATCCCATGATGCCGCACGCGTGGTCGACGGCCTGGGAACACAATGGAAGGTGAGCGAGAACTGTTACAAGCTCCATTCCTGCTGTGGCCATACCCACACGGCCATCGACGTCGCGCTCGACTTGCGGGATCAGCGCGGCTGGCTAGGTCACGACGCGCTCGACCAGATCCGTGACATTCGCATTGCGACCTATGGTCCAGGCTACGAGATCGTGAGGGAGACGAACCCGAGGACGCCGTATCAGGCGAAGTTCAGCCTGGCCTATGTGGTCGCCGCGGCGCTTCTGGAGGGTCGCGTGGGCCTAGAGCAGTTCGCGGATGATCGCTTCTTGCCGAGCGGCGTCACCGAGGCGGGAATCGCCGCGCTGTTGCCCCGAATACGCATCGACGTTGACCCAGAGTTGACGGCTCGCTACCCAGAGGCCTGGCCGGCCCACCTCCAACTGGCGCTAACCGACGGGCGCACCATGGAAGCAGGTTCCGACTACCCACGCGGGAATCCGGAGAATCCGGTCTCTCTGGAGACGTTGGAAGCCAAGGCATACGAGCTCATCGCCCCGCGCTACGGCGATCACCTGGCCCAGCGCATCACCGAGGTGGTGCGAGGTCTGGAAGAAGCGCCAGACATGGCGGCGCTGATGCGGACCCTGGTCCGCCCTGAGGCATGACCGGATGGACTTTGCCCTGACCTCTGACCAGGAACGATTGCGGACGGATGTGCGGGCGCTGTGTGCCGGCTTCCCGAACGACTACTGGCGGACCCTCGACCGTGAACGGGCGTATCCGACACGGTTCGTCCAGGCCCTGACGGAGGCGGGGTACCTTGCGGCGCTTATCCCGTCCGCGTATGGCGGGCTCGGACTCGGCGTGACGGAGGCCAGCATCATCCTCGAGGAGATCAACCGCTCCGGCGGGCACTCGGCGGCCTGCCATGCCCAGATGTACATCATGGGCGCGCTGGTCCGGCACGGGGACGAAGCGCAGAAAGCACGCTGGCTGCCTCCGGTCGCCCGGGGCGAGTTGCGCTTTCAGGCCTTCTCTGTGACGGAGGCGGAGGCCGGATCTGAGACCACCGCGATCACCACCACCGCCGTGCGGGACGGCGGCGGCTGGGTCGTCAACGGCGCCAAGAACTGGACGAGCCGGATCGAGCAGTCGGACCTGCTCCTGCTCCTGGCTCGCACCACGCCCCGCGAAGACCTGACCGACAGGACGCGCGGACTCAGCCTCTTTCTGGTCGATCTGCGCGCGGCGCGGGAGCAGGCCGGCATCGCGGTGCGGCCCGTGCGGACGATGTTCAACTACGAGACCTACCAGGTGACCTATCGGGATCTGCGTCTCCCGCCTGATGCCCTTATTGGGGAGGAGGGAATGGGCTTCCGGTACGTGATCGACGGCTGGAATGCGGAGCGCATCTTGCTCGCGGCGGAGTGCATCGGTGACGGGCGCTGGTTCGTCGAGCGGGGCTCGGCTTATGCGAGCCAGCGGGAGGTCTTCGGGCGACCGATCGGCGCGAACCAGGGAGTCCAGTTCCCGCTCGCCCGAGCCCACGCTCAGATTGAGGCGGCCGACCTGCTGCGCTGGAAGGCGGCCTGGCTCTTTGACCGGGGGGCCAAGAGCGGTGCTGAAGCGAACATGGCGAAGCTGCTCGCCAGCGAGGCAAGTTGGGCCGCCGCCAACGCCTGTCTCGACACGCACGGCGGGAACGGGTTTGTCGACGAATATGACGTGGAGCGCAAGTTTCGGGAGACCCGCCTCTTCCAAGTCGCCCCGGTCAACAACAACCTCGTGCTTGCCTATGTTGGGACCCACGTGCTCGGTTTGCCCCGGAGTTACTAACTGGGCGTCTGCCCCTCCGTCCAATGGCGGAGCCCGGGATGTCGAGCCGCGCAGTGTCCGCCCCATGGCCTTGGAGAGAGCGGGCCGAGGAGGGCCGCGGCTGGAGATGCCAAGCACGATGCGCTCGTAGCACCCGGAGAGGATACCCATGGAGCAAGGCTGGCAAGGACGCTGCTTTGAAGACTTCACGGTTGGTGCCGTCTACGATCATCGCACGGGCCGGACTGTAACGACGACCGACAACATGTGGTTCACCCTGCTGACGATGAACACCCATCCCGTTCATCTCGATCATGCCTATGCGGCGAAGACAGAGTTTGGCCGCGCGCTGGTCAACAGCACCTTCACGTTGGCGCTGGTGACGGGCATCAGCGTCGCCGACCTGAGTCAGAACGCGGTCGCGAATCTCGGCTGGGACGCGGTGCGCCTCCCCGCACCGGTCTTTGAGGGTGACACGCTCTATGCCCGCTCAGAGGTGCTCGACGCGCGACCGTCGCGGTCCCGGCCCGAGGTCGGGATCGTTCGCGTCCGCACGGTCGGGTACAACCAGGAAGGAACGACGGTCATCGACTTCGAACGAACCATCATGGTCTACCGCCAGGGCTACGTACCATCCGGGAAGCCGGCCTGGCAGGACTCGACCAGAGAGGCGTGAAGAGATCCAAGACCTTGAGGGTGGCTTCCCTCTTGCCCCGGCGTCTGATCCCTGTTTCCTCGTCAATCGGAGCGCGTGCGGTGCTGAACCATAATCTGGTGCTTAAGAGCGAGGAGCTCTTTCTCGTAGGCAGTCTCTCGAACGATGGTCGCCGCGACGATGCGCGCGGGCTTTATGCTCGGGATACCCGGTATCTCAGCCGGTTCTCTGTGACGATGAACGGATCTCACCCCGAGATCCTCTCGGCTCACACGCACGACGCGACCCGCGCGACCGTGACCTGTGCCAATCCTCGCCTGACCCTAG
>JADDPH010000081.1:18776-31325 GCA_016781925.1 Sphaerobacteraceae bacterium | reverse complement strand
CAGCGTGCTGCGGGTGATGCCGGCTGGCTCCACCGTGACCTTGACCGGGCAGCAGGCCAATGGGTTCGTCTCGGTCACCTACCAGGGCACCGCCGGCTGGGCTGCTTCTCAGTACCTCACCTCTGGCGGCACGTCGGGCGGAGACGATGGCGGCGGCAACACGGGCTCCACCGGCGCCTGTGCCGACGCCGAGGAACGCGCATTTCTTGGCTTGATCAACGACTACCGGGCGGCCAACGGACTACCGAGATTGCAACTCTCAGCGAGCTTGAGCGGCGCGGCGGACTACCACAGCGTCGACATGGCGAACAAGAACTACTTCAGCCACACGCTGGCCAATGGAGTCACCTGGTTGCAGAACATTGCCAACTTCGGCTACACCTACAACACCTACCAGGGCGAGAATATCGCCGCTGGGAACCAGTCCGCGTCGGCGACGTTCGACCAGTGGAGGAACAGCCCCAGCCATAACGCCACCATGCTCAACCCGAACTTCACCGCGATCGGCATCGGGCGGGCGTACAACGGAAATGCCACCTACGACTGGTACTGGACCACGACCTTCGGCGGCTACGTCGACGCGGCCCTTACCTGCTAGATCCCGCCAGGCCGGCGTCATCCGGTAGCGGGACAGCTCCCGCGGCTTGGGTGAGAAACGTTCCTGAACCTTATGACGTCACACCCGATGCCGTCGAGTCAATTCCCGTGAGGTCATCCGGCATGGGGATTGCGACCCCAAATCAATGAGTTGTCTCCGCCCCTGCGAGCGATGCCGGGTTGAGCGGGAGACACAAGAGGGAGGGGGGCGGTTCACATGGCAGGGATGGACATTCACGTGCTCAGCAGGCGGACCCGCTGGCTGGGTTTGGCTCTTGTTATCACCGTGACGCTCGCCTCGTGCGGCGGTGATGAGGCCAACGAGGAGGCAGAGGGCAATACCGGCGGCAACATTGCCTCGCCGGTGATCGGGAACATCCCGGATGCTTCTCCGCAGCCCGGTTCAGTTTCCCGCGGCAATATGCCGCAGGACGCCACGAGCGAGACGGTTGCGATCAAGGACGGGAAACTCGACCCGGACAACATCGAGAGCCAGGTCGGGCAACCCTTTATCCTGGTGGTGGAGGGCGACGGCAGTCCACACACTCTTGAGATTGAGGGTATCGTGGCGGGCGAGGAGATCCCGGCCAACCAGACAAAGGAGGTTTCCTTCACAGTCCCTCAGCAGCAGACCGGAACCGTCAAGATTTTGCTGGACGGGAAAGAAGCCGGTTCCTTCGAGATTCAGGGCGCCAGCGGCGGCACCAACCCGTAGGACCGACGAGGGCCCAAACTCGCACCGGGGAACGCTGAGCAGGGGCAGAGGTGGGGCGGAAGAGCCAATAGTGCGAAAGCCCCTTACATCTGGGATGCCGGGTTCGTCCCGACGCCGAGCCTGAGATGCGTTTCGTGTGAGAACCCGCCCTTCCGGGCTCCGATGCGAGTCCCTAAGGAGTCCGATCCGGACAAGTGACCCGTCACCTGTTCTCGCAGTCACATTGAGCCATCTGCCGCTCCTGCGCGATACTCCACGGAGCATTCTCGGGTTGCGTTGAACAGGCGCCCCGTCCACTGCGGGAGTTAGGGAAGCGATGGCCATCCTAGAAATCGTGTTGGAGGGCGATCCACGCCTCCGGCAGAAGGCGACGAAGATCCGGCAGGTGGACGACAGCCTCCGGAAGCTCGCTCAGGACATGCACGAAACGATGCTGGATGCCCCGGGGGTGGGCCTTGCCGCGCCGCAGGTCGGCGTTCCTCGTCGCTTGATCGTGGTCCATGTCCCGGAGGGATACGAGGAGGAGGATGCCCCGGGCTTGACCCTGACGCTCGTCAACCCTGAGATCGTCAAGGCCCAGGGCCGCGAACTCGGGCTAGAGGGCTGCCTCAGTATTCCGGGCTGGGTTGGGGAGGTTCCGCGGTTCGATGCCGTGACGGTGAAGGCGCTGAACTTGGACAACCGGGATGTCCGGATCAAGGCCCATGGGTATGCTGCTCGCGTGCTGCAGCACGAAATTGACCACCTGGACGGCATTCTCTTTGTCGATCGCGTGGAGGACAAATCGACCCTGCAGCGGGTGCCGGAGGAGCCGGAGCGGCACGAAGAGGAGGCGCGCGACTCAGCCGCCTAACGCTGCCTCAAACGCCGTACGGGATTGGGCGGGTGATCGCTCAGCCGACACCGGCGCGGCTGGGGCGAGGAGGCTAGAGCTCGATTGGAGACTGGTGAACCCGGCACTGCTCGGCGGTCATCACCGCACAGATCTGCTCCAAGGTCTTCTCTAACCGATCGGCCTCGTTGAAGATGACGTAGTCGAAGTCGGCCGCGTCGGAGATCTCTCTGCTGGCCGTGCCGAACCGTTTCAAGAGGGCTTCAGGATCATCCGTCTTCCGGGAGCGGAGCCGGTGGAGCAACTCGGCCATGGACTCGGGCGCGATAAAGATGAACGCCGCGTTAGGCACGAGACGGCGGATCGAGGCGGCACCCTGCACATCCACCTTGACGACCACGTCCTGGCCGCGCTCAATGGCAGCGCGGATCGGTCCCTTCGGCACACCGTATTGCAGTCCGTAGACGACCGCCCACTCCAGGAACTCGCCCTCCGCGCGATGGGCGTCGAAAGTGGCATCGTCCAGAAAGAGATAGTGGATGCCGTCGATCTCCCCGGGCCGGCGCAGTCGAGTCGTAGCTGTGACCGCGAAGTAGGCTTCCGGGTAGCGGGGACGCAGTCGCTCGATAACGGCGTCCTTGCCGACGCCGGACGGACCCGAGATCACGAACAGGCGCGGGTGGCGCCTGCCGCGAAGCTCACCGATCAGATCGTCGGCTCGTTCTCCCAGGTGGTCCGACCTCTCCGGGTGCCCGTCAGGCCCCTGGGGGAGAGTTCCATCAGGGGTGGCGAGCGGTGTAACGCCGTGACCGGTATCTGCCATGCGTTGCGCATTCCTCGGCGCCAATCGCGCCACGTCCGCGTTCCAGGAGGGAGCCTGCCCGCGTGTTCGATGTCCTTACCATTGCCGCCGTCGCCGACGAGTTCGCCGACACCCTCGTTGACGGTCGAATCCAGCGAATCGGCCTGATCGACCGCCTCTCGCTTGCAGCGGAGATCTACGCGGGCGGGCGACGGCGATGGCTGGTTGCCAGCGCTGACGCTCGGGCGGGACGGCTCCACTTGACTGAGCACCCCCCCTCGCTCGACACCGCCCTCGTCACCCCATTCGGATTGCTCTTACGCAAGTATGCCCGGGGCGGTGTGGTCATCGGCGTGGAGCAACCCCCGCTGGAGCGACTGGTTCGTTTGAGTATAGCCAAGCGCCTGGGGCGTCACAACGGACGGAGACCTCGGCATGCCGATCCCCCGCAACAGGATGACGAGGAGGATGCTGATGAGGCGAGTTGGGTCGACGACAATGGGGAGTTCGATGCGACCTACGTCCATCTTGTCGTCGAGCTTATGGGCCGGCACAGCAATCTGCTCCTCGTCGACGATGAGGGAAAGATCATGGAGAGTGCCAAGCACGTCACCTCCGCTATGAGTCGGGTACGGCCGATTTGGCCGCGCCTCCCCTACACACTTCCACCGCCTGTCGACAAGCCGGACCCACGCCGGCTGACAGCGGAGGGTGCAAGGGTGCTCCTGAGCTCGGAGCCGCCAGATGCCCTCCTCGCCCAGGTGCTGGTTCGCCGGCTCCGGGCTGTCAGCCCCCAGATGGGCCGCGAGATCGCCTTTCGGGTGGGGGGGAACATCGAGGTGACCGTCGGTTCGCTCTCCCCAGAGATGCTTATTGCGGTCGCGCGGGAGACACGAGCACTGTTGGAACCGCTCCTTACCTCCGCCTGGGCACCGCGCGTTTACAAGGGCGACGAGATGGACCCGGCGTTCTCACCGGTTCCTCTCGCCCACCTTGCGGCTTCAGGAACGGAGATCCCCCTCCCAACCATCTCCGCCGCGATTGACGCGGCGTTTGGCGAACCGGATGCCGACTCACCCAGCCCCCACTCGCAGCGTCGGGAACGGCTCTCCCAGGCGATCGGAGAGGCGCGCAAACGTGTTGATGCTCGCCTCGCGTCGATCGATGCTCAGGATGCCAAGGCGGCCCAGGCGGACCGGTTTCGGGAGTGGGGAGAACTCATCTACGCCTATCTCTGGCAGATCGAATCAGGCCAGCGGGAGTTGAGCGTTGATGGGACGACCATTCCGCTGGACCCCGCGCTTTCGGCCAAGGAGAACGCGCAGGCCTACTTTGAACGCTACCGGAAGGCTCAGGGGGCCGCGGGACACCTGCCGGACCTGCGGGCGACCGCCGAGCGCGAGCGCGCGTATCTTGACCAGTTGCTGACGATGGTGGCCCAAGCGGATGGCTTTGCGGCGATCGAGGCACTGACGGCGGAGTGGGAAGCGCATCGAGGGTCTAGTGGGACGGAAGGGCAACGTCCATCGCTGCCCCGCCGGCGGGCGACGCCCGGGCGTCCGAAGCCCGTTATGGAGCGCAACGGCAACGCGATCTTCGTGGGCCGCAGCGGGCGGGAGAACGACCTGGTGACCTTCGACATTGCCGGACCAGACGACACATGGCTTCATGCGCGGGGGGTCCCGGGCTCCCACGTCATCGTCCGGTGGCGGCAGCCCGGAGCGGATGAGGATCCGGAGACGATTGGTGAGGCGGCCTCCCTCGCCGCGTACTACAGCGCGGCGAGGGGAAGCGGGAATGTGGAAGTTGACGTGACCCGGCGACGGCACGTCCGCAAGATCAAGGGAGCAGGGCCCGGCATGGTCACCTATCGACAGGAGCGGACCATGGCAGTTCGTCCGGCACCCGAGCCGCCCTCGGCCAGGAAGCCGAATGCTGAGCAGCCGCTCTCCCGGGACTAGATCCGACGAGCCGGCCGGGCGAAGACGCGGCCGATGATGATGCCGAGTTCGTACAGGGCAAGCAGTGGCATGGCGACGATCGCCATATTGATCGGGTCGGTGCTCGGGGTGATGATCGCCGAAACGACAAGGAGCACCATCGCCGCGTACTTCCGGTACTCCCGCATCCGTTTGGTGCCCACGATGTTCAGCTTGGCGAGCAAGAACATCACGATCGGCAGTTCGAATGCGAGCCCGAGGCCGATCATCAGCGTCAGATAGAAGCTAATAATCTCCTCGCCCTGGGGTGTCCATTGAAAGAGGTCGCTCTGGAAGCTCGAGAGGAAGTCGAACGCCCGAGGCGCGGCAAAGAAAAACGCGTAGGCGGCACCACCGAGGAACAGGATACTGACAAAGGGCAACGAGGAAAAGAGGACCCGCTTCTCCTTTCGAGTCAGGCCCGGAGCCAGGAAGCCGATCAATTGCCAGACGATGATCGGCATCGTAAAGCCGATCGCGATATAGAGCGCGACCTTGAAGTAGGTCGTGATCGGCTCAGTCGGGCTGAGAATGTCGAAGCCCGCGCCTTCCTCGATATTGGCCTGGTCTTTGATGTTTTCAAGAAGGGGGCCGGCAAGGACCGCGCCAGCGATGAACGCGACGCCGATTGACATACACGTCTTGACAATCCGCGACCGTAACTCCTCCAGGTGCTCCTGGAGGGTCATCTCGTCGAAGACGTCCTCGTACGGCTCGTCAGTCCGCGGCAGCCTCGGGATCTTGGGAATCCGCGGGGGCTTGAACGGAAATCGAGGTGGTCTTAATGCGCGGGCCATGACCCACCGCCTTCCATGGGGTGCTTGCTCGCGCCCAGCCAGAAGCGGACGACGTCACGTCCGCACCAGGGCAGGGGAGGATCGAGCCGCTCGCCTCGACGGCTATGTAGGTTTACGAACGCTCCCATGGGGTGGCTCGCTGGCGACAGGGCACCGGTCATTCCCCTGGCCCAAGCTATGGTTTGGGCCAAAGGGGTGTGAGACCGACGCCTAGGCGTTGTGCTCTTCGATGAACTGAACAGCGTCGCCGACGGTGCGGATATTCTCGGCGTCGTCGTCCTTAATCTCGAGGTCGAATTCCTGCTCCATGGCCATGATGACTTCGACGAGATCGAGGGAATCGGCGTTGAGGTCGCCGATGAACTCGGCATCCATCGTCACCTTGTCCTCGTCCACACCGAGCCGCTCAGCCACGATGCTCTGGACCCGCTCGTACACCGACGCCAACGCGAACCCCTTCCGTCAACCCACGCGGCCGCCGTTCGTCGGCTGCCTCGACCGGTAACCCGGCACGCCGGTACACGATCGCCTCGACGATCATCGTCGGTATTGGCGCTCGTGCAACGGGACGGATGATACACGACCGTTCAGGGAGCATCCAGCGGCTACCGACCGGTCACTCAGGTCGAACGGGCAGAATCCCGGCGGCCCGCGGCCGATCGACCCCGGCCCGGCTTCGCCTTGCGTCCTCCCTCGGCGCTGATCCGCTGCGACACGGTTCCCAGCACTCCGTTGACGAACCGACCGGAACTGTCCCCCCCGAAATGCTTGGCCAACTCCACGGCCTCGTTGATCGCCGCCTTGACCGGCACGTCCGGCTCATTCAGCAGCTCAAAGATGGCCTGGCGAAGCACGTTGCGGTCCACCGCGGCGAGCTGCTGGACGGGAAATGCGGGAGCAGCCGTGGCGATGTACGGGTCGATGGTGGCCTGGTGGGCCAACACACCATGGACCAAACGGGCGACGTGCTTGGCAATTGGCTCCGGAAGATCTTGCTCCGTGGTTGCGCGGGAGAGGACCTCTTCTACGGGATGGTCAGTGATGTCTACTTCGTAAAGAACCTGGAGGGCTGCCATCCGACCCTGGTGGCGGGCGCCACCGGCAGGCTGCCGCGCTCCCTCGCCTGCGCCGGGTCCGGGTCGCGTGCCCTGGTCCCGTTCGTCGTCCGGGAGGAGCGGGGCTCCTCCACCGGCACCAGCTAGGTCCGCCACATTCGCCTCATCCATGACTTCGTGTTACCTCTCCGCCTCGGGAGCCGCGGCAACCCCCGCGACATAGACGTTGACCTCGTTGACTGTCATCCCCAGCATCCGCCCGACCGCGACGCCAACCTGGCGCTGGATGTTACGACTGAGCTCCAGGATGTTCACGTCGGGCACGATCACGATCGTGACATCGGCGTCGATCAGGCTTCCGTGGACCCGCACCCGGATGCCACTTGCCTCAAAGGTGCTGGCCGTCGTGTCCTGGTCTGCCGACGACCCATGCCCGCCCCGAGGCAAGATGCGTTCCACGCGGCGCCGCGGGTGGAAATCGACGACTCCCGTTACATCACGAACGGCCAGCGCAATGAGTTCGATCAGCACGGCAGGAGCGATCCGGACCGTTCCGCGGATGCCGTCGTTGCCGGCATCAATGGCCGGCAGCCCGCCCGAGCCGACCTCGGTTTCCGCCCCGCTAGGATGGGGATGGAAAGGACGTGTCGCGTCCATGTCGACGTTTGTCACGCTGGTCAACCCCCGTGCCCGTCGCCCGTCCTCGAACGAGTGCTGGCTTCCGGCTCTGTGCTGTCCTGCTGGGCGAGGAAGTCGTCGAGAAAGCCCGTGTGCACCTCACCGCGCTTGAAGCCATCATCAGCGACCAGGCGTCGTTGGAACGGAGCGGTATGGGTGATGCCGGTGATGACCGTCTCCGTCAGAGCACGCTCCATCCGGGCGATGGCTTCTGGGCGGTTCTTGCCCCAGACCACAACCTTCGCGAGCAGGGAGTCATAATGAGGCGACACGGTGTAGCCCGTGTACAGGTGCGAGTCCACGCGGACCCCGGGTCCACCCGGTGACACGTAGGTTTCCACCGTCCCGACGTTGGGAGCGAAACCGGCAGAGGCGTCCTCGGCCGTGATCCGGCACTCGATCGCATGACCGACCGGCTCCAGCGACCGAGCGTCGATGGTGAGAGGACGACCTGCCGCCACCTGAATCTGCCAGGCAACAAGGTCCACGCCGGTAACAGCCTCTGTAACCGGATGTTCGACTTGAATGCGCGTGTTCATCTCCATGAAGTAGAAGTGCCCATCCCGGTCGAGCAAGTACTCCAGCGTGCCGGCGCTGGTGTAGTGGGCGGCTTTGGCGCCCTTCACGGCGGTCCGCAGCAGAGCCTCACGGACCTTGCGGGGCAGATTCGGCGCCGGCGCCTCCTCGATCACCTTTTGGTGCCGGCGCTGGAGGGAGCAGTCCCGCTCGCCGAGGGCGATCACGTGGCCGTGGTGATCGGCGAGAACCTGGACCTCCACGTGGCGTGGTCGATCCAGGTAGCGCTCAAGGTAGACGTCGCTGTTGCCGAAGGCGGTCTCCGCTTCGGCTTGGGCCAGTGGGAGGAGGCGGGTCAACTCGGCGTCGTCCCGCGCTACCCGCATACCGCGGCCTCCACCTCCCGCGGTCGCTTTGATGATCACAGGGAACCCAATGCGGCGCGCGGCCTGTCGTGCTTCCCCAAGATTCCGGAGCACGCCCTCGGTTCCGGGAAGTAATGGCACGCCGGCCTCCCGCATCACCCTCCGCGCCTCGGCCTTGTTGCCCATTCGCTCGATCACCTCAGGGCGGGGGCCAATGAACGTCACCCCAACCTGGCCACAGATTTCCGCGAGATAGGCGTTCTCAGCGAGGAACCCATAACCGGGGTGAAGGGCATCGCAGCCCGTCACCAGCGCGGCGCTGATGATGGCCGGAATGTTGTTGTATGACTTGGCAGCCGGCGCGGGACCGATGCAGACGGCCTCATCGGCGAGGCGGACGGCCAGTGAGTCCCGATCCGCGTCGCTGTACGCGACGACGGCCGGAACGCCGAGGTCGCGACAGGCTCGCAGAACGCGGAGCGCAATCTCACCGCGGTTGGCGATCAGCACCTTACGGAACAATGCGTCGCTCATGGAACCCTTGAGCGCCGTACGATGAGCCACCCGGCCGCACCCCACGCCGCACGATCGACACCTCGGCGAACTAGCGTCAAGGATAGAGCACCGGGCCGTTCTGAGGTTGAGGATATGGTCGTCCAATTGGAAGACGGAATGGGCTTCTCAAAACACTTACATGAGTCATCGGTGACATAAGTAGCGAACGAGTGACGAGGGTCTGTAGCCCAACCTGCTTGGAATCGAGTCGTGGCGCGGGATCCGCGAAAGAGTGACGTCCAGCCGGGTGTAATGCTGAGGCAATCGGGCCAAAGCTGGGGCCGGTCGGCCGGTGAATAATCGCCCTCTGACAAGAAAGGCCTGTCCATGACTAGGGCAACTCCTTCGAGGCCGGTGGCCGTTGCCGTTGCCGCCCTCGGGCTCGGCGTCACGGCCGGGATGCGCTCTCAGATCCCCCTCGCCTTGCTCGCCGCGAAGTCCAACGGAGCGGCGGGGGCCTCCCTGCCCCCGCCGCTCCACGTCCTGCGCCTCCGCAGAGTCGCGATTGGGCTTGCAATGTCCGCGGTTGGGGAGGCGGTAGGCGACAAGCTGCCCATCGCGCCCAGCCGGCTCCGTCCCGGTCCGTTGGTTGGGAGGCTGAGCTTTGGCGCCGCGGCGGGCGCGGTGCTGGCCCGTGGGGCAGGGAACGCGGCTGGGCTGGGCGGTACGATGGCGGCGCTCGGAGCACTCGCCGGGAGCATGGCCGGTTACACCGCTAGAGTTCAGGCTCACAAAGCGACTGGTTTGCCCGATCCGTTGCTAGCCGTGCTTGAAGATGTGGTTGCTGTCACTATCGGGCTTCTTTCCCTGAGCCGCTGGCCCGCGGACCAGGTGAAGCGTTAGATCCTTGGTCCGGTAGAACGGTCAGGCCATGAACAACCCGCCGTCCACCGTCAGAACGTGCCCGGTGATGAAACCGGCATCCCGCGACAGGAGGAACGCCACCGCGCTTGCCACGTCCTCGGGCGTGCCGAATCGTCCCAACGGCGTGTTCGCGAGCAGCGAGTCCTTGAGGTCCTGGGGCAAGGCATCGGTCAGCCGCGTCTCGATGAAACCGGGAGCGACGGCGTTCACGGTGATGCCCCGGGACCCGACCTCCTTGGCGAGCGACTTGGTGAACCCGACGAGCCCCGCCTTGGCGGCCGCGTAGTTCGCCTGTCCGGCATTGCCGACGAGTCCGACCACGGAGGTGAGGTTCACGATCCGGCCGGAGCGCTGGCGCAGCATCGGCCGCACCGCCGCCTTGGCGCAGAGAAAGGCCCCCTTGAGGTTTGTGCTGAGGACGGCGTCCCAGTCTTCCTCGCTCATGCGCATCAGCAACGTGTCGCGGGTGATCCCGGCGTTGTTGACCAGCGCGTCGATCCGTCCCAACCGCTGCATGGCGGCCTCAATGGAGGCACCGGCTCCGTCGGCCGTGGAGACATCAGCCGCCACCACCTCAACCCGCCGGCCAAGCGGCTCCAGGGTCGCCCTCGTTTCGCCCGCGGTCGCTTCGTCCCCCCGGTAGGTCAAGACGAGGTCGTAGCCTTCGTCGGCGAGACGACGCGCTACAGCCAGCCCGATACCGCGAGTGCCACCCGTGACGACCGCGACCCGTGGTGTTTGATCCACCCCGTCCCTGCCCTCAGCCACGCATTTCCCCCTTCCGGCATCAACCGCCTCGCCCTACAGGAGCGACTCCGCGGTGACGACCCTCGCGTCACGTATAATCCGGGCAATGAGTCCGGCGAGTACTTTGCCGGGACCGACCTCGTAGAAGGTCGTCACGCCCTCCGTACGGAGTCGCGCCACGACATCGATCCAGCGCACCGGGGCGCAGATCTGTTCCAGCAGCTCCCGGCGCAGGTCGTCCGGATGCGTGATTGGTGCGGCGTCCACGTTGGTGACCAACGGGACCTTCGCCGGGCGCATCTCTACTTGTTCAACGAGCGGGCGCAGTCCGTCCACCACCGGCGCCATGAGCGAGGAGTGGAACGCGGCGCTCACCGGCAGGCGGAGGGCTCGTCTGGCTCCCCGCTGCGTCGCGAGAGCCATGGCGCCTTCCACCGCCTCGTGTCGGCCGGAGACGGTGATCTGCCCTGGGGTGTTGTGATTGGCCACCTCGACGCCGGCCTCATTGGCGATCGCTTCCACGGCGGCGGCATCCAAGCCAATCAGCGCCGCCATCGCGCCGGCGCCGTGCTGCTGCATCAACTCACCCCGGCGCCGCGTGAGGAGGAGGGCGTCCGCATACGACAGCGCCTCCGCCGCTACCAGGGCGCTGTATTCCCCAAGGCTGTGGCCGGCGACGAAGTCGGGCGGAGGGAGCTTTCCCGCCCCCATCAATCCGGTCAGGTGCGCGACGCTCACCGCGACGATGGCCGGCTGCTGGTTGTCGGTGCGGATCAAATCGTCGTCTGGACCGGCCGCGATCATCCGGCTCAGACCGAATCCCAGTGTTGTGTCGGCAGTTGAGAGGACTCCCGCCGCATCCGGGTAGGCCGCGATCACGCCGCGTTCCATGCCGACGTATTGCGATCCCTGGCCGGGGAAGACCCAGGCGGTTCGGGCGGAAGCCGGAGGATCTCCGGCGGCCCTATCGACCACGGCGGCTTCGACAGGCGGGGTCGCGGCAGACGCCTTCGGTGCCCCAGCGAACCACACCGGCCGCCCAGGAGAGCCCTCCTCCGAAGGCCACGAAGACGAGATTGTCCCCCTCGGCCAGTTTTCCCGCTGCCTCGGCCTCGCAGAGAGCGATGGGCACCGAAGCGGCCGAGGTGTTTCCGTAGCGGTCGACATTGACCCACACCTTGTCCCGTGGCAGGTCGAGGCGACGGGCCGCCGCGTCGATGATTCTCAGGTTAGCCTGGTGCGGAATGAGCATGTCGACGTCGGCGAAGGAGAGCCCTGCTTGCTCCACGGCCTCCGCGGCGGCATCCCCCATCACTCGGACGGCGAACCGAAAGACTTCGTTGCCGTTCATTTGGAGATAGGGCCGGTATTCGGGAAAGAGTTCCGCGGATTCGGGCACGAAGGCACCCCAGCCAGGGATGTAGAGGTGCTTGTTCCCGGCACCGTCTGCACCAAGGACCGTGGAAAGCAGGCCACGTTCCTCGTCGGTGGCTTCTAGGACCACTGCCCCAGCTCCGTCCCCGAACAGGACGCACGTCGTTCGATCGGTGTAGTCGACGAAGCGAGTGAGGGTGTCAACCCCGATGACGAGGACGCGGTTGTGCAGCCCGGTTTGGACGAACTGGGAGCCGGTGGCGAGCGCGTAGACGAATCCGGAGCAGGCCGCACCGAGGTCGAAGGCACCGGCCGTCCCGCCAAGTTCCGCTTGGACCAGGCATGCCTGCGAGACCAGGAATTGATCGGGCGTGCAGGTGCCGACGATGATCAGGTCGATCTCGTCAGCGGTAATCCCCGCCCGGTCCAGCGCCTGACGGGCCGCCCCAACAGAGAGAGAGGTCGTGGTGTCCTGAGTGCCGGCGATGCGCCGCTCACGGATGCCGGTGCGGCTGACGATCCACTCGTCGGAGGTCTCGACCATCTCCGCGAGATCGGCATTGGTGAGGATGCGGTCGGGCATCGCCATGCCCCAACCCGTGATCGCTGCGTGCCGCGTCCCCGCCATCTCATCTCCCAGACCAGCGCGACGAGCAGGCCCTCGCAGTTCTCC
>JADDPH010000081.1:0-18664 GCA_016781925.1 Sphaerobacteraceae bacterium | reverse complement strand
GCCGGTTCCGTTATGCCTCGGGACGCTGCCGCTCTTCGATCTCAATGACCTGACGGCCGTTATACATGCCGCAGTTGGGGCAAACGTGATGCGGCCGCTTCAGTTCGCGGCAATTGCGGCACTCCACAAGATTGAGCGCCTCGATGTGGTGATGCCGGCGACGGTTGCCCTGGCGGTGCCGGCTAATGCGCTGTTTCGGTACAGCCATGGTCGTTCTCCATTCGCTTGGACCGGCTCGTTCGCCGGTCGTGGCCGCGCAGATCCGCGGTGTCTCAGGTCCATTTCGTGTGCCGTGAGCCAGCGCTAATGTTCCGCCCCATCCTCGTCGAGGAGGCGCGAGAGCGCCGCGAAGCGTTCGTCCACCGCTTCACCTTCACCGGCCTCCGTCACGTCGGGTCCGGGGCAATCAGGGCCGCAGTCAGCACGCATCGGCAGCGTCAGGACGATCCATTGTCGCAGCGCTTCGCCAACATCCAACTCATGGTTCTCATCGATCGCAAAGACCTCGTCGTCGGCGTCCGTGTCAGTCAGGAGTTCTGCCGGAATGTCTGCGCCGGTCCGAACGTCCACCATCTGACGGTACTCTTCGGTGAAGGCAGTCTCGAAGGGTTGGTCATACGGCCGCAGGCAGCGGACGCATTCCAACTCCACCCGGCCACGCGCATCGACATCCGCCAGGATGCGATCCTGCAGCCTGGTCAGCCGTACCTCCCCGGTCACTCCCTCGGCGGTAAGCTCATCGTCCAGGGGGAAGGCGTCGAGGTGGAGCGCGTAGTTCCGCGTGCTGCCGACCTGCCCTTTGAGCAGCCCGACGACGTTGATGACGGTGTCATTGTTCAGGCCCAGGCCGCGGCCGTGTTCCAGTGCCATGATGGGAACGTAGTGGTCCGGGAACGGCCGCCGGACTCGGGTTTTTCAGCGTGCAAACGCGCCGGACAACAGCCGGCGCAACCTCGGAATTATAGGCCGCGCGGCAGGGTGCGTCAATTTCCGCGAGACCCAAAGTCTCTGCCAGGGATCCCCTTCAGGTATTCGATGGGGTGCAAGGGCCGGTGGGGGCTGACCAGCAAACGTTGACTCTCAACAACTACCGGGGGCCTGAGCCGATGAGGCCGTTGCCTTTTGACATCTGCTAGCGAAGCTCAGACTAGCAGGAACGAGTCCGCATCAGTCAATGAAGTGAGATTGAGACAGTGAGAGCGGGCGGTCACCTCTACCCCCCCCCGTCACTGAGGGACGGGTGTCACCGCCAGCTCTGGTGACGTGCCCAACATCGCGTTTTGGATAAGGTCATAAGGGATTCTGCTGGTGAGCAAGTGGTCGAGCTTATCCAAGGGAAGCGGCTCGGCAAAATAGTAGCCCTGGGCCTGGTCGCATCCAGCCGCCAGCACCCGCGAGAGCTGTTCCGACGTTTCGATGCCTTCTGCAGTGACATTCATCCCAATTGCGTGAGCGAGCGAGGAGATGGCCTCGACGATCGCCCCATCTGCCTTGCTGTGCCCCATGTCTTCTATAAAGGAGCGATCGATTTTGAGGCTGTCGACGGCGAGACGGCGCAGATATCCGAGCGACGAGTAGCCCGCCCCGAAGTCATCGATCGCTAGCCGCACGCCCAACGCTTTCAAGGACTGTAATATGTGGCCCGAGGCGTCCAAATCCTCGATGAGCACCCTCTCCGTCACTTCCAATTTCAAGAGATGCGCTGGCAATCCTGTTCGTCTCAGGGTCCGCTTGACGTGATCTACCAAATCAGGTTGCTGCAGTTGGCGAGCGGAGAGATTGACGCTGACCACCGGTGCCTTGCTCGATCGATGGAGCCTCTCCGCCTGAATCTGGCGGCAAGCCTCGGCTAGCACCCACTGACCGATAGGTACGATGAGACCAGTCTCTTCGGCGATCGGGATGAATTCATCTGGGACAACGAGGCCATGGCCGGGACGTTCCCACCTGACGAGCGCTTCGACCCCAACGATGCGGCCCGTCGAGAGTTCCACCTCCGGCTGGTAGTAGAGTTGGAGTTCGCCTCGCTCGACTGCTGCCTGCAAAGCGGTCTCCAATTCCAACCGTGCAACAGCCTGGGCGTGCATCTCTGGCTGGAACACCACCGCCGCCTTCCGGTTTTGGAGTTTCGCCCGATAGAGCGCCGTATCGGCGGCTCGCAGCACATCGCTGGCTCGGCTGAGGTTGTCGGCACTCGTCGCGATGCCGATGCTCGCACCAATGAAGGTTTCGTGGCCCGTCAAGCAAAACGGCCGCCGAAGCACGGCGAAAATGCGCTCCGCGACTTCCAGCGCCGTGTCGCGATCGGCCCGGTCCAGCAGGATCATGAACTCGTCACCCCCGAAACGGGCGACGGTGTCTCCGGCACGCACGCTAGCCAAGAGCCGTTGTGCGATGGCGACCAGCGCTTGGTCGCCGGCCTCATGACCAATGCTGTCGTTGATGAGCTTGAAACGGTCAAGATCCAAGAAAAGCACCGCGACCTTCCCACCGCCCTTCGACGCTTCGTCAAGAGCGTGACCAAGACGGTTGAGGAATGTGGCGCGATTCGGCAGCAACGTCAAAGCGTCGTGGAAGGCCTGTTGGACCAGCTTTGCCTCAAGCACCTTTCGTTCGGTGATGTCCTGAATCGTGCCGACTATGCGGATCGTGCGGCCTTGGTCGTCGAGGACAACCTCTCCCTGTTGGTGCACGGTCCGTTCGGTACCGTCCGGCCGCCTAAGACGATGCTCAACGCTGAACGCACCGCCATCATGAACCGCGTTACCCACCGCCTGCTCAACGACTCCCTGGTCCTCCGGATGAACGGCGAACAAAAATGGCTGGTGCGTTGGCACGAAGGAGTTGGGAACCAAGCCGGCGATGCGATAGGCCTCATCTGACCACACGACCTTATCCGTTAGGAGATCCCATTCCCAGCTGCCCACATGGGCGATGCGTTGTGCATCAGCGAGGTTGTGGTCGCTTGCTTTGCGAGCAATTTCGGCTTGACCCCGAAGTTGGATGTTTCGGTCCAGCAAGCTATAGATCCCGATGGCGGGGAGAATGAGGAGAGGCAGAGTCCAAGAGGCCTCCTCGATGAGCACGGCCCCTGTAACTCCGAGGCCTACCTGGGCCAACTGACCGAGAAATTGACTGCGATCAGCGGAGAAGATCGTTCGATACCAAAACTGCGGCAGTGAATACCCGGACTCCAACCCCACGATCGTCGACACCGCAAGGTTGTCCACAAGAAAGATAACTCCACTGGCCACCACCACAAGGACGACCTGCATCGAGTCCTCAAAGAGTGGACGTGCAGCACCTCCGGTACCGATAGCCAGGATGAGCCCCCCGGCGGCTGCCTGGAGCATGATCTGGGCACTGTTGAAGGTGCCCTGCACCCAGTCTTCGCGTCGGATCACGTGGGCAATGGCGGTGCCAGCCCCGGCTATGAGCATCGCAACGGCTGGATGGAAAAGGAGGATTGCGGCGGTGAGAACGCAGGTGTCCAGATACAGTTTGCGTTTTAGCGAAAGAGGGAGGGGAAAAAGCCAGGCGGCACCCATGAGTCCAACGAAAATCCATGCCATGAGTGGAGGTACCCGACTAGGAAGTCCTACGGGCACAACGTTTAGGAGCAGAATGAGACCGACCGCCGTCAGAGAAACGGCCGCCACATACAGTCTCGCTGGCCAGCGGAGCTTGCCCATGGCCGTTGCCCTTCTAACGGTGCGGTGAGCCGACCTGGCTCACGTGGCGCTCGAAGCTGCGTCGCCCTACCGGACTTGGACGGTGGATAGCCCGATCTACTCCTTTAAATCTCCTCCCCGACTCACAGCCTCGTTCTTGGACTCCCCGCCCGATCGCTGGTCATCGCCTCCTTCTCGGAGTAGACCTGGGATGACTTCACTGCTATGGGGTGGGTTAAATCCAGGTTTTGAGGGAGACCCAAGTATTGGCAGTGCCTTGGGCACTTGCCGGAGCGAGGACTCCCACCACCTCAGGAGCAAATTCGACAAGCACCGGCATGGAGTCGTCTGTCGCGGGTACGTAAACCTTGATGCGGACATCGATACGATCCGCAGTCGCATTGAGCGACGGCGATTCCGCAAACTCCACGATTTCACCCTGCCCAAAACCAAGCGTCGAGGCGACCAAAATCCGACCTACACCCGGGGGAAGGGTAATCACGATGTGGTTGGGACCGGTGACAAGCAGCGGAGCGTCTAGCGGGGCGCTGACAAACACATCGGCTAGTTGGCCGCCGATTGCCACCACGGGGTCGGTTCGGCACCATCCGGTACCCGCCATCGCGCCTTGCGGCGTAAGCGTGGAGAGCAGGGCCACGATTACGAGTAGGGAAACGCGCTGAAGTCGTTTCACCTTATCGATTCTTGCGAGGGATGAGCGCGGCTGCTGCCGGATCACCATCGTTGCCTCCCATGACATGCGAAATAGCACATGGTCACGTGACGAATCTCACACGATGGCGTTCTGGCCTGGGCGGGGCACCTCCTAGCCTCACACGAACGGGCCGAAGGTCCAACTTGGAAGCTCAGGATGCTCCAGCGTTAGTCGCGATGCCAGGCCTCTTACTCAATGGAAACCGCAGAAGCCGTGCTGCTCGGTTCTTTCGTCTGTCCAGACAACTCGCACTTATTACGCAGTTTATCACCCGCTGACAAGAACACCGGCCTGCAACACCATCATCTGTGTCGAATGGTGTCCACAGCCGAAAGGAGAGGCTTCCGTGGTCAACGTCGGCAGTTCTTGAAGCGGGCGTCGCTCCATGTTGCGATTGAGACAGAATCAGGTGGTGGGTGTGGTGCAGCGAGGCGGCGGATAAGGTGTACGGCAGGAGTCGCAAAAAGTCGTCTGGGAGCAGCCATGGGGAGGATGCAGAGGATCGCCGTCTCAAACAATGACGGCTAGTCTAGTGAGGGTTAGCATCCGTCGTTGTGACCACCAAAAGCATGGCCCGGTGGTTGGTCAGCGCCCGATATGGCTCTTAGCCGCGCTCAGGGATTCGAGGGTTTCACGGAGGGCACCATCGATGATCGCGAACGCTTCGCGCATGCCCTCTTCCACCTTGGCAATCTCCTGCAAGGCATACGCATCGACCTCACCCATGGCCCGCTTGCGCTTCTCTTCCGCCTGGCGCAGAATCTCCTCGCCCTGCTGTCGAGCCTCGTTGAGGACCCCTTGTTCGGAGACGTAGTACTCCGAGCGCTCGCGCGCGGCCCTCAAGATTTTCGCCGCCTCGTCCTGGGCTTCACCGATGATCCGCTCCCGCTCCTTGATCACCCGCTGCGCTTGTTTGATCTCATGGGGAACGGCCACGCGGAGCTGATCGACCAGCGCCAGGAACTCCTCCTCTTCCACCATGACGCGGCCGCTGAAGGGCACCCGCTTGCCTACGCCGACCAGCTCCTCTAGCCGGTCGACGAGGTAGAGGATGTCGACGGTTCCGTCCTCATGTGGTCCCTCGCCGTCCTGCATTGGCTGTGTCTATGCTCCATGACGCGCGTTGCGACCCGCCGGGCTCTGAGCCCTGCTGGGCCTTCAATGAGTGGCTCGGCTACGTGCCCACCTTTGCCCGTTCCGAGAATTTCGCCCGCAGCGCGTCCCGTACGTGCTCCGGCACCAAACCGTCGAGGTCTCCACCGAGAGCGGCTACCTCCCGGATCAGGCTGGAGCTGATAAACGAATGGCGGGAGGAGGTCATGAGACAAACGACCTCGATCTCCGGCGCCAGGTGGTCGTTCATGTGGGCCAGCTTGAACTCGTACTCGAAGTCCGAGACGGCCCGAAGCCCGCGCACGATCGTCGTCGCCTTCATGGCGCGCGCGTACTCTACGGTGAGGCCGGAAAAGCTGTCAACGATAATCTCGCCGGCACTGGCACCGGCGAGCGCCTCTTGAGCCAGGGCGATCCGCTCGGCGGCCGAGAAAAGCCGACCCGGCTTCTCTTCGCCCGCGTAGACCGCCACGATGAGACGGTCGAAAATTCGGGCAGCCCGGAGCGCGAGGTCGACGTGCCCCACGGTGACCGGGTCGAAACTGCCAGGGTAGATTGCCACTGTCACGGCGTCGCTTCGCCTCTCTCGCCCATGAGGCATCCGGTCGCCAAGCGACTACGGGATAGCTGGCTCATCGGCTTCAGTTGTGCTCACCTCGTACACCGAGAAGCAGCTATCCCCATGGCACCGTTCCCGGATCCGTTCAAGGAGCCCTGTCCGCTCGGGAAGTTGGATCCGCGGCGAATGCCCAATGGCCACGACAGAGCCGGATTGTACCAGCGCCGAGCGACCGACCCGCTCCAGCGTAGGTAAAATCTCCGGGTCAGCGTAAGGCGGGTCCATCACCACCAGGTCGTACGGCGGCTCAACACGGCTCAGGTAGGCCGCGACCGGGAGGTGGTGGACACGAGCCGAGCGATCGAACCTGGTGTGGGTAAGGTTGGTCCGGATGACCGCGCAGGCGGCCGCGTTCTGTTCCACGAAGTCGGCCCAGGATGCCCCCCGGGACAGCGCCTCGATCCCGATATTGCCCGTCCCGGCATAGAGGTCAAGCACCCGGTCCGGCTCTACCCCGAGGGAGCCGAGCATGGAAAACAGGGCCCCCTTGATCTTGTCGGCCATCGGCCGGGTGCCAGTGCTTGGCGGCCCTTTGAGCCGGAACCCCTTCGCTTCCCCTGCGATCACGCGCACGTTAGATCTCCCCTCCCGTTCGGGTCATGGAAGGACCACGGAGTCGAACCACCGGAACATCGAGGAGATCCAACGTTATCTTCAGCGCCACCGTCCCCCCGAGGGCAGGCGTAATGCCAAGATCGCTGCTCTACTTCATCTGGTCCATACGCCAACGCCCATCGCCGGACTAAAGCGGTACGTCTGGCGACGCCTTGGTCCAGAAAATGTCCAGGCGCCGGGCAAGTTGGCTGTGCTCCGGCGCGGTGAGGTCGGAGTCAGCCAGGAGCACGTGCTCGGCGGCTTCTCGCGCCTGATCGAGCAGGCGGGTGTCGAAGCTGCCGTCGAGCCAGCTCATCTCCGGCAACCCGCTCTGCCGCGTACCGATGAAGTCGCCCGGTCCGCGCAGCTCCAGATCCTTCTCCGCTAAGACGAAGCCGTCGGTGGTTTCTACCATCGTTTGAAGCCGCTCCTCCCCGTCGGGCGTTGCCTCCTCGGCCAGAAGCAAGCAGTAGGACCGGGCGCCACCGCGCCCGACCCGGCCGCGGAACTGATGGAGCTGGGAGAGGCCGAAGCGATCGGCACCCTCGATCAACATCACCGTGGCGTTCGGGACGTCGATCCCCACCTCGATCACCGATGTCGAGACCAGGATGTCGGCCTCCCGGTCCCGGAAGTCGGTCATCACGGCGTCCTTCTCCTTCCCGCTCATCCGGCCGTGGAGCAGCGCGACTCGCAGGTCGGGAAAAACGTCCCGCTGGAGGCGTTCCGCCTCGGCTACGGCCGCCTTCGCCTCGACTGCCTCCGATTCCTCGACCAGGGGGCAGATGACGAAGACCTGGTGACCCGCGCGTACCTGGTCCCGTACGAGGTCGTAGGCGCGATCGCGGTCGAAGCCCACGTAGCGCCGCGTCTCAATTGGAACCCGGTCCGGTGGCAACTCCCCGATAACCGACACATCCAAATCCCCGTTGAGGACCATATTCAGGGTGCGGGGGATTGGCGTCGCCGTCATCGAGAGGGTGTCGGGCTGAGCGCCAATACCCTTGCCAGGCAGCTCCGACCGCTGCCGCACCCCGAAGCGGTGCTGCTCGTCCACCACCGCTAAGCCAAGGCGCGCGAACGCCACCGTGCCTTGGATCAAGGCGTGCGTCCCAACCAGGATGTCCACCTCGCCCGCGGCCACCGCCGCTAGCGTTTCGCGCCGTTCAGCGGCCCGGGTACTTCCTGTGAGGAGCGCGACGGCCGGCCGCTCCCGCTCGGCAAGATGGGCGTAGAGGCCGCGAAAGTTGTGGTAATGCTGCTCGGCCAGGATCTCGGTCGGGGCCATGATGGCGGCCTGGTAGGCGTTCCCGACCACGACGAGCGCAGCCGCCGCCGCGATGACCGTCTTGCCCGAACCTACGTCCCCTTGCAGGAGGCGGGTCATCGGCTCGGGACGGGCAAGGTCCACGACAACCTCTCCCAGCGCCCGCTCCTGTGCCTCCGTGAGGCGAAATGGCAAGCCAGCTTGAAACCGCTGGAGCAACGCGTGGTCGATCTGAAAGGCCACACCCCCCGCCGCCTTGCGCTCGCGCTTGCGGCGAACAAGGCCAAGTTGAAGCAGGAAGAGATCGTCGAAGGCCAGTCGCCGCTGGGCGAGTTCCAGGTCCCCCCATCCGGACGGATAATGAAGCTGCTCGTAGGCATCGACCAAACTGATGAGATCGTTCGCCTTCCGCACCGCGGCCGGCAGATGGTCGTCAATCGTTGCCTGAGTCGCGTCCAGCGCCGCCCGGGTTAGCGCTCGCAGCGTCTTCTGCCCCAGGTCCTTGGTCAGTGGGTAGACGGGGACGAGTCGCCCGGTCGAGAGCGAGCCGTCACCCAGGCGTTCCCACTCCGGTGAGGTCAGCGAGGGGCGCCCAAATCCCATCTCCAACTTGCCGCTGACGACGATTTCGTCACCCAGCCGAATCTGGCGGGCGAGGTAGGTGTTGAACCAGGTCACTCGCAACCAGCCGCTGCCATCGGACAACTTGACGACCACCCGGCCCTTGCCCGGTCCACGGTGCTCTTGCAGGTCGATGATTTCCCCCCGGACGGTCAAGCGCTCACCATCTCGGAGGCCCATCGCGGACCCGATGCGGATCGTCCGGGAGTAGTCGATGTGGTCTCGAGGCGAGAGCGTCAGGAGATCCCGGACCGTCGTCACCCCCAGGTTCTCCAGCTTCTGGGCGACGGACGTGCCAACCCGAGGGAGTGCGGTGACTGGATCATCTGGCGCCATCGGCTTGACCGCCGTCCGAGGGGAGTCTGCGGTTGTCTTGCCGCCGGTGCGCCGGGAGCGACCGGGGTCGATGGCCGTCGGGAGCTTGCCGAACGGCGCCGGCGGAGTCTCCAGGAGGCGCAGGTGGGGCCGGAGCGCGTTCAACGCGCCCGCAAGCTGCTCGACCTCGGCCTTGCGCCGCTCCCGAGGGAGGGACCGGTAGGTTCCGAGACGCCGTTCGATCTCCTCGATGGCCGTAGCCGCCTGTTGCGTTGCGGCACGGTCGCGGAGCCGGCGGACAGCGGACTGCGTGATCGCCACCGCGAGGCGGTCGTCGAACCCCGCCCGCCACTCCCGGCGAAGGCCGTCCAGTGCAGCTTCCAGCGGATCCTCCGGCCGCGAAGACCCCCCGGGTAATTGTTCTGATCGACGACGAGTTGAGCTCACTTAGGTCGTGTCCGTCCCGAGATGGCGGGGACGCCTACGCGTCTGGGGCAGCCTTCAGTGTACCCCACGCTGAAGGGCTCGACCGACCGGCTCGGCGATCCTGCCGTTGAGGTTGCTCGGCGCTATCCGATGGATTCCTCATCAACGCTCGTCGCTGTCACGATGGGTGTCCAGCACGGGAGGGCACCAGATTTCACGGAGCTACGGAATGCTCAGCGAGCCGATGGATGGCTACGGCGCCCTCAGCGTGACGATCCCAACGGCGCCAGGTCCGGCGTACGTCCCGATCACTGGGCCCATTTCCCCCACGATGGGAGCACGGTTTGGGACCAACTCAGCGAGCCGCTCCAAAAGGCCGCGGGCGTCGTCCGGGTTGCCGACGTGGAGGATGACGAGGTGCTCGAGTTGGCCTTGGGCCCGAGCTATCTCGACCATCCGGTCGAGTGCTTTTCGCCAGGTGCGGACGCGCTCGACCGGCAGCACCTCATTGTCCCGGAGGGTCAGGACCGGTTTGATCGACAGCAGCGATCCGACCAACTGCGATGCGCGCCCGATGCGGCCCCCGCGTTGCAGATACTCCAGGGTCTCCAGGACCGCGTAGACCTCGGAGCGGGCCAGCACGGATTCGACCACCGCTCCTACGCCCGCTGCATCCACTCCCCGCTGAGCGGCTACCGCCCCTTCGATCACTGCCAACCCGGTTCGCATGGACGCGGTCGCCGAGTCGATCACCCGCACACGGTCGGGCCCGGCCGCCTCCGCAGCCAAGCGGGCAGCGTTGTGCGTACCGGAAAATCCGCTCCCGATGGTTACGCAGACGACATCTCGATCGTCCGCAAGCGCTGAGCCAAATACTTCCTCAAACGCCGTTGTCGGAGGTTGAGATGTCTTGGGGAGATCCGGTGCCGCCCGGAGCTCCCGGAGGAAGCCGGCCTGATCGAGATCAACACCGTCGTGATAGGCACGATCGCCAAAGCTTACCGTGAGTGGGACAACTGCGATGTCGAGCGACGCGGCGATTTCCCGGGGAAGATCCGAGGTCGAGTCCGTGACGACCTTAACGCGGCGACTCTCCGTCACGGGCGGCGCTGCATCAAACGTCACCTAGCTCGTCTCCCCTTCGTAGACACCCACCCCCATGGCGCCGGGACCAACATGGGTCCCGATCACCGGACCGAACTGGGCGACGACCATCCGGTCGCGGGGCAGGAGCGCCGTCGCGCTCAACTCCGCGGCGAGTTGCTCAGCCTCGGCGGCCGTGGTGCTATGGACGACCGCCATGCGCTCCGTTCGCGGCAGGCTCCGCGCGAACTCGATCAGCCCGCGACGGGCCCGGCCGCGCGTTCGGGTCCGCTCGAACGGCACGATCTGGCCCTCGTCAACGCGCAGCAGGGGCTTCAAGTTGAGCATTGACCCAACCATCGCGGCGGCCTTCCCGATGCGGCCGCCCCGTTGCAGGTATTCCAGGGTATCAACAAAGAAGACGAGGTGGTACGCCGCCGTTTCGGATTGCAGCCGGGCAGCGATGTCTGGGGCGGACATCCCTTCGGCAGCGAGTTCCGCCGCCCGGAGAACCTGGAACCCAAGCCCCAGCGATGCGTTGCGGGAGTCCACGACCTCCACGGGCACGAGGTCTGCGACCGCATCCCGGGCGATCGTGGCCGACATGACCGTGCCGCTGAGTTTGCCGGAGATAAGGACGGCGACAACCCCATCGTGGTCGGCGGCGAGGTCGCGGAAGGTCTCCTCGAAAAGCCCGGAGGCTGGCTGCGATGTGGTGGGGAGGACCGGGGAGCGTTGCAGCCGCTCCATGAATGCGTCGGTCGTGATATCAACCTGATCCCGGTACACCTCGTTGCCGAAGTGAACGTTGAGGGGCACCACCGTCACGTGGTGTTGGTCCCGCAGCGAGGGCGGGAGGTCGGCCGTGCTGTCGGTCACGATCGCCACGCGTGCCATCAGTGGTATCGCCTTTGCTCCTCGTGCCTCCCGCCGCGGGGCCCGACGATCGTGGCGCCCCGGGTCCTCCCTGCCACGACCCCGGTGCCATCACTCGATGGCGATCACGTACTGGTAATGGGGCTGCCCTCCCTCGTAGACCTCGACGGCGATATCAGGGTAGTTGGTTTCGATGGTTTGTCGCAGCCCGTCCACCCCCTCCGACTTCGCTCCCTCGCCGGTGAAGATCGTGACGAGTTCCGCGTCCTCCAGCCCCGCCTCTCGGAGAGCCTGGCAGGCGACCATCGTCGGGTCGTCACCGCTGGCCACGAGGCGATCGTCCACCAGGCCGATCACCTGGCCGACTCCGACATCCACGCCGTTGATGACTGCATTGCGAACCGCGCACGTAAGTTCGACGGTGCGAACGTTCGCGAGCGCCCCAGTCATGTCCGTCACGTTCTTGTCCAGGTCGCCGTCCACGTTGTAGGAGGCGAGCGCGGCCAAGCCTTGCGGCACCGAGCGGCTTGGCACCACCCGAACCTGCTTGGCCGAGAGGTGCGGCACCTGACTAGCGGTGAGGAGGATGTTCGGGTTGTTGGGGAGCAAAATCACCTCGTCCGCCGCTACGGCCTCCACGGCGGACAGCAATTCCTCGGTGCTCGGGTTCATGGTTTGGCCGCCACACACGATGCCCGTGGCGCCCATCGAACGGAGCGCCCCCGCGAGTCCCTCGCCGGCGGCCACGGCCAGAACCGCTTGACGCCCGATCGGCTGAGCAACCGGCAGGGCCGGCTGCCTGGGTGTCGGTGCCGCGCTCGATACCAGACCGAAGCCCGTCAGCTCCGGTTCATCAACGGTCCGTTGACGAGTATTGCCTGATGATGGCGCTGCCCCCTGCTGCTCCCGCTGGTCGAGAAGCGCGTCGGTCTGAGATTGCATGTTATCGATCTTAATCTGACCGAGCTGACCCAGGCCCACGGCATAGTCGAGGACTTTGCCCGGGTTGAGGACGTGGATATGGACCTTCAAGACCTCGTCATCGCCGACGATCACCGCTGACTCGCCCATCGCGGCTATATCGGCCCGGCACTGCTCGAAGTCCATCCCTTTACCGAAGACCATGAAGTTCGTGCAGTAGCCGAACGCTCCTTCTCCGTGAAGCTCCTCAACCTGGTCCAGGAACGCCATCTCCGCCCCCAGGGGAGACTCAGGTTCCTCCTGGGCGGTGACGATTTCTTCGCCACGGGCAAAGCGATCCATTCCCTCAAGAATGTAGACGATGCCCTGACCACCGGCATCGACGACCCCCGCCTGGCGGAGGATGTCGAGCAGGTCCGGAGTCGTTGCCAGAGCCTCCCGCGCTCCACGTCCGGCTTCCGCCAGGACGGCCGCAAGCGCCGGCGTCTTGGCGGCACTCGCCTCAGCACGCTCGGCAGCGACGCGGATCACCGTGAGCATCGTCCCCTCGACGGGGCGCATCACCGCCTTGTAGGCCATCTCACGGGCGCCGGAGAGCGCCGCGGCCAGGTCTCGACCGTCGATCTCCTGGCGATCGGCCACCGCCCGCGCAAATCCTCGGAAGATCTGGGACAGGATGACCCCAGAGTTGCCACGTGCGCCCATCAGGGAGCCGTACGCAACCTTGGCCGCCACCTCCCCGGCACTGGTCTGGACCTCCGGGGCTACGCTGGCCGCTTCGCTCAGGGCTGCCCGCATGGTCAGCCCCATGTTCGTTCCGGTATCCCCGTCTGGAACGGGAAAGACGTTGAGGGCGTTGACCCGGTCCGTGTTCGCCGTCAACCACTCCGTGGCCGCGCTGATGGCGGCGAGGAGCGCCTGACCGTCCCAGACCGCGGCTGGAGCGGCAACGGATGACCGATCGTGGACCGGTAACGTGGAGGTCTCTGTCACGTCCGGCCCCGAGCCGGGAGGGTTCCCGGGCTCACGCGCAACCCCTCGACATTGACGTTCACGCGCTCAACGGGCATGCCCAAGGTTCGCTCCACCTGAAACTTCACCGTTTTCATCACGTTCTTCGCGACGGTGAAAATCGGAGTGCCGTATTCAACGACCACTGACAGTTCAATGCTGACGCGGCCCTCGGCGACGTGGACGTCGATGCCCCGTCCCCGGCTGGCAAAGCCGAGCCGCTTACCGATGGCGGAGCGAATCGAGCGCGGGGCCATGTCGACGATGCCGTAGCAGGAGAGGACGGCGGCATGGACAATCGCCGAAATCGCGCTGTCGGCGACTTCAATCCTACCGTCCGGTACCCGGGGCTGTTCTCCTGCGCTGGTGCCGGCCACGTCATCCCCCTTTCTCAACCCGTGCCATACGCCATAGCACGGGTTGTTCCGCCGCACAAGGCCATGTTAGGATAGTGCCTCGTTAAGGCGTCGTCCATATTGGGCGGGTCTTCGTGTGCCCGAGTCGAAGATGCCTGGGTTACACGGTCCTAACTGTGCATCAGAGGAACATGAAGGGAGGCCCGCGTGGCCGGGCAGTGTGAAGTCTGCGGCAAGACCAAGACGTTTGGACACAACGTGAGCTTTTCCAAGCGGCGGACCAACCGGGATTTCCGCCCGAACATCCAGCACAAGCATGTCATCATCAATGGCGTATCTCAACGCCTGCACATCTGTACACGCTGCCTGCGGACGGCGACCAAGGTAGCTCGGGACTAGGCTAACTGACGCCAGGTACGCACCGACAGATCATAGGACACGGACGAGGGGCGATCATTGGGATCGCCCCTCGCTGTTTCTCGGGACTCGCATTTCCGCCTCCTACGTCTCCGCACAACCCCCCTTCCCCGTCGGATAGCGAGTGAGCAGAGGCTGGGTTTCACGGGTAGACCGTATTGTCTCGGTAGGGTTCCACCACAAACCCGCCGTGGCCACCGATGCTCACGCGGTAAAGCTGGTCAAACCCTTCCCTGAGGTCGGGGATCTCGAGCCGGCGGCGTGTCCCACCGATGCCTTTGGGTGGCACCCGTTCAGCGGCGGGACGGGCGGCGTTCCGCTCGAGGCAGGCGGCCATGTCAGCCTCGAAGACATAGCCTATCGTGTGGAAACCCGCCGTGCGGGCCGGGATCAGGTAGCGAGCGCGCTCGGCAGCCGTCGGGTTGGTGTTGTCGACCACAAACGGCTGCTTCGCCTCGATGCAGGCGCGGAGCAGGATCGCTTCTCGGTGGCGAGTCCGGAGCATGTCCAGGCTGAGGCGGATGTGTGTGCGGAAAAAGCGCTCCCGGTAGAATGATGTCTTGCCTGCCGCTTGAATGCCGACGAAGACGATGGCTTCCATCGAGCGGGTCCGGTGTCAACAAATCTTGGCCGGCGCTAGCTGGCCCCAATTCGCAGTAGCTCGACCGCTGGGGGCTCCAGCAGGAGCGCACTGAGTTCTCGCATCCAGCTGCGGGTTCCTGCCTCGCCACCGACGCCCTGCTCCCGAAACGTATCGAACGCGTCCAGCCGCTCCATCACCAGCTCGTACTGGAGCGACGCCCCGCCGGCTGCCCGCGTAAGCGGCACGAGCAGCCTCGCTTCCATCCCCTGCTCGCGAGCTGCCGCGACTTCCTGGCCGAGTAGGTCCAGGGCCCGATCACGGTCAATCGGCTTGATGGCGTACGAGAAGCGGGCCACGTACATCGACATCCCTCCAGCGCTCTCCCGACAGTCACCGTCGGCGCGTTTCCACCACACGGAGCAGGCCAGCAGCATCGTTGTTAGGGTGCCGCAAGAGACGGTCCGCGACGCCCGGCGGAGAAGCCAACGGGTGGGGACTACCCGTGGTCGAGGAGGTCTAGGACGGGTGCGAGGGCTTCCACCCCTGCCACGCCCTGGAGTGACGGAATAAGTTGGACGTGGGAGATGCCTCCCCGCGCGAAGTCGAGCAGGGCCGCGGCAATCTCCTCCGGCGTGCCGGTGAGCGGTTCCGGCTTGCCTGGTGCCGGCGGACGACGCTCCCGCGGACTCCGCTGGTCCACGGCCACGCCGACGGTCCGGCCCAGGCTGCCGGGGTTGCGGCCGGCGGCGGCGCAAGCAGCATCGACGGCATCCCGTAACGGAGGTACGACGTCGGGGTGGCTGCGCCCGAACATGAGCCAGCCATTCCAGAGATCGGCCTGCTTGGCCACGATGCGGAGCATCCGGGGACCGGTTGCAAGGGAGCCGATAAGGATCGGCGGCCCCTGCGGACGAGGTCCGCGGGGACGAAGCTCGCAGTCCCGGGCCTCGTAATACGTGCCTTGGAAGTCCGCGTGCCCATCGCGCAGCAACGTCCGGATGAGGCAGACAGCCTCCTCGAAGCGACCGACCGGGTGGTCGACGGGGTAGCCGTAGGCGGTGAACTCGGGTTCGTGCCAGCCGGCGCCAAGGCCGAGGATGAGGCGGCCCCCGCTGATCTCGTCCAGGGTATCGGCCATCTTCGCCATCAGCGCCGGGTTCCGAAAAGCCGTGCAGGCGACCAGCGACCCCAGTTCCATGCGCTGGGTCGAGGCCGCGAGGGCACAGAGGAGTGACCAGCACTCCCACGGTCCGTGGGGCTCTTCTCCTGGGTTCTTGAACAAGAGGTGGTCTGGGATCCAGAAGGAGTCGAACCCGACCTGCTCCGCCCGCTCTGCCATGGCTCGGATGTCCGTCCACCGGAGGGCGCCGTCGCGCATGCCGCCCGACATGGCGGAGATAAAGAACCCGACTTTGAGCGGTCGCTCGGTCGCCGCTGTCAATCCGTCGTCCTCCCGCTCGTGCCGGTGCGCAAGCTGCTCTGTGGCCGCACATTCTCGGGTGGCCGGCGGCCGATCGCAAGCAGCAGCAGCGGTGATCCGGGCAGAGGCGTCGGCCTCAGTTCGTCCCGGAGAGGGCCGCTTCAGCCTCCTCGCGCACCGAGGAATCCGCATCACGGATTCGGACCCGATCAAGGGCGCGTCGGGCGCTGCGGCCCCCACGTTGTCCGAGCGCCCAGGCCGCATGACTCCTGACGAGGGGTTCATCGTGGTCATTCACGGCCGTAACGAGAACCGGGATATCGTCGTCAGTGCCGATGTTGCCGAGCGCGACGGCGGCGTTGCGGGCTAACCCGCGCCGTTTGGCGCGGGGCACAGGGGTGTCCCGGTACGTTGCGCGGAACTCGTTCTCCGTCATGCTCAGCAGCCAACGGAGCGAGGGATAGGCGTTCGCGATTGACCGAGGCAGGAACGCCGGGTCGGGTTCGGGGCGAGCGGCCTTGGTGTAGGGACACACCTCCTGGCAAACATCGCAGCCGTAGACCCAGTCGCCGAGCAGCGGCCGGATCTCCAAGGGGATCGCTCCGCGCTGCTCGATCGTCTGATACGACAGGCAGCGCGGGGTGTCGACGGTGTAGGGAGCGACGATGGCGCCGGTCGGGCACCGGTCGAGGCAGATCCGGCAGCGGCCGCAGTCCTTAGCGAGGGGCGGATCGGGCTCCAGTTCCAGGTCGAGCAGCAGCTCCCCAAGCAGCACCCATGAGCCGTGGCCCGGGACGATGACACAGGTGTGCTTGCCGTACCAGCCAAGGCCGGCTCGTGCCGCCACGGCGCGGTCCACAATCCGCGCCGTATCGACCAGGTGACGGGCCTCCACCGGTCGGCCGACTAGCTCTTCCACCGCCCGGTGCAGCTCCCGCATTCGTTGCTTGAGCAGGTCGTGGTAGTCCACGCCCCAGGCGTAGCGGGAAATCCGGCCGCGGGGAACGTCGTCGTCCGGCTTGCCTGGATCGATTGACCAGTAGGCGACGCCAACGGAGAGGATCGAGACGGCACTCCGTTGCAGGTTGTGCGGGTCGGCAGAGAAGCGAGCGCGCTCATTGGTAAACCAATCGAGGCCTGCCATCCGACCCGCGGCGATGTGCTGCTCCAGGTGGTCGGCAAGATCCGGGAAGGCATCCGCGGTCGTCACGGCGGACACCGTGAGGCCGCACTCGGCCGCAAGGCGCTTGACCGCAGCTGTCACCGCTGTCCGTCCCGATGAACAGGGTGTTATCGCGATGGGGAGGGCAGGGCGCGCTAGTGGTTCCACCCTCCAAGTATGAGCGTTGTCCTGCCTGGTCACCAGCAGAGCGCTGAGCCTGCCCGGTTGTGAGTTGCTGTGCTGCCGAAGAAGGGGAACGGACCGAGGCCGAGCCACCGAGGGGACGGAACGGGAGCAGGTCCGCAAAGAGATGACGGCCGCTTACTCTGCGGGAGAGAATGCGGCCTCCTGGTAGCGGTTGTTCGGGTCCCAGATCATCCAGCCGCCGGAGCCAATCTCCTCGGCCGCGTCGATCTGGGCGCGGACATCCTCCGCCGTGTACTCCCTGAGGCCGGGGAGGGAGAAGTCCTGGAGCCAGGGTCGAAACCGGTTGATCTCTCCGGGAAGCTTGGCTTCCCCGAGCCCCAGGCTGATCTCGATCGTCTCGTGGGGGAAGTCGTTGGGGTGGCCCTCGACGGCAAGGCTTCCTTCTGGAAAGTGGGACGGGTAGACCATTGGGCAGAGGTAGTCCACCACGGGCGCCAGCACCGCCGGGTCTTGGCCGATGCCGAGGTCATCGCCGTTCTGGACGAGCAGCGTGTAGCCAAAGATGTCGGCCGCGACCTTGGCGCCGAGTGGCGCGAGTTTCTCTTTGCCCATGCCTAGGAAGGCAGCGATGGCACCGGTGCGCGCCTCGTAGGTATAGGGAACCGGGCCGAAGTTGGCGGTACGGATGTTTCCGTCGGGTAGCCGCACGTAGTCGAACTGGACTTCATCAAACCCGAGTTCTGCCGCTTCACGAGCGAGGTCGGTCGTCGCTTCCCACACCTCCTCCGCAAAGGGATTCAACCAGGTCTCCTCTCCTCCGTCGCGCCAGATCTCCCCGGTCACCTCGTCCGTCACTGCGAGGTCAGGGCGGGCCAGCGGTGTGATGGGGTCCTTGAACGAGACGAGCCGTGCGATGGCGTAGATGTCGCGCTCCTTGAGCGCGCGGAGGTAATCGGTCAGATCGTATCGCGGCGTCACCGCCCCGGCATCCTGGAAGAAGGCCACGTCCGTGTCGTAATAGACGCCGATCTCCTTGATGTCCAAAACGAGTGCATTCAGTTCAGTGCGGTCGATGAGGGCGAGCAGCGCTTCGAACTCCTCCCGCTCGGTCGTGATGCGTGGGTCAAGGTAGATCGCCTTGGCGCTGAACTCCTTGCGGTCGCTGTCTACCTGGCCTCTGCCAGCGATCGACTCTGGACCCGGTCCAGCGCCGGCGCCTACTCGGGCGGGAGCCGCGGCCGATGCGCCGAGGAGAGCGGCTCCGGCCATCGCCTTGAGTGTCGACCGGCGAGAGGCCGTGATGTGGAACCGATCCGAGGGGTGACAACGGGCCATGCTGGTATGTCC
>JADDPH010000110.1 GCA_016781925.1 Sphaerobacteraceae bacterium | reverse complement strand
GAACTGGAGCGGGCGGTGACGACCCTGGGTCTGAAGGGCCTCAAGCTCCTCGCCCCCACCCTGCCCATCCTCATCAACGACCGCTCGCTCTATCCCGTCTGGGAGGTCTGCGAGCGGCTCGGCATCCCCGTCCTGAGCCACTCCGGGATGCTCGGCGCGGCCGGCGGCGTCTCCTACCATCCAAACATGTCGCCCGCCGTCCTTGAGCCGGTCGCCCGCGACTTCCCCACCGTCGACTTCATCATCCCGCACTTCGGCATCCAGCACGTGACCGATCTTCTCTTCCTCTGCTGGTCCTGCCCAAACGTGAACGTGGACACCTCCGGCTCCAACCAGTGGGTGCGCTGGATGCCCTACAAGCTCACGCTCGACGATCTCTTCCAGCGCTTCTTCGAGACGATCGGGCCGGAGCGGATTCTCTTCGGAAGTGACTCCAGTTGGTTCCCGCGCGGGTTTGCGATCCGGTATCTCCAAGACCAGCTGCGCATCTGCCGCTTCATGAACATGACCCACGAGCAGTTGCAAATGATCTTCGGCGGCAACGCCGCCCGGATCATGAACGTGCCGCTGGGAGGCCCGCAGGGCGGATCACGGGGCGACACGCCCTAAGTTAGCGGAGGGCTGCTTCGGCGCTACCCCCGGCGCACGCGCGCGCTTCCCGGTATGCTCAAGGATCGATGGTCGCTTGTCCGGCATGAACGGACCGCTACAGGAGGAGAGGAGTCCCGGGGCCTACGAACGACGACACACCGACGCCGCTGCACAGCCGCCGGATCGATCGCCGTACCGTCCTTAAGGTTGGAGCCGCCTCGGCTGGACTTGCCGCAGCAGCCCGCTTTGCTAGTCCTGCCTCGGCGCAGGATGCTACCCCGGCCACCCCGGCGACATCCGGGTTCAACGTCGCCAATCTTCAGGTCAGCGGTCCGGTTGAGATCGAGTATTGGCAGTACGAACTCGCCGCCAAGACGCAGCTGGTCAACGAGCTGATCCCGGAGTTTCAGGCGGCGAATCCCGGCATCACCGTCAAGCACGTCAACTTCCCGTACGACGACTTCCGGCAGCAGGTCGCCGCGGCGGTGCAGGCAGGCGAGGGACCGGACGTCCTCAACGTCTACTACGGGTGGATCCCGGCCTACGTGCAGCAGCAGTTTCTGATCCCGCTCCCGGAGGAGATCTTCCCGGCGGCCACCATCGAGTCGGACTACTTCCCGATGGTCACCGCGGCGAAGGTCGGCGACAGCTACTACGCCCTGCCGACCGCCGTCCGGACACTCGCCCTCTTCTACAACAAGGACCTGCTCGGGGCCGCCGGTGTCCAGCCGCCAACCAACTGGGATGAGACTGTCGCCGTGGCAAAGGCCACCGCTCGCAAAACCGGTGACACCTTTGACGTCGTCGGGATCACCTGGGACATCGGCGGTCAGGGCCACAACTGGTGGCGCGAGGGGCTGATCCGCCAGAATGGGCTGGTTCCCTACTCCGAGGACAACCGCAAGCTCTTCTGGTCCAATCCGGAAGGCGTCGAAGCGTTCAACTACCTCGTTGCGTTCCTGACCGAGCACGGTGTCACCCAGGCCGGGTTCCAGACGGACGGCCCGACTGCCTTCGCCTCCGGCAAGGCTGCCCTTCATGTGGACGGGTCCTACCGCGTCGGGTCACTCGCCCTCGACGCCCCGGATCTCAATTACGGGATCGTGCCCCTCCCGGCGCGCAAGACCCAGGCGAGCTTCGCGTCGTTCTGAGCGAACACGATTACCCGCAACGCTGCCGAGGGCGACAAGATGATCGCCTCCGCGAAGTTCATTGACTTTCTCTCGTCACCGGCAGTCCAGCAGCGATGGACACCGAGGATCGGCGAGCTTCCGGCCCGCCAGGCGCTGGCCGCGAATCCCGAACTCGCCAACAACGAGAAGCTGGCTCCCTTTATCCAGTCACTTCCGTTCTCCTACGCGACGTTCCTCGTCAACGAGGCGGATCTCCGCCAGGCGGTGATCGACGCGTTCGACCAGGTCGTGCTGAATGGGGTCGATGCCAAGAGCGCGATCCAGGAGGCACAGGACAAGGTTCAAGTCCAACTCGACGAGTATTGGGCAACCTTCGGCTAGCCACGGGCACGCAATGATTCGGGGAACGGCCGGCGCAACACCGGCCGTTCCCTGAACCCGCCGAGGAGCGGGATCCCCGGAATGACCTATGGGAGAAAAGCGAGCGAACCGTGCGGATGACGCTTGAACGACGCCGGTGGATCTGGGCGTACGCCTTTATGGCGATCCCGCTGCTCTTCTTTCTTGGGATCCGGATCGGACCGACCATCTTCGCGTTTTGGGTCAGCCTCCACCAATGGGATCCCATCGCCCTGAAGCGACCCTACATTGGCCTAGACAACTACACGAGGCTCGCGGACGATCCCATCTTTTGGAAGGCCCTGCGCAATACCTGGATCTACGTGCTGGTCGGCGTGCCGGTCAGTCTGATCATCAGCCTCTCCATTGCCCTTGGGCTGCAGCGCCTGGCCCGCTACGTCGGGTTCTATCGCATCCTCTACTTTGCGCCGTACGTCACCTCACTTGTCGCCGTTGGCTGGGTTTGGCGTTGGATGTACATGCCCAACGGGCTCTTCAACGATCTCCTCGGGCGAACCGGGCTTGGTCCCTTCAACTTTCTGGGCAGCCCCAGCACCGCCATCTACGCGATCATCGCCACCACGATTTGGCAAGGTCTCGGGTTCCAGGTGATCATCTTTCTGGCTGGGCTGGAGAGCGTCCCCACGGTCTACCACGAGGCCGCCGCGATCGATGGCGCCTCCGGCTGGCAGCGATTCCGGGACGTCACCCTGCCGCTCCTCAACCCCACGCTCGTCTTCCTGATCATCACCGGAGTCATCAATAACCTGCAGGTCTTTACCCAGATCCGGGCGATGAGCTCACAGGGAACAGGCGGTCCCCTGAACAGCACGATCAGCATCGTGCTTTATGTCTATCAGCAGGCCTTCCAGTCGCTCCCGTCCAAGATGGGGTACGCGAGCGCGATGACGGTCGTGCTCTTCTTGATGATCCTCGCCATCACGGTCTTCCAGTTGAAGGTGCTCTCGAGGAACAACAATGACTACTAACACCGTAGTCCGGGCCGATAGTGCCGTCCCCATCACTGACGTCGTCCTGCGGCCCGATCCGCTCAGCGCCAGCAGTCGTCTCCATGTGGTGACGCCGAGGCGGTACGACACCCGGCGCACCGTCGCTCGCTGGCTCCTCTACCTGATCCTGCTCGTGGGCGGACTGGGGATGATCTTCCCGTTCATCTGGATGATCGCGTCCTCCCTCAAGCGCGCGGCCGACATCTACAGCCTGTCGCTGATTCCCCCCTCCCCGACCCTAGACAATTATCGGGAGGTGCTTCAAAGAACCGAGTACGCTCGCTGGTTTGCTAACAGCCTGGTCGTCGCCACCATCACCACGATCAGCGTCGCGTTCTTCGACTCGCTGGCCGGCTACACGCTCGCGAAATTCCGGTTCCCCGGCTCGTTCTTCATCTTCGTCATGATCCTCAGCACCTTGATGGTGCCGACCGAGATGCTGGTCATTCCCTGGTACATGATGTCGATCAACCTGCAGTGGACCGATTCCTACTGGGGCATCATGTTCCCGGGGGTGATCAGCGCGTTTGGCGTCTTCCTGATGCGGCAGTTCTTCATGGGCGTCCCGAACGACCTGATCGACGCCGCCCGCCTCGACGGGTTCAACGAGTTCCAAATCTTCTGGAAAATCGCGTTGCCGCTGGTCAAACCGGCCGTCGCCGCGCTCTGTATCTTCACCTTTCTCGGGAACTGGAACGCCTACATCTGGCCACTGATCGCGGTCCGCTCCGAGGAGATGCGAACGCTGCCGGTCGGGATCGCCTTCTTCTCAAGTGAAGCTCAGAGCGCGTTTCACCTGATCATGGCCGCGGCGGCTCTCGCGACCGTTCCCGTCCTCCTCATTTTCATCATCTTCCAACGCCAGATCATCAAGGGCATCGTCCTGACCGGCCTCAAGGGGTAGCGCATGGCGACAACCGGCAGGGCCTTCCCGCACCCCGACTACGCGCGCTTCGTGCTGGAGCCCGCGTTCGAGGAGAGCAAGCGCCTGCTCTTCCCGCACATGACGTCGGCCAACGAGGCCCACGCCCTGATGCTGGCCGCCACGGGCATCCTCTCCTCCGATCATGCCGCCGCGCTGCTACGCGCGATCCGCACGGTCACGCAGGAAGGCGGGGACGCCTTCGCGTATGCACCCGCCGTGGAGGACCTCTTCTTCGCCGTGGAGGCGCGGCTCATCGACCTTGCCGGCCCCGACGCCGGCGGGAACTTGCAGATCGCTCGCTCCCGCAATGACCTCGACGCGGTCATGTGCCGGCTCTTCATGCGCGAACGGCTCCTGAGCATGGAGCGGTCGGTAACTGTCCTCCGCGAGACTCTGCTCGACCTCGCGGAGGATCACGTCCAGACGCTGATGCCCGGCATCACCCATACCCAACCGGCCCAGCCAACGACGCTTGCCCATTACCTGCTCGGCGTGCTTGGACCACTGGAACGTGACAGCGAGCGCCTCTGCCAGGCGTACGCCCGGATCAACCAGTCGCCGCTAGGGGCGGCAGCCTTCACCACCACCAGCTTCCCCATCGACCGCGCCCTGACCGGGCGCCTGCTCGGCTTCGAGGGGATCGTCGAGAACGGCTACGACGCGGTCGGCGGCAGCGACCACATGCTCGAGGCCACCCAGGCGCTGGTGACGGTCGCGGCCAGCCTCTCCCGCTTCGTTCATGACCTGCTGATCTGGGCCCGGGCCGAGGCCGGCATCCTCCAGATCGACGATGCGTTCGTGCAGATCAGCTCGATCATGCCCCAGAAGCGGAACCCCGTCGTCCTTGAGCACGTCCGGGCCCGCGTCGGCTACGTTTACGGCGATGCTGCAACCGTGGCGACGATCATCCACTCGGCCGCCTTCGGCGATACGGTCGACGTCGAAGATCCGATCTACGTGCCGATCGCGCGGGCCTTCGACTCGGCGGAAGCAGTCGTCGGCCTGCTCAACGCGGCCCTCTCCACCGTCACGTTCGACGTCGATCTGCTCGCCGAACGCGCCGGAAGCGGCTACACGACGACGACCGCGCTCGCCGATGGGTTGGTGCGCGATCACGGGCTGCCCTTCCGGACCGCCCACACGATTGTCTCGCGCCTTGTCGATGAACATCCCGGTGAGATGGACGCCGCGGCCGTCTCCAGGGTCAGCGGTCAGGTCCTGGACCGCGCCCTGGCCATCGACGCTGCCTGGCTCCAGGCGACGCTCGATCCGCGCCGCTTCATCGAAGCCCGCGCACTCCCCGGAGGCCCCGCGCCCTCCGCCACATCGGCCGCCATTGCCGCCGCACAGGACCGGCTCCATCGTGACCAAGCGCTCGTCACGGAGGCGGAACGCCGGGTTGCGGATGCCGCCATGGATCGGACGCGACGAATAGACGCGGTCATGGCCGGCACGGCCGGGGCGGGGAGCGCGCCAAGAACGACCGGTCTCCCTGCATAAGCTGATCATCCACCTGGACCGGGCACGATCTCGCCGATCCATTCCCGGGCGGTGTGCTATCGTCGCGCCGGTTTGGCTGGGAGCTTCAAAAAGAGACGAACAGCGGGAGACCTCGGCTCTGCTGCTCACCACGAACCGCATCAGGCCGACCCTTGACAGGCGCACGCATGCCCTGGGAAAGGAATTCCCGTGACGGTGCAAGAACGGATTGGATTCGGTTTCGTCCCGGCCGATGCGCGCCAGGCGCTCGATCTGATCGTCCGGGCGGAGGCGGCCGGCGTAGAGACCGTCTGGACGGTGATGCCGGCGCTTGCCCGGGACACCCTGACGATCTTCGCCGCGGCAGCCGTTCAGACGGAGCGGATCAAGCTGGGCACCGCCATCGTGCCGGCCTTCACCCGTCATCCGCTGGCTCTCGTCACCCAGATGCTTACGCTGGAGGACCTCGCTCCAGGCCGGCTCCGGCTGGGGATCGGCACCAGCCACCAGCGGACGATGATTCCCGCCTACGGCCTGCCCTTCGAGCAGCCGCTGGCCCAACTCCGAGAGTACCTCCACGTTCTCCGCCCGGCGCTCCAGGAGGGGGCCGTCTCCTTCTCCGGCGAGTTCTACCGGGTGGAGGCCAAATTCCCGGTCGCGCTCCGGACCCCGGTGCTCATCTCAGCGCTGCCCGAACACGCCTTCGAGCTGGCGGGCGAGATGACTGACGGCGCCATCACCTGGCTCTACCCGATCGAGTATGCCACCGCGGTGGGCAAACCGGCCCTGGAGCGCGGGGCTCTGGCGGCCGGGCGGCCGGCACCGCCGCTCGTCGCCCACGCCCTCGTCTCCCCACGCACGGATCGCGAGGCGGTGCGGACGGCCGCCCGCGGCATGCTGGGCTACTACGCCGCCGCCACCTTCTACCAGCGGATGTTCGCCGCCGCGGGCTTCCCGCTCGGGGAGGAGAACGCGGTCCCGGACGCCCTGATCGATGCGCTCGTCGTCAGCGGCGACGAGCGCGCCATCGCCGACGGCCTCCGTCAACGGCTTGACCAGGGCCCGGACGAACTCCTGCTGAGCCTCGTCCCCAGCGACGATCCCCGCGCCGACCAGGAGGCCCTCTTCCGCATCGTGGGCAGCCTGTAACCCCACCAGGAGGCGCGCGAACGAAGTGGCGACATGCAGGAGCGGAACGTCAGTGACGTCGAGTTGCTGCTTGAAGGCGTCAGCCGCGTTGGCACTGATCTCACCGGCCACCCGGCGTTCATCGACGATCTGCTTGAGGGTCGTCCGAATGGTCCCGTCCAGGGCGGTCGTATCGGTGCCGTCGAGATTGCCGGCGGGCCAATCGAGGAAGTCCTGGTGGCGCTCACTCGCGGTGGACGCTGAGATCGAATCATCCCCACCGGTTGGGGTTGCCGCACCCTGGCCGGCTTGGCCGGTCTGCGCGAAGGCCAACCCCGTCAGCTCCCCGATGAGGGCACCGCACCCTCGGATCTTGGAGTCCCAGATCGTGTCCATCATTCATCTCCTCTCCGTGTCTCCGCAAGGAACGGCGCTCCACGTGTGCCTTCTTCCCATCCACTGGTCGCCGCCTTACCCCGTGCGACAGATCTCACGACGCTGAAGCTACCCCAGCGACTCGTTCCTCCTTTCTGACCGCTCCTCCCCCACAACCAGCCGGTGCAGGTCATCAAGGATCAGCCTAGGGAACCAAGCGCAGGCGGCTCTCAACGCGACCGAGGAATCTGCTGGGAGCCTCCATTCTGGTGACCGAACGGGCCGGTCGCCCCGCGTTGGCCGCCGCTGCCCGCCAACCGGACAGCGCCGGAACTGTGTCAGTGGGGCTCCATCTCTCGGGTTCCCAGCAGATTCCCAGGAAGCTCCACGAGCCTCTTGAGCTTCGCGGCCTATCTTGAGAACGCGGGGAGGGGCGAGACCCCGGGTGGACTCGGTGGTCCCTCGAATCAGACCCAACTCGCCCACGAATCGGCTTGGTGGCCCACGTCCGTAATGTTGGAGAGAAGGAGCGAGATCTCGTGATCAGCACACGTCGGAGCCGTTCGTCAACATTGGTGAGGGCGCTGGGGCTGCTGAGCATCATCGGCATGTTGGCAGCGGCGCTGGTCGCGTCGGACGGGTTCCAACCGGACGCCGTGTCTGGGGCGCAAGCTGCCACCCCCGTTGCGGGTGACACGACGATGGACACGGTGGACGTCGTCCAGCAGGTGTCCCCGGCCGTCGTGACCGTCATCAACGAGCAACAGCGTGGGTCGCTGGGAGGGAACACTCAGGAAGCGGGCAGCGGCACGGGCTTCATCATCGATGATCAGGGACACATCGTCACCAACTGGCACGTTGTGGACGGAGGCGATCAGTTCGAGGTCATCTTCGCCGACGGGACCAGCCGGCCTGCCACACTGGTTGGCTCTGATGAAATCAGCGACTTGGCGGTGGTCCAGGTCGAGGGCGACGTGCCTGCGATCGTCTCCCTGGGGGATTCCGATGCGCTCCAACCCGGGCAGAGCGTGCTCGCGATCGGCTCGCCGCTGGGGACCTTCACCAACACCGTTACCGAAGGCATCGTCAGCGCGCTGGGGCGCAACCTGCCCGAGGTCGGGTTCTACACCAACCTGATTCAGCACGACGCGGCGATCAACCCGGGCAACTCGGGGGGGCCTCTCTTCAACCTGAGGGGTGAGGTGGTGGGGGTCAATACCCTCGGCATCACCGAAGGCGCGAGCGGCGTGTCGGCTCAGGGGCTCTTCTTCGCCATCCCCTCCAACACCGTCAAGGAGATCACGGCGAAGCTGATCGCCGACGGGGAGGTGGTCTACCCCTACCTCGGCGTCGAGGGGGCCGTGGTCATCACCGAGCAGACCGCCAGCGAGAATGACCTGCCCGTCGATTACGGGGTCTACCTCCAAGGGGTAGTCGCGGGTGGCCCCTCCGCAGACGCGGGCCTCCGGGTGGGTGACATCATCCTGGCTCTCGACGGCCAGGAGATCAACGCTCAGAACACCCTGACCGAGGTCCTCTTCGCCCATCAGCCGGGCGAGACCGTCACCGCGAGCGTGCAGCGGGGCAATGAGCAACTGGATGTGGAGATCACGCTCGGTGAGCGCCCGACGGAACCGTCCTAACCGGCAGAAGG
>JADDPH010000057.1 GCA_016781925.1 Sphaerobacteraceae bacterium | reverse complement strand
CGCATGACTCGGCTTCACCTCCTGAAGTCCATAACAGGTTCTAGCGCCTCGGATTCCGGCGCTACCGGGCGCTCTGACGCTATGGCATTCCAATTTCATCCGAGCTGAAGCCGGGCATAAGCGGTCCCGTGCGGCGGGCCTGACGTAGTCGTGCCGACGCTCGGGTCCAAAGCTGCGATCACTGGGTCCTTTGAGTCCGACCGGTTCCGCTACCTCTGGATCGTTCAATTCATCACAATCTCGGCAGATGAATCGTATACTTGCGGATGTCGGCGCCGGGCGGCTGAGGCTGGACGGGCGTGAGCAGCTTGGTGGTGGTAGAGCACGTCAGATCCGTGTCCTCGCCATCGGTCTACTTCAAGGAAGCAACCATGGTGCTGTCCGGTCGCACAACCTCCTTCACCATGATGCTTCTCATGCTCGTCCTGTTAGCTACTCCGTCCATCACCACCCGCGGTGTGGCTGGCGCGGAAGCACGCCAGGCCAGCCCCACCTCGCTCAACTGCGGTCCGCTGGCTACGCCGGCCCCGGCCACACCCTCTGTCGCTGCTCAACCACCCGTCGAGCCCGTAGCGCCCCCTGAAGACGCGGTCAAGATGACGGTCGGGTACGTGCCCATCTCCATTTACGCGCCGCTGTTTGTGGCCAAGGAGAAGGGGTACTACGCGGAGCAAGGGCTGGACGTTTCGCTCGAGTCGTTCGCCGGAGGCGGCGACTTGGTAGCGCTGACGGCCACAGGGGATCTTGACGCGGCGGCGTCCGGCGCGGGGCCGGCCTTCTGGAACGCGGCCGACGCCGGTCTGCCTTTCTCCGTCGTCGCACCTGGGCATTCAGAGGGCTCGCCTGTAGCCACGCCGCTGATGATCTCCCGTGAGGCCTGCGAGTCTGGCGCCATCACCCGCGTCTCTGACCTGAGGGGCAAGAAGGTCTCCGTCAATGCGCGGGGCGCGACAGAGTACTGGCTCGGCCAGGCCCTCGCCACCGATGGCCTGACGATCGACGACATTGATCTGCAGACCATCCCCTTCCCGGATGCCGTCGTCGCACTGGCTTCTGGCGCGCTGGATGCCGCCATGGTCGCCGAGCCGGTAGCGACGGGTGCGGAGCAGCAGGGGCTCGCGGTTCGGCTGCTTGCGAACTTCCCAGTCCAGGATGTGCAGCCGACCGTGATCGTCGCCAATGACAAGTTCATCGCCGAATATCCCGACGCGGCGCAGGGCTTTGTGACGGCCTACCTCAAGGCCTGCCGGGATCTCGCCGGACCGGGCTTTAAGGATCCGGCGAACCTGGCACTTATCGAGAGGTACACGTCGGTGCCGGCGGCCTTGGTCGGTGCGGCCGTCCAACCGGTCTACAGCGTCGACGGTCGTATCGATATCGCTGGCCTGAGCAAATTGCAAACGTTTTTTCGCGAGCGAGGCCAGCTCGAGTACGACGAGGATATCGATCCGGCGACGCTTGTCGACGATCGCTTTGTCCAGGCGGCCTTGCCAGAGTTAGGGCCCTACGAACCCTCTTGAGCCAGGGGGCCGGACTCGGAGGGTCGTCACCGTGCCTTCGGGTCCGAAAGAAGTCGGAAGTGTGAGCCAGGCGGGTATCTTGACCCGATCAACGACCATCGAATCTCCAATCCTCCGACCCACCCGCAATGGCCGGCTCCAACAGGAGATCTCTGGGGCGCGAATACGAGTCGCCGGTCTGGGGAGGCGCTTCGAGACTGCCCATGGATACCTGGATGCGATCCGAGGGGTTGACCTGGCAGTCGAGCCCGGGGAGTTCTGTGTCATCGTAGGTCCTTCCGGGTGCGGGAAGACGACCCTTCTGCGAATCCTGGCCGGGTTAGACCGGCAGACGAGCGGCTCCTTGGACCTATCTAGTCCCGGTTCCGAACCCCCGACCAACGCCATGGTCTTCCAGGGCCGATCCGTCTTCCCGTGGCTCACCGTCCGGCAGAATGTCGCCTACGGATTGAAGCTACGCGGTGTTGGGCGGCGCGAGCGAGGGGCTGCAGCCGACAGCTTGCTGGACACGGTCGGCCTGAGCCGCTTCGCGCGGGCCTATCCGCACCAGCTCTCGGAAGGGATGCGGCAGCGGGTGGCGATCGCGCGGGCCCTGGCGGTCGACCCAGACCTGCTGCTGATGGATGAACCCTTCGGCTCCCTGGATGAGCAAACCCGATTTCTTCTTCAGGAGGAGTTGCTTCGGATTTGGGAGCAGACGGGAAAGACCGTTGTCTTCATCACGCACTCCATTGACGAGGCGATCGTGCTGGCCGACCAGATCGTGGTCATGAGTGCCCAGCCGGGTACGCCGAAGGTTACCCTGACGGTTCCATTCCCCCGCCCGCGTTCACTCACGGAGGTTCGTGGCAACCCCGCCTTTGCACCCCTCTTCAATCAAATCTGGGAGCTCCTCCGCGACGAGGTCCACGTGGCGCGACGGTTCGAAGGGGCGAAGCGATGAGCCGCCGCACCCGCCGCTGGTCGGAAGCCATGCTCACGGTTAGTGGTCCACTGGTGCTGCTCGCCACGTGGGAGTGGCTGTCCCGCACCGCCCGTATCGATCCCACCTTTTGGCCACCTCCGAGCAGTCTGTGGGAAACGTTCGTCTCCCTCATCCGTGAGGGCGGGCTATTGGGTGACGTCCGGGTGACGCTAGTCCGAATTCTCGGTGGTTTTCTCCTTGGCGCGGTGCCCGGCGTGGCACTGGGACTGGCCATGGGGCTTTTTTGGCCGGTCCGGGTCCTTTTGATGCCGATTGCCACCGCCGTCTACGCCGTCCCCAAGATCGCGATCCTGCCCCTTGTGGTGATTGTGTTCGGGCTCGGAGAGAGCTCGAAGCTGGCCATCGTCGCTATCTCAATCTTCTTTCTGGTCGTGCTTAATACCATGGCCGGCGTTCAGGCCATCGACCCGTCCTATCGGGACGTGGCCCGGAACCTCGGTGCCAATCCCCTGGAATTGTTTCTCACTGTGGCCCTGCCCGGATCCCTCCCTGCCATCTTCACCGGGCTGCGGCTGGCGCTTGGGTTCACGCTGATCGTCATTGTCGGCACGGAATTCATAACACCCGGCGACGGGGTCGGCTCGCTCATCTGGGAGAGTTGGCAGCGGCTGGCGATCAAGCCGATGTTTATTGGGCTGGTCGTGACCGGGCTCCTGGGGTGGCTGCTGACGGTGCTGCTTGACGTGGTGGAGCGGTGGGCCCTGCCGTGGCAGGCTCGCGAGTGACGGGATCTGGCCCAGTCCGCTCGGTGGCGCGGGCGATCCGCGGATAGAGATGTTCTGATCGCCAACAGAAGGACAGCCTCGGCTATGTCCCAACCGCACCAACTCGCCACCGTGCCGTCGGCCGGCTCCACAGATCTGCTAACGCATCCGCGCCCGTGGGCGAGGGGAATCGGTCGAGGTGGTAACGGACCTGGTGCTTGCCGGCCGGTGGCTTTGACTGACCAGGGGCGAATTGCCCACGGCGGCCTATGCCATGGACCTGAGGCGCTCGCCGTTGAGCGACGGCATCGGCCGGATGTTGAACCGGGCTGTACGGCGGAGCCTTGGTCTTCCCCTCCGCTATGGCCCCGTTCTCCTGGCAAGCGCGCTCGCGGGAGCACTCCTTGACGGCATCGCCAAACTTCCGGCAGTGGTTCCGAGGGTTCACGGAGGGGTCAAGCTCGGAGCGACGCGTAACGGCAATGACGATGGGCACCCTTGGGGTTGCTCTTGGGGTACGTCTGCTCTATGACGCGCGCTACGTTCAGCCCTACCGACCAGGTCTGACTCGAATCGATCTCGTCGTACCTCCCGGACATGAAGGACTCGCCAATCTCACTATCGGGTTCGTCTCGGACACGCACGTCTGCAATGCTTTCACCCCGGACGACGTCGCGCGGGCCGCCGCACTGGTAATCGAGGCCCGTCCGGATCTGGTGGTCCTGGGCGGTGACTACGTCTCAGGCTCTCCCCGCTACATCGACGGCGCGGCAGAGGCGCTGGGACGCCTGGCTGAAGCGGCGCCGCTCGGTGCGATTGCCGTCCTCGGCAATCACGACCATTCGGTTGGAGCCGACAGCGTCGAGGAGGCGTTGCAGGCGCAGGGCATTACGGTGCTACGCAACGCCGCTACAGCGGTCGACTGGCAGGGATCACGGCTGTGGATCGCCGGCCCGGAAGACTCGTTACTTGGCCGCCCAAACCTCCCTGCAACCTTTGCTCCCATTCCACTGGGAGCAGCGACGTTAGCCCTCTGGCACGAGGCTCAGTTCGCTGAGCGAACGGCGGCGTGTGGGGCGTTCGCTCAGTTGTCCGGGCATAGCCATGGCGGTCAGATTCGCTTCCCCTTTTTCGGTGCCCTTCCGGTGGCGCTGCCGCCTCACGGCCGGCGGCATGTGATGGGTCTCAACTGTGCCGCCGGGATGCCGGTCTACACGTCGCGCGGGGTTGGCGTCTACCAGCCGCCGTTGCGCTTCCTGTGTCCACCGGAGGTCGTGTTCGTGACCCTTCGCGCTGGTCGGCCCTGAGGGCAAGGTTGTGTGGAAACGCTCCCTCGCGTCGTCCACCAGAAGAACCAACGGAGTGCCCCGGGCCAAATCGGGCCGGGGGCACTCCGTTGCGGATCTCACCCTCCTGAAGCTAGCGAGGGATGTAGATCACGAGGTCGAGACGGCGTGGGTCGTAGCCAATCACGAACTCCTGCGTCTCGGCGTCCCCAACGCCGTAGAAGGTGATGAAGCCGTTGCCCGTCGCGCCCACCGGTTCGTAGATATCGATCAGGATGTAGCGGCGGCCGTTCAGGGTCAGGTCCGGATTGATTCCCGTCGCCTCGGCTGCCTGCAGCATCTCGGCTGAGGCCTCCCGGATCTCTCCCTCCGGTTCGTACCGGGCGATCACTGGGTCGTCCTTGCCCTGGCGGGCGTAGATGACGGCCGGGGCGGGGTCATCGGCGCGCTCGACGTAAAGGGTCACCGACACGCTGGAGTAGATAGATTGAACCAGCGTGCGCTGGATTACGTAGGACTGGTCCTCAGAGGAGATCACTCGTGGGTTGCCGGTGACCTGAAGCGTGACATTGAAGGTTCGAATGGCCTCGAACCGGAAGTACGTGATGTCGCGCTGCGCGCCGAAGACGCGGAGGTAGAGGAGCTGGGCCTGCGGGGCGAGGTTGGTGCTGACGACCTCAAAGGGTCCGACGCAGCCGATTCGGGTGGCCTCGCCGGCGGCCGTGGCGTCCTCGACGCGGACAAAGGTGTAGGTGATACCGCCAAGCTGGATCCGGCGCGGGAGCCTCTCCGGTAAGCCGTTGCCGAGCACCGCGCCTACGTCGCCGCTACAGCGAGCTGGCACTGCCGTGGCAGCCGCAGGTCGAGGGGCTTGCGGCAGCAGGGTCGGGATGAAGACCGGCCCCTGCGGTTGCTGGGTTGCCGTGGGAGCGGCCGGTGCCACGGTTGCCTGCTGAGGCGCACGAGTCGGTTGAGCCGCCTGCGTCGCAGCCGGCTGTGTCGCTACGGGGGTGGTAGCGGCCGGAGCCGGAGTGTTGGTCGCCGGCACCGGAGTGGGGGTATTTGTTGGCGGAACAGGTGTGGCGGTCGGTGGGACAGGCGTGTTGGTGGGCGGCACTGGGGTGTTCGTCAGCGGGACAGGCGTGTTGGTCGGGGCCGCCGGCTGAACCTGCTCGGCCAGGAAGTTGTTGAACTGGAGCACGTTCGTGCCCGGCGTGAGGTCGACGCGAATGCATGGTTCGCCATCCACGCTAGTCTGATTCCGACCACCTTGAGCGCCAGGGCGCGGCACGGCGGTGAACCCGTCGACGGGGACCTCGCAGACCGTGAAGGTCTCGCCGGCTCCGAGTGCCGCATCGGCGTCGCTCGTTGCCTGGCCCTGGCTGCCGTTGCCCTGACGCTCGATCGGGACGTCGATGGTCGTGACGGGGCCGCCGGACGTAGCCTCACCCTCAAAGACCTGGAAGGTAACTGTCGTGCCTTCCGCCTCCTGGATGCGGCCATTGCAGTTGCTGTTGGCGTTCGGGCTGTTGTCAGCCTCGCAGAACCGCTTGATGATCCTGATCTCGCCCGTCTCCGCAGGAGCTTCGGTGGCCGGGGCCGCGGTAGCCGGGACCGGGGTGGCCGGAGCCTCAGTCGCCGGGGCGGCAGCGCCTTCGGCGGTGAAGAGCAGAAGACTCCCGCCCACTTGGACGTAGAGCTGGGTGTAGGCGCCGGCTTCCTCGTCCTGCTCGGCAAAGACCGGGAATGCGGTTGAGCAGCCGGCGCGGGCAAGGGCGGCAACGTCTGTCTGGTCCGTCACGTCGGCTGAGAAGGTGAAGAGCTGACCGCCGAAGAGGAGGGAGTCCTGCAGCGGCGCGGGCCGCCCCTCGGCGTCGAGGACGATGAACCGGAGGAGCCCGTTGGGGTCACTCAGGAAGAGCTCGATGAAGGGCTGATCCCCCTCGGCAAAGATGGTGCGCTCCTGTGCCTGACCGACTTCCTGGAGGACGTCCTCGGTCACGTCGGTCTCAAGGCCCGCAAAGGCGTAGGCTGCATCGCCAGCCGTGACCCGCCCGAGATTTTGGCCCTCGGCGGGACAGGGGTTGTCGGGCGAGTCAAGCACCTCCGGGAGATATCGCGCTAGCTCACCTTCGTCTCGGGGAGGCAGAGAGACGTAAATTCGATCGAAGGGCGGCTGCTCACCGCGCGCATAGACGATGAACGGGCCATCTTGAGCAACACGGATCAGGTCCTGCCGCTCTAACGTGACGAGGCGATCAAACAAGTAGCGGACGTCGCCGACAATGAGCTCTCGGGGCAAACCTTCCGGCTGGCCTCCGTCCCCTTCATCTGGCGCACCACCTGGCTCGACCGTGAGGTCGGTGGTCGCGGCAGTGTCCTCATCGTCCTCATCAGGGGTGACCGTTTCCTCTGGCGTGGCTTCGTCAGCAGGGGCAACCGTTTCCTCATCGCCCTCCGGTGCGGTCGTCGCGGTCTCCTCCGCGTCGGCAGTCGTCTCCTCGGTGGCATCCTGCTGGTTGGCTTCCTCGTCGTCCCCGTCGTCCGCAGTGGGCGCACCGGCTGCCGCGGTAAAGAGGAGAATCTGGCCGCCCACGCTGCAGTAAGCCTCGCTCAGGCTTCCTGGCACTTCACCGTCAGCGGCGAGTACTGGGAAGGCCCCGGCGCATCCGACTTTCGTCAGGGTGCCGGGGTCGACCTCGTTCGTCGCATTGGCGGAAAAGGTCAGCGTTTGCTCCCCAAACGGGACATCGTCAGTTAGGACAGCCGGGAGCCCGTCCTCATCTACCGCGATGAACCGCTGCAATCCTTGGCCGCCTTCGAGGAACAGCTCATCGAACGGCTGCTCGCCAAAGGAGTAAATGGTCTGCCCGCCAGCGTCACCAACTTCTTGAAGCTGGTCCGGGGTGAAGTCCGGTTCGGGCCCGGCGAACGCGTAGGCGGTGTCGCCGGCGTTCAACGTCCCGAGATCGCCGTCTTCAGCGGGGCAGGGCTCGTCAGGACTATCGATACGGGTCGGCAGGTAGCGGGCGAGCTCGTCCTCCGAACGATTGGGCACGGAAACATAGAGCTGGTCAAACGGTCCCTCGTCGTCCCGAGCGAAGTACTGGGTCGACCGGTCTTGGCCGACCCGGGTTAACTCCTGGCGGCTGATAGGCACCAGACGGTCAAAGAGGTACTGCTGATCCTCCAGGGTGACGGCAGTGGGGTACTCGTTTGGTCGGCCGCGGTCGAGGTCTGCGGCTTCCGGGCTTTCCTGAGCCTGCTGGTTAGCCTCCTGATTCTGACTGTTGCCGTTGTTATTGCCTTGGCCCTGTCCCTGGCCTTCCTGAGCGGCGATCGGAGCGGAGGTCGCCAGCAGTGACGCTGCCATGGAGAGCAGGAGCGCCACAGAGCCAAGGACGTGAATGAACCGATACTGTCTCTTCATTGCCTAGTCTCTCCCTGGAGCATCTCTGCCCTCGCCCTGCGCACGCCGCTGGACATCCCGCTTGGAGCGGCCAAAGCCATTAAGAACTGGATTCAGCATGCGAGAGGTTGTTTCGACTACGAAGAGCCGGTCTCGCTGATGTTGCCCGCCCTTTACCGGCCATCCAGGGTGGGTGATCGCAACACGGCAGGGTCTATTTCGCAGGATTTGCGCCACTCGCCCACCTGGTAGTAAAGGTGTCCGGCTGGCGTAGGGGCGGCACACTTTATGCACGTCGCGACAGCCGCGACCGGGGAAATCTCGGCAAGGGCGAAAACGTGTCGTCGACCGTGGTGGCGCCGCGGTGCATAGGGAGTGTTATGGAAAGGAAGAGTCGATGAGGTGGTCGTCACAACACGGTTCTTGGCTGTCCCGCGTAATCGTCCTGAGTTTGCTCCTGAGCATCCTCAGCGTCCTTGTGCAAGTGCGGCCAGCGGCGGCGCAGGACACAACCACGCAAACCCGGTACCGGACCGTCAACATCGAGTTGATCCTCGACTCGTCCGGCTCGATGGCGCAGGAAATCAGCCCGGGCGTGACGCGTATCGAAGCCGCCAAGCAGGTTCTCCGCGACGTGATTGATGCCCTGCCCGAGCAGGAAGGGATCAATGTCGGGTTCCGCGTCTACGGCCATAAGGGCAACAACACCGAGGCCGGCAAGGAGGAGAGTTGCCAGTCCTCCGATCTGACGGTGCCTATCCAAGGCGTCGATAAGGGTGCCCTGCTCGCCCAGGTGGAGACCTACTCCCCGGTCGGGTGGACGCCAATTGCCCTTTCGCTGCAACGGGCAGAGGCTGACTTTCCTGCCGCTGCCGAGGACACACTCAATGCCGCCGTCCTCGTGACCGACGGCCTAGAAACATGCCAGCCTCCTGAGGAGACGTGCAACGCGTCCCGCGCCTTGATCCAAGGGGACGGGAAGGTTGTCACGCACGTCATCGGATTTGCGCTGGCACAGGAGGAGCAGGCGAATCTCCAATGCATCACTGAGGAGAGCGGAGGCCTGCTGCTCGGTGCCGGGAGCGCTGCGGAACTCAGTGCGGCACTGTTCCAAATTCTCGAAGAAGTGCAGGTGGTCGTCTCCAACGGGTTCTTTGAGATCGAGGAGATCGGCGGCATCTTCCCGTTCTGCACGATCACCGGGCAGGGCGGCGCCACCGACAGCAACCCGCAAGGCGAGCAGTTCACGGTTACGCTGAACGCTCAAACCGGCAACCGGATCGAGCTGGCGGTCGGCGTCTACGAGGTGAGTTGGGTCAATCCCAGCGGGCAGGAAACCAGAATTCGGGTCAACATCGAGGCGGGAAGGACGACCTTTGTGCGAGGGTCGCTCCTCAAGTTCCCTCAAGGTGCAGGTGAGATCTACGTTCTCAAGGACCTAGCGGGGGTAGTGCTCTGGCAAGACCAGATCGAGCAGGGAGACTATATCTGGGTGCTGCCGAGCATCTATCGCCTGGACCTGCTAGAGCTGGTGGGTGACCCCATTCTGATTTCCATGGAAGTGCAAACACTCCCCGGCTCTGCCACCCAAATCGAGGTATTTACGGCACCGTAGCGCCAACACCTGCGGGAGCCTCGATATATGGACGGCGAGACCGGGGCCTGGACTGAAATCCTTCGCCCCGGTCTCGCCATCGTGTTCGTGGGCTACAACCCGTCCCTCCCGGCCTGGCGGACAGGCCACTACTACGCCAACCCCGGCAATCGCTTCTACCGGCTGCTCCACGACTCCGGGTTGACGCCGCACCTGCTGACTCCGGCCGAGGATCGCTCACTGCCCGACTTCGGCATCGGGTTAGTTGACCTGGTAGCCGAACCGTCGGCGCGGGCCGATCAGCTGACGCCGGCCCAATACAGGGCAGCGGTGCCAGCTCTCCGGGCCAAACTTGAGGCTGCCGCACCGAAAGCCGTCTGCTGCAATGGCATCGGAGTGTTTCGGCACCTCTTCGGAGCCCAGCCTACGCGATTGGGCCTGCAGCCAGGTCTCACTCTGGGCCGGAGCGCCGTCTTCGTCGTGCCCTCCACGAGTGGCCTGGTCAACGGGCGCTCCGCGGAGCGACTCGCGGCGTTTCAGGAACTTGCCGTCTGGCTGCGAAAGGCAGCCCACGGCCCATAGGTTAGCGAAGACCCGAAGCGTCATATCCCATAAAACCCATTATCAAACTCGAAACCACGCACAATCCCCCCCATCTCCCCAACCCGTCGCACGGCAATTGCGTCAACTTCGTCCGGTCATGGTGATGATCGGACTGTTCCGGTCCTCCTCTCCTGCTCGGGTCGTGTTTCCCGGTTGGCCCATCAGGCAGTGTGTCAGGCAGTGTGTGAGGAGTTTGTCGGTTGGCACCACAAGAGCGGGTTCGGGTCGGCGTGATCGGCTGCGGCGCCGGTCAATTTCATCTGGAGGGGTACGCGCAAGAACCACGGGGAACCGTGGTGGCCCTGGCCGGCTTAGATTCCGACCGTTGCCGTGAATTGGCCACGCAATATGACATCCCTCACACCTATGGCGACTACCGAGAGCTGCTGGCTCATCCCGACCTCGACGCTGTAAGCGTGGTTGTCCCCAATCACCTGCACCTTCCGGTGACACTGGCGGCGCTGGAGGCAGGGAAGCACGTCCTGGTCGAGAAGCCGCTCGCCCGTAACGCGGCCGAGGGCGAGGAGATGGTCGATGCGGCGCGGCGGGCCGACCGTGTGCTGGCCATTGCGTTCAACCGGCGTCACCGGCATGACATGGAGTTGGTCCACCAGCACGCGCGGGCCGGCGGTTTTGGTCGGATCTACTACGTGAAGGCGTTTTGGATGCGCCGGGCCGGAATCCCTGGCCTGGGCACGTGGTTCACGAACAAGGAGCAGGCCGGTGGTGGTCCCCTGATTGACCTGGGCGTTCATGTGCTTGATATGGCGCTCTGGGTCATGGGAAATCCCCGGGTCTTGACCGTCAGCGCGGCAACCTACGCGGAGCTTGGCCCCCGCGGCAAAGGCAACTGGGCGGGAGCCCGGTTCAAGGTGACGGAGGAAGCACGGTACGAGGTGGAGGACCTGGCAACGGCCTTCCTCCGGACAGAGGACGGTGCCACGCTTCAGCTTGAGGTCGCCTGGGCCGCTTACACAGGAGCGACTGATGAGTTTGGCCTCACCCTGATGGGCAGTGAGGGCGGCGCTGAGATTCACGTCAAGGACTACGCGCTCACCGACACGCTCCGCACCTTTGGCGACTTTGAGGGGGTGCCGACCGAGTGCAGGCCGCGCCTCCAGAAGACTCATGGGCACGCGGGAGTCATCCACAAGTTCGTCGCCAGCATCCTCGATGGTGCGCCCGTCAGTCCCAGTGGCGAGGAAGGGCTGGACCGCGTCCGCCTCATCGACGCGATCTACCGCTCAGCCGATCTGAAACGCGAGGTCACAATCGGCGAGTAGACCAGGAGCAGGAACATGGCGCGCTCAATCGGGGTCACCATCTGGAATGAGTTCCGGCACGAGCAGCAGGACGATCGCATCGCCGCCATCTACCCGAACGGTATCCACAGGGCGATTGGCGACGGACTGACGAAGGAACCGGACCTGGCAGTGCGGACCGCCACCTTGGACGAGGCGGAGCATGGCCTCACCGACGAGGCCCTGACGCACACCGATGTCCTCATCTGGTGGGGACACAAGGCCCACGATGAGGTGACTGACGACGTGGTCGAGCGCGTCCACCGGCGCGTGCTGCAGGGCATGGGCCTGATCGTTCTGCACTCCGGGCACTTCTCGAAGATTTTCAAACGCCTGATGGGCACCACCTGCGACCTCAAGTGGCGGGCCGTCGGGGAGAAGGAGCGGCTCTGGGTGGTGGCACCTGGGCACCCGATCGTGGAGGGCGTCGGGGAGTTCATCGAACTTGAGGAGGAGGAGATGTACGGCGAGCACTTCGACGTGCCGCCGCCAGAGACGCTGGTGTTCGTCAGCTGGTTCTCCGGGGGTGAGGTCTTTCGCAGCGGGGCCTGCTACACCCGCGGGGCGGGGAAGATTTTCTACTTCCGGCCCGGCCACGAGACCCATCCGACCTACTTCCACGACGATGTGCGCCGGGTCATCGCCAACGCGGTGCGCTGGGCAGCTCCGGTCTCCGGACCCGCTCGTGTGTTCGGTAAGGTGGAACCCCAGGAGGCCATCCTGAGCGGGGCTCGCTGACACCAGCCAGCCTTACCCGGAGGGTCGTCCTTCCATCCCGGCCGACCGGTTCGCGCTATCCTGTACCCCTGGCGCGTGGACGAAACCGGGGGCGAGCAGCGGTGGTGCATTTTTCGGTCATTGTGCTGGGCGGCGGCACAATGGGATCGGCCGCGGCCTGGGCGCTCGGCAAGCGTGGGGTCCGGTCGTTGGTCCTAGAACAGTTCCGCCACGTCCATACCATGGGCAGCCACGGCGGCAAGACCCGCATCATTCGCCACGCCTACGCGGAGTCGCCGGATTACGTCCCCCTGGTGCAACGGGCCGACAGGCTCTGGCAGGAACTAGAAGCTGAGGCCGGAGACCGCATCCTCTATCGCACCGGCGGGTTGGACCTGGCGGCACCGGGGTTTCACCACGCCCGTGACGCTCGAACAAGCGCCGAGCGGTTTGGCCTGCCCTTCGACTGGCTCGACGGCACGGAGGTGCGACGCCGGTGGCCGGTCTGGAAGGTCAGCGACGATTGGGAGGCATGCTACAGCCCGCAGGCTGGTTACCTTGCCGTTGAACCCGGCCTCCGCGCCCTTGCCGCTGGCGCTCGCCAGCACGGAGTGACCATCTCTGAGGAGGAGACGGTACTCCACTGGCATGCCGATGGTGCCGGTGTGCAGGTTGAGACAGACCGGGCCGTTTACACGGCCGAACGCTTAATCATCACGGCCGGCCCATGGTCTGGCCGGTTACTGGCTGAGCTCGGGCTGCCGCTGACGGTGCTCCGGAAGACACTCTGGTGGTTCGAGCTTGATGACCCAGCTCCGTTTGCAGCGGATCGTTTTCCAGTCTTCATCACGGAATCGGAGGCCGGGGAGATTTATGGCTTTCCCGCCGACCAGAGCGGACGGCTCAAAGTAGCCGCCCACTCCGGAGGGGAACCGGCCGATCCCCATACGGTCGACCGTGAGACGCGCCGAGGGGAACACCAGGACGTGCTCAAGACGGCCCAGCGCGTTCTGCAGGGGGTCTCCAACCGGGTCGCCGAGAGTTCGGTGTGCCTCTATACGATGACGCCTGATACCGACTTCATCGTGGATCGGCTCCCGGACTCACCCCAGGTCGTCGTCGGCGCGGGCTTCTCCGGACACGGGTTCAAGTTTGCGACGGCTATCGGTGAGCAACTTGCCGCGCTCGCCCTGGATCCAGCCGAGACTCCCCTTCCCCGGTTGGCACTCTCACGATTATTGGCCTTGGATTAGGAGTCGCCCCGCCGGGAGGTTGGGGCAACTTGATCGTTCTCCCCTACCGACGTCTCCAGGACGGGGACATCCTCCGCGACCAACCCGGGTCCTTGGTCCTCATCGGAGACCGCCCCCAGCGACGTCGACGGATTGCGAGGATCGGCGCCCCGGGGCCAGCCACCGCGCGCGGCAGCCCACTCCTGAACGATTCCGTGCAGCCGCTGATCGCGCATGACGTAGCCGGTCGCGGATGTTGCGCGCTTTCCCCCGCTATCCGTCAAGTCGGAGAGCCCTTCACGGAGGTCGCGGACAAAGGCCCGGCGTTGGTGCTCGTCGAAGCGAGCAGTGAACGGGAAGAGACGTGAATCTCCCAGTTGGAGGTAGGCGATCACCCGCTCCGCCAAATCATGGTCGTAAGTCGGGTCCGGGTTGATCTGCGCCACCCTTCGTTTCCTCCCTGCTCCCCATCGCTCCCTGCGTCCGTCAATCATTGTACCCATGCGCACGTTCCGATCCGAGGGAACAGCGAGGGGGTGGACTCTCGAAGGCCGGTTTGAGGTTGTCAGCTCGGCCAGTTTCCTCCGTCGACGTTAAGGGTTTGTTGGGTTATGTAGTCCGACTCTGCCGACGCCAGGAAGACTGCGGCGCCGGTCACGTCTTCCGGCTGCTCGATCCGGCCCAGGGGGATCGATTTGATGAACGTCCGCTTGGGCTCCCCGATCTCCATGTTGAGAAGCTTGGCAAACTGTCGGTCGACCTCGTCCCAGAATGGAGTGTCCACGATTCCCGGCGCGATGCCGTTGACGTTGATCTTGTGCTCTGCCAGCGCCATCGCCATCGACTGCGTCATGTTGATCACGCAGGCCTTGCTGGCACAGTACGCCAGCACCAGGGCCTCACCGCGCCGGCCCGCCTGAGATGCCAGGTTGACGATTTTGCCGCCCCGTCCCTGGCTGATCATCTGCCGCGCGGCCGCCTGGCTGCACCAGAGCAACCCCTTGCAGTTGATATCGAACATGAAGTTCCAGTCTTGCTCGGTGGTCTCCAGGAACGGGATGATCTTGCCCACCCCGGCATTGTTGACGAGGATATCGAGCCCGCCGAACTGCTGAACCGCCGTGTCCACCATGCTCTGCGCCTGGGCCTGATCCCGGACATCGACTTCGACAGCGACTGCCTGTCCATTAGCGCCCGTGATCTCGTCGACGACCGCCTGGGCCCCCTGAAGATTGAGGTCCCCAACGACGACCTTGGCCCCCTCCTGGGCGTAGCGAAGCGAAATCGCGCGGCCCATGCCCTGCGCGCCGCCGGTCACGATGGCGACCTTCCCTTCCAACCGCACGTCGTTCCTCCTTTGTCCCGGCTTCTTCCTGCCGCAAACCATTGTGGCGCGGCACCGCCTGCCTCACTTGCCGATCCATGTGCTGATAGATGGTCGAGGTTAGTCGGCCGCCGTCACTGCTACCTTGTGGTCCTCGACACGGTAGCGGTCAATGGTCTCCTGATTGAGGGTCACGCCGAGCCCCGGGCGATCTGGCAAGCGCACGGTGCCATTCGACGCGATCTCGATTGGCTCCTCGAACAGCTCTGTCCGTAGTGGATTGGGGTTTTGGTCGAACTCCAACAGGCCCGCGTTGGGCAGCGACGCGATGAAATGCATGTTCGCGATCGAGCTTACCCCTGATGAAAAGACGTGGGGAATGATGGGCAGCCCATAGGCCTGAGCCAACGCCGCGACCTTACGGGACTCCGTGATGCCACCGGTCCAGATAACGTCCGGCTGCACGATGTCGACCGCACGCCGGGCGATCAACTCTCGGAACCCCGGCAATCCGGTCTCCGTCTCGTAGCCGGCGACGGGCGTGTCAAGGCGCTGGGCGACAAGTGCGCTCCCCTCGATGTCGTCCGTGGCCACCGGTTCCTCCAGCCAGGCGATGTCGAATCGCTCGACCTCCCGCATGAACTTGAGCGCCACCGAGGGTGTCCAGGCATTGTTCGCGTCGATGGCGAGGCCAACGCCCGGACTCAGCGCTTCCCGTGCCGCTCGGACCCGTTCGATGTCCTCGTCCAGAGCGACGGTTGCGTAGTCCGAGGCCGGCATTTCATGGAGCGGGTTGAGCATGATCTCAGGGTTACGACCGACTTTGATCTTGACGTGCCGGAAGCCACGAGACGAGTAGCCACCTACTTCCTCCGCCAGTTCCGCGATCCCCTTGTCTCCCGCGTAGAACCCAGCAGAGGCGTAGGCTGTTAACGTGTCGCGATAACCGCCGAGCAGGCGGTAGAGCGGGGTCTTAGTCGCCTGGCCGATGATGTCCCAGAGGGCGATGTCGATGCCGCTGATCGCCATCATCAGCATCCCACGCCGTCCCCGTTGGTGAGCGCGGGTTGCCATCATGGCCCAGAGCTTTTCGACAGACAATGGGTCGGCCCCGAGGATCGTCGTTCGCAGCTCCCCGAGGATTATCGCCTCGGTGCTCTCCAGGTAGCCGCCGTACGCGGCGGCCTCCCCAAGACCAACGATTCCGGCATCAGTGTGGACCTGTACTAAGAGCGTCGGCCGGTCTGGCATGTAATGGATGGCATCCGCCATCGGGACATCCATCTGGTAGCGGAGTTTGATCGTGGTGACATCGGTGATGCGCAACAAGTCCTCCAACGAGATGCACACGGCGAACGATTGGTGACCCGGTCATACCGGGCCGCTGGAGAAACAACCGCTCAGCCACGACGCGCTCGAAGAACGACCAGCTGGCGAGACCGAGCGGGATGTATTCAACGACCGCTACCGATAGACCCTCCTCTCGGTCGCGCACAACTCCCTGTCACGGAAGAACCAATGAAGCAATTGCCAGACCATGCCCCGACCATACGTGAGCACGGCCATGAAGGAGGGACCACCAGACCGCTCACCTCCAAGCCCGAGGGGCGGCACCCGCCCCAACGCGTCCCGATCGCGACCGGATCTCAACGCTGGCACCCTCGGAGATGCAGAACGGTGGGCCAGGAGTGTATCCGGGTTGGCACCGGTGTCAATAGTGCAGGAAGTGCCTCATCCGTTGGGGTACAAGGCAGTCTCTTGACGCGGGGAATGCCCCGTGTAGAATCGGCTGAGCGCTTCGGTTTCCAGATCTTTACGTTGCCGGTAACAGGCCGCTGGTGGGAGTTCTCCTTCGGCACGGTATGGAGGCCCGTGGTCGGACCTGACGATTCGTTCAAGGCCCCGGCAAGGGCAGCAGCCGGATGACGCCTTGGCGATCATGCGGAACAGCGAGGTTCCCTGAGGTGGGTGCTCCACGGCATCCACGCTGATAGGTTCGAGGGGTATGGGACGGGGAACAGTCCCCGGACCAGGAGTCACGTGTCGTTGTCCGGACGAAGTGAGGAGCCAAGAACCATGGATCGAGAACTATCGCGTCGTCATCTCCTCAAACTCGCGGCGGCCGGGGCCGGCGCAGCCGCTTTGAGCCCACGGCTTGTGCAACGGGCCTGGGCGCAGGAACTTCCGCCACTGCCGAAGAAGGACACCTACACGGTGGGCTTCTGCCAGACTGGGAGCAACAACCCGTGGCGCCTCGCCGAAACTAAGAGCATGCAAGACGAGGCGGCGAAGCGCGGGTACAAGCTCATCGCGACCGACGCCAACGAGGACACCGCGAAGCAGATCGCCGATGTCGCCTCGGTGATCGCCCAGCGACCCGACATCCTCATCTTCCCGCCCCGCGAGTCGGGCCCACTCGCTCCGTCCGTCCTTCAGGCGAAGCAGGCCGGCATCCCGGTGATCCTGATTGACCGCGACGTGGAGCATGACGTCGCCATGCCGGGCCGTGATTACATCACCTTCATCGGCTCCGATTTCGTCGATCAGGGCCGGCGCGCAGCCGAATGGCTCATTGGCGCCACCGGCGGCAATGCCAGGATCATCGAACTGGAAGGCACGACCGGCGCGGACCCAGCGATCGACCGCAAGCAGGGCTTTGACGAGCTGATCCTTGGCGGGTCGTTCAAGGGAACTCCGGTGGCGACGCCGGTCGCGGGCATGCAGATCCTGGCGTCCCAGACCGGAAACTTCACCCGCAACGAAGGCCGGCAGGTGATGGAGACGTTGCTCCAGGCCCACCCGGACGTCACGGCGGTTTATGCTCATAACGATGAGATGGCGATCGGCGCGATCGCGGCTCTGGAAGCGGCCGGACGCAAGCCCGGTCAGGACGTCATCCTCGTCTCCATCGACGGCGAGAACGATGCGATCCAGGCGATCGTGGACGGTAAGCTTGGTGCAACGGTCGAGTCCAGCCCGTTCTTCGGTCCGATCGCATTTGACACGATGCTCAAGTACGCAAACGGCGAGGACCTGCCGGACTGGGTGGTGGTCGTGGATCGCTTCTTCGACAAGAGCAATGCCGCCGAGTTCGTCGGCAAGCAGTACTAACGGACCGCAAGCCCGGTCCGGTCGTATCAAGCTGAGTGGAGGGGCGGCCTAACCGGCCGCCCCTCCCTGCGCGTTCCAGGACGACCCGATCAGGACTTCTCTTGTGCTACGCTCAGACCTCGTCGCTCCGACCGCCGCCCCAGGGAATCGCTGTCATCCAGGAGTCTCTGTGACAGACACCGTACCCGACCGCGACCTCCTGCTTCGCATGGAGGAGATCACGAAAGGCTTTCCCGGCGTTATCGCGCTTGCGGGCGCTCAGCTGCGTGTTGCTCGCGGGGAGGTCCACGCCCTCGTCGGTCAGAACGGCGCCGGGAAATCGACGCTGATGAAGATCCTCAATGGTGCCTACCGTCGTGACGGCGGGACCATTGTGTTCGACGGCCAACCCGTGGACTTCCACTCCACGCAGCAGGCGCAAGCAAGCGGCGTCAGTACCATCTTCCAGGAGATCAACCTCGTCCCCTACCGATCGGTGGCGGAGAATATCTTCCTGGGACGTGAGCCCCGTCGCCTGGGCTTCATCGACTGGCCGCGGATGAACCAGCAGGCTCGTGAGATCCTGGAGGGGCTCAACGTCCACGTCGATGTCCGCCAGCCCTTGATGAACCTCAACGTCGCCCTGCAGCAGATGGTCGCGATCGCCCGGGCGGTCTCATTCGAGACCAAGCTCGTGATCATGGATGAGCCAACCTCGTCGCTGGATGAACGGGAGGTCGAAACGCTTTTCAGTGTCATCCGAGGGCTCAAGGCGAGCGGCGTCTCGGTCATCTTCATCACTCACCGCCTGGATGAACTCTACGTCGTCTGCGATCGGGTCACTATCATGCGCGACGGGCGCACGGTCGATGAGCGCCCGATGGGAGAGATTGGCAAGCTCGAGTTGGTCGCGCGAATGCTCGGGAAGGAACTTGGGGAGGTGCGGCGAGCTGGGGCGACGGGATTCGCCGAGCGTGGTCGCCAGGCAACGGATCATCCGTTGTTGGAAGCAGAAGGTCTCACGCGGGGCCGGGCGCTGCAGGGAGCCGATGTGACGGTCCGACCGGGGGAGATCGTCGGCCTCGCGGGCCTCCTCGGTTCGGGCCGGACCGAAGTCGCGCGCGCCGTCTTTGGGGCGGACCAGATCGAAGACGGCGAGATCCGCTACCAAGGGCAACGGCGGCGGTTCCGCTCGCCCGCCGAGGCTATCCGGGCCGGCATTGGCTTCTCCTCGGAGGACCGCAAGGTAGACGGGATTATCCCTCACCTGTCGGTGCGCGAGAACCTCACCCTCGCCGCCCTACCGGTGCTCTCCCGGGCCGGGGTTGTCGATCGTGAGCGACAGCGGGAGATCGTGGATCGGTTTATCGACCGCCTCGGCATCAAGACCGCCGGGCCAGAACAGAAGATTCGTGAGCTGTCCGGGGGCAACCAGCAGAAGGTCCTGCTCGCGCGGTGGCTCTGTCTCAATCCAAAGCTGCTCATCCTCGACGAGCCCACGCGTGGCATCGATGTCGGTGCAAAGGCAGAGATCCAGCGACTCATTGACGAGTTGGCTGACGACGGCCTGGGCGTGCTCATGATCTCCTCCGAAATTGAGGAACTAACCGAGGGCAGTGATCGAGTCGTGGTGCTGCGAGACGGCAAGACGGTTGCGGAGATCGACCACGACGCCATCAATCAGGACACCATTATGACGGCCATGGCGCACGGCGATTCAGAACCCGCCGTTCAACCGGAGCCCTAGGCGACGCAATGGCGAACTCAAGCCGCGCATCCGTCCGGACCCGTTCCCTTTCGTCGGTCACCGGACGTTTGACCGTTCCGGAGCGATTCGGCGACGCGGGGCAGACCTATGGGGCGCTCGCCGCCCTCATCCTCATCGTTCTCTACAACGCCTTCTTCACCCGGAATTTCCTGACGGAACAGGCCCTCCGGGTGAACCTGACCCAGGTCGCGACCATCGTGATCGTGGCGACCGGTATGACCCTGGTAATCGCCACAGGCGGAATTGACCTCTCGGTTGGCTCTCTGATGGCCATCTCTGGCGCCCTCGCCGCGATCATCTTCATGAGCCAACGCGGCCCGCTCGACAACGCCCTCATCGGGAACACCCTTGCTTTCGTGGTGCCGGTGCTCGTCGCCGGCGCCTTCGGGCTCTTCAACGGCACACTGATCACGGCGTTCCGGCTGCAACCGATCATTGCCACCCTGGTGCTCTTTCTCGCTGGGCGCGGCATCGCCCAGGTGATGACCAACGGCGAACTGCGGACGTTTCGCAATCCCGGTTTTCAATACATCGGGATGGGTCGCCCGTTTGGTATCCCCTTTCAAGTCATCCTGATGCTCGTTATCGTGGCCATCGTCGCCTGGGTGATGCGCTCGACGACCTTCGGGCGCTACGTGCTGGCGACGGGTGACAACGAGGCGGCTGCCCGTTTAGCAGGGGTGCCGATCGATCGGATCAAACTTGCCGTCTACGGCATCAATGGGCTCCTGGCAGGCATCGCCGGGTTAATCGTCATCGCGATCAACTCCTCGTCAGACGCCAACCAAGTCGGGCAGCTGATGGAGCTGGACGCCATTGCCGCGGTGGCTGTCGGTGGCACCCCGCTTACCGGCGGGCGGGCCACGATCGTCGGCACGCTGATTGGCGCGCTCATCATCCAACTCTTGCGCTACACGCTGCTGTCTCATGGCGTTCCCGATGCGGCGGCTCGGGTCGTCATCGCGGGTGCCATCGTGCTGGCCGTCCTGCTGCAACGGCAACGCGGCACCTAGCCGCCCGGATCGAATCAAGCGGCACTTCGAGATAAGCGATACGCCAGCGCGAGTTGCACCGGGAATCCACTGGTGTGTGACGGCGTGCAGTAGTGCTGATGTGAGGAATGACGAAGATGGCGACCCAGGTAACAACCGATCTGCGCGGCACGCGACAGGGCAGTCAATGGGCCAGGACGGCCAGCGTGCTGCAGCGCCAAGGCGTCCTGATCGTGTTGCTGGCAGTGTTCGTCCTTGGAGTGCTTCGCTACGGCGAGAACTTCTACAGCAGCTTCAATCTCTGGGAGTTGCTCCGCAACAACGCCTACTTCGGGTTGATCGCGCTAGGGATGACCTTCGTGATCATGACGGGGGGCATCGACCTTTCGGTCGGCTCCGTGGTGGCCATGTCGGCCGTGGTCGCCGCGCGCCTGAGCCCGGACGGGATCTATGTCGCGACCGCCGGCGCTGTCTTGGCCGGTCTCGCCGCCGGACTCATCAATGGCGGGATCATCGCCCGCTTTCGCGTGCAGCCCTTTATCGTCACCCTCGCGATGCTGTTGGCGGCGCGGGGGATGGCCCTCATCCTGTCCGACAACGCCACCTACCCGGTCGACTTTCGCAGCAGCTTCATCGATATCGGCCAGCGCGAGATCGGACCGGTCCCCCTCCCGGTGGTCATCGTCATCATTGCCTACCTCCTGGGCTCCATCGTGCTCAACTTCACCCGCTTCGGCCGACATGTGCTGGCAATGGGCGGCAACGAGGAGGCGGCCCGCTTGGCTGGCCTGCCCATCTGGCGAGTCATTCTCGGCGTCTACGCGATCAGTGGCGCCCTGGCGGGCCTAGCAGGAGCGATTCTCGCGGCGCTCTCCTACTCCGCCTCGCCCATCAGCGCGGTCGGCTGGGAACTCTCCGCCATCGCCGCGGTCGTCGTCGGGGGCACGCTTCTGACCGGCGGCTTAGGCTCGGTAGGCACGACCCTTGTTGGTGTGCTGCTGATCGGCCTGATCTTCAACGTCCTCAACTTCGAGCGAGGCCGGGGAACATTTGAGCTCAATGTCTATTGGGAAAACGTCATTCGCGGGGTCTTTCTGCTCGTCGTGATCATCCTCCAGAGCCGTCTCGCCCGCCGCTCCCTCGGCCAACGGTGACAGCGTATCTAACTCCGGAGAGAAGTTTGACCTGATGGGATATGTTGTGAAGGCCGGGGCGGACTGGTTATTCGCCGCTCCCTCCCGTACCTTGTTTCCACATTTCGCCCTCGGTTCCGCCCGTTCTCGTCGCGAAAGGACGCCAACGGTTGTCAACGCCTAACGACATCTTCGTCCGTACCCTCCCGAACGGACTCACGGTTCTCCTCCAGGAAGCGCACGACGCCCCCCTCGCCTCGTTCTGGGTCTGGTATCGGGTCGGCAGCCGGGACGAGCATCCGGGCCTCACCGGCATCTCCCACTGGGTCGAGCACATGCAGTTCAAGGGCACCCCGTCACTCGCCAAGGGAGCGATCTTCCGTGACGTATCGAAGCACGGCGGCACCCTCAACGCCCTGACCTCTAACGATTGGACCGCCTACTACGAAACCCTCCCGGCAGACCGTCTCGACCTCTCCCTCCAGATCGAAGCGGACCGCATGGCCAACTCCCTTTTCGACCCAGAGGAGACAGATTCGGAGCGGACGGTCATCCTCTCGGAGCGGCAAGGAGCCGAGAATACGCCCACCTTCCTCCTGTACGAAGAGGTCGTCGGGGCAGCCTTCCGGGCCCACCCCTATCGTCACATGGTGATCGGGCACGAAACCGATTTGCGAACGATCTCCCGCGATGATCTGTATGACCACTACCGCCGGTATTACGCCCCGAACAACGCCTTCGTCGTCGCGGTCGGAGACTTTGACGCGGCCGAACTGTATAACCGGATCGAAACCGCGTTCGGCCAGATCGAGCGAGGCTCGGACATTAAGCGCCGGCAGGCCGTCGAGCCGCCGCAGCGCGGTGAACGTCGCGTCACGCTCCGGCGCCCCGCCCCGACGGCCTACCTACGCATGGCCTTCCACGCTCCGAACGCTCAGCACCCGGACACGCCGGCACTGCTCCTCGCCGACGCGGTGCTTTCCGGCGGCAAGGGGATGGGACTCGGCGGGGGCGGCCCGATGGGCCGGTCGGCCCGATTCTACCGGGCCCTGGTCGCTGCCGGTCTGGCCCGATCCGGGTCATCTGACTTCGACCTGTACGTTGATCCTTACCTGTTCACAGTTGGTGTGACGGCTCTCCCCGGCGTGGATCCCAGCCAGATTGAAGCCGTGGTCGACGCCGAGCTGGCTCGGTTGCGCGACGACGCCGTCTCTGAGAGTGAACTTGCTCGCGCGCTGAAACAGCTCAAGGCTCAGTACGTCTACTCAGGGGAGGGCGTCACCAACCGGGCCTTCTGGCTCGGCCAAATGGAGATGGTTGACTCGTACCGGCGAGTGGCATCCCTGATCGACGAACTGGAAGCCGTCACACCGGATGACATTCAGCGGGTCGCCCAAACGTACCTCCAACCTGAGACCCGGACGGTCGGCTGGCTGGTGCCGGACGGCGAGGGTGGAGGCGGCACCGGCGAGGAGGAGGTCGATGCCGCAGCGCTCCACCGCCGATGGTTTTTCAACCCGTCGTCAACAACGATCCCGGGCACTGAGTCCCGACGCGCCCCTTTCGAACGGCGGGAGATCGAGAACGGAACCGTCATCTTGGGTCAAGCACGCCCTGATGATCCGTCCGTTTTCGTGCGCTTGCGGCTCGCGGCGGGGGCGGTGCACGACAGGGGTGACCGAGCAGGTCTCGCCGCATTCACCGCTCGCATGCTGTCTCGGGGTACCACGACGCGAAGCTTCGCCCAATTCAATGAGGAAACGGACGGACTTGGCGCGACGGTTGGATTCGAGACCGGCCGGCTCTTTGTTGAGGTGGCCATCCGCTGCCTGCGGGAAGATTTGCCGGCCCTCCTTGATCTCGCGGCTGACGTGCTTCGCAACCCGACCTTCCCTGAGGAAGAGATCAACAAGGTTCGCCACGAGTTGCTCACCGCGATCCGCGAGCAGGACAACGACACCCGATCAAGCGCCGATCGGGCCCTGCGACGACTGCTGTACCCGGCCGGCCATCCCTACGCCCGCCGCACCGGCGGCGAGCGCGAGACAGTGTCGGCGATTGACCGGGACGACCTCGTCGCGTTCCACGGAGCCCATTACGGTCCATCGGTCATGGTCGCCGCCGTGGTCGGTGGCGTACCGGACATTGACAGCACCGCCGCCCTCATCTCAGATCGCTTCACCGACTGGCAGCCACACGTTGTCCCGGCGCGATCCCCGGGCCCGCCCCCCGAGCCGGGTCGATCACGACGTGAGAGGGTAACGATCGCCGGAAAGAGCCAGGCAGATGTGGCGATCGGCTTTCCCGTGCCCTCCCGCTCCGACCCCGACTACTACGCCCTGGACATGGCCAACTTGATCCTCGGGCGGCTCGGCCTCATGGGACGGTTGGGGGCCAGCGTGCGCGACCGCCAGGGGCTCGCCTACTACGCATTCAGTCAAATCGAGCCAGGCCGTGAAGGGAGCATTTGGGTCAGCCGCGCCGGCGTCGACCCGTCGAACGTGGAGCAGGCGCTGTCGAGCATTACCGCGGAGGTTCGCGGCCTTCGGGACGACGGGGTGTCTGACGAAGAGCTCACCGACGCCAAGAGCTACCTGACCGGCGTGTTGCCCCTGGCGCTGGAGACCAACGACGGCGTCGCGGCCACGTTGCTCAACATCGAGCACTACGGCCTGGGCCTGGATTACCTCGACCGCTATCCTGCGATCGTCAACGCCCTGGATGCGGCCCAGGTCCAACAGGCGGCCCGGCAGTATCTTGACCCGGACCGATTGGCAGCGGGGATCGCTGGTCCGGCGGATAGCGCCTGACAGGCAGGCCATCTGCACGTTCGGTCCAACAGGACGCATTCGCCGGTCCGGACCTCTCCCTTCCGGCGGGTCCGGCTTGGGCATGACGTTTCCGCTCAGGAGGAAATTGGAGTGACGACGCGTTCCATGGCAGTCCGGCTCCTCTCGGTCAATGTTGGCCTGCCCGGTGTGATCGGAATGCGAGGTGATGAGCCGGTCGTCAGCGGCATTGCCAAGCAGCCGGTGGCCCCAGGGTTACAGCGTCTCGAAGTGGTCGGCCTCGAAGGCGATGGGCAAGCTGATCTCGTGAACCACGGGGGGCGTGATAAGGCCGTCTATGCGTATCCGTCAGAACACCTTCCGGCGTGGTCCGCCGAACTGGACATGACGTGCGGGCCGGCCACCTTCGGGGAGAACCTCACCACCGAGGGAGTAAACGAGGACGATGTCTGCATCGGCGACACATGGGCCTGGGGCGATGCCATCTTGGAGGTCGCCCAGCCCCGGTTCCCATGCTACAAGCTCGCCTTGCATGTTAGGCGGCCAGATCTGCCAAAGCGCCTGGTCGCCAGCGGTCGTACAGGCTGGTATCTCCGGGTCCTGCGTCCCGGAACCGTGTCCCCCCATGATGAGGTTCGAATCCTGGCCCGACACGGCGCCGGTGTGAGCGTCCTCACGGCTCACCTGGCAGGCCTGCCTGGCCGCCTCGAGCCTGAAGCGGTGGACCGGGTCCGGGACCTCGCCCCCCTCGCGGAGGCTTGGAAACGCCGCGTAGCAAGCGCCAAGCTCGCCTAAACTCAAATCCCAGCCCAGGATTTGGGCCCGGTTCTGCACCGAGAAATTAGGGCCGCGCCGATCACGGTACGACACGGGGCGAAGGGGAGCTAGCCGTCCCGGACGACGGCGGAAGATACGCCACGAAGGTTGGATCATCCGGTGGACCGCCGACGACGGTCTCGCCGCCAGGGTAGTGGGCCGCTGCTTGGGCCGCCTGCTCCCGATACCGCCCGACGAAGACGAACACCGGCACCGCGGCCCCAGGCTCCACGTCGAGACCGGGCGTCCCAAACTCGACGGACCGATCCTGCCCGACCACCTCCGGGGCTAGGAATTGGCGCGTTTCATAGTTGAAGGACCACCGATCCGAGTAGAAGTAGACGGGTTGGCCGGGCGGTAAGCTGCGCATGAAGATGGAAGTTTCCGCCATGTCTTCGGCAAAGACCCACCGGTTGTTCGTGCTCTTGGCGAAATGGCCGAAGTAGGCGTCAATATTCTGTGCCACGGCGGGCAGGACCAGTGCGACGGCAAGCGCGCCCGCAACGACGGACCGGCGCCAGTGCTGACGACCAACGGCATCGAGGAGCGTCAGGGTGCCGAGCGCGGCGAAGGCAGCAAGGAACGGCGCCATCTCAAGGGTTCGCCGGGCCGCGCCTTCGTTGGTCACCGTAGCCGCCAGCGGAGCGAGGCCTACCGTCAGGAGTCCCAGGGAAACGACCGGCCCCCGCCACAGGACCATCGCAGCCACCGCGCCGATTCCTGACAGGGCGAGCATTGGGAGCGGCACGAGCGGTGTCACCCCGGTTGCGTCCACGCCGTCGACAACCGGATGGCAACAGACGCGGTCCCAAAAGGCGACGTAGCGATCCACGAGGAACCGCACGCGCTCCTCGCCGTTAGTGCGGACGGTCCACTCCTTACCGGTGAACACGGAAGTCAGGCGGGCATGAGCGAAATAGTCATTCCGCTCGTCGGCGGCGTAGAGCAGCAACGGCAGGGCCACCACAACGAGTCCTGCACCAAGCGCCGCCAGGCCTCCGAGTTCCCTCGGTCCCCCTCGTCCCTTCGTGAAAAGCCAGCCAAGCACGCAAATGAGCACGAGAAGCGGGACCGGTCCTGGAGCGAGGGCGTAGAGACCGAGGGCAAGGAGGGCCGCCCAACTCGCCGCCCCAAGGCATCGGTGCAGCGCATACCCGACAAAAATCGCGAGGATGAGCGGGTGGGCGTTATAGGCGTAGAGACCAAGGCCAAGGAGGATCCCCGTCACGGCCCACCACCGGGTCTGCCCCCGGCTGCTTGCCTGGACCAAAGCGATCGCGGCCAGCAGGACCAGCAGCGGCCAACTCGCCAGCGGAAACCCGATCCGCGAGAAGTGGACGTGCCAGTTCATGACCGCCAACAGGGCCGCCCCGACGAGTGCCACCCGCGAACCAAACTGGCAGCGCAGCAGCACGAAGAGGGCGGCCACGGTGGCCGTGCCCATCATGGCGGGAACGACCCTGACCGCAAAGACGGTGTGACCAAACGCCTGGACGGAGGCGGCCGTCAAGTACAGCGGGCCACTCGGCTGTCCCAACGCTGGCGTGGAGTAGGGCCCGATCCATCCTTCCCGCAGGATTCGCTGGCCTTCAAGCCCGGTTATGGCCTCGTCACCATGGAGACCGGCCGGCAGGACCGAGAGATCGTGGAACCGGAGGAACGCGGCGATCAGGAAGATGAGAACCGCGCAAGCCCACTCCACCCGTGGGTGAACGAACGCCGGCACGGCAGGGTCCACGGTCGGGCGGGCCGGTCGATCATCACCGGCGAGGAAGGCGGCAGGGGCGTGGCGCCGCACCTGCTGGTACCAACATCCGACTGACCGAGACACCGCCGCGAGACGGTCCCTCGTTGGCATCCGCCGGTTGGAACCACGAGGAGAGTGCATGGCGCGAAGGCGGGCTACCTCAGCCCGGAGCGCCACCACCTCGGCTTGCAACAGCCGCACCTGCTCAGAACTGGCAGATGAGGGCTGGACAAGATCCGCCGGGACAGTGTTGACCGACTGCCCATCGCTCTGATTTGCTCGTGGACCCTGTGCCCGCTCCCCCATTGCGGGGAGAGCGTAGCACGCCTTGAAGCGCCACCCGCGGAGAAACTCGGGAAACGCGCGACTACTGCGCCGCCGCTTCCCGATCCGAGAGCGTCGAAAACGTGATGCTGGGGTGATTTTCCTCGGCGTACCGGAGGTCCCAGGCGGTCGTGAACAGGACAACCGGGCGGCCGTCGCGGTCCTCCGCCCGCAATCGCCCGCGACCATCAGCAACCGCCGCGATCGCCTGCGAATCGCCCGAAACCCAGCGGGCGGTGCTGTAACCCAAGGGCTCCAACTGCGTGGCGACGTTGTATTCGGCTTCAAGCCGGTAGCGCACCACGTCAAACTGCAGTGCCCCGACTGCAGCCAAAATTGGCTCTCGTCGGCCGCTAGAGACCGGATAGAAGAGCTGAATCGCCCCCTCTTCTTCGATCTGGGTCAATCCTTTGAGGAATTGCTTGTAGCGGTCGGCCTGTGTGTGGCGGAGAAGGGCAAAGTGCTCGGGCGGAAAGCGCGGGAGAGGCGGAAACATCCCGATGTCCGATTCGCTGACGGTATCGCCGATCACGAAGAGCCCAGGGTTGATCAGCCCTACCACATCACCCGCGAAGGCCTCCTCGACGACCTCCCGCTCCTGACCGAACAACTTCAGTGGTCGCGCCAGGCGAACCCGGCGCCGGAGCCGGGGATGCCACACCTCCATATCGCGCTCGAACCGGCCGGAGCAGACCCGCAGGAAAGCCACCCGGTCCCGGTGTCGCGGATCCATGTTCGCCTGAATCTTGAACACGAATCCGGAGAAGGCCGGCGCGTGCGGCGGCACCTGGGCGTCCGACGTGGCCTGGCACCCTGGTGCTGGAGCATGCTGGAGGAAGGAATCCAGGAAGAGCTGCACTCCGAAGTTGGTCAGAGCGCTGCCGAAGGAGACCGGGGTCAACTCTCCAGCCAGCACGCGTTGATGATCGAATGGCGTACCGGCCAGCTCCAGCAGTTCCAGATCCTCCCGTAGCGCTGCGGCACGCTCTTCCCCAATTGCCATGTCCAGCGCCCGATCCATCAGGTTCGCGACCTGAACCGGGGCTGGTTTGGCTCCGTGCTCCGTCCGCTCGAAGAGGTGAACGGTTCGACTCGCCCGATCGTAGACGCCCCGAAAGTCCGGTCCGTCACCGATGGGCCAGTTGAGCGGGTAGGTTTGCAGGCCAAGCACTCGCTCGATCTCATCGAGCAAGTCGAGAGGCTGACGACCAGGCCGATCCAGCTTGTTGACAAAGGTGAAGATCGGGGTGTGTCGCTGACGACAGACCTCGAACAGCTTAAGCGTCTGGGGCTCGATCCCTCGGGCGGCATCCAGCACCATCACGGCACTATCGACCGCGGTCAGGGTCCGATAGGTGTCCTCCGAGAAGTCCTGGTGTCCCGGGGTGTCGAGAAGGTTGAGCTGGCACCCGCCGTAGGGGAAGGCAAGGCTCGTGGAGGAGATGGAGATGCCGCGTTCGCGCTCCATCGCCATCCAGTCCGAGGCCGCGTGCCGCTGACTTTTGCGGGCCGTCACCGACCCCGCCAGCGACACAGCGCCGCCATAGAGCAGCAGCTTCTCGGTCAAGGTGGTCTTGCCGGCATCCGGGTGAGAGATGATCGCAAACGTGCGCCGCCGAGCAACTTCCGCCCGTAGGGCACCATCCTGAACTTCGCCAAGCGGGGATTCAGACCTCGAATCCCGCTCGGATTCCAAATTTTGTATCAACGATTCAACGATGGTCGATTGCACGCGATGTACTCCGTAGGGATGCGGCCGGGCCGCTCTTCAAATCAAGAAGCCAACGAACAGCCGACATCGGCCATCCACATCCATTGGCGGCGGGTCGCCCGGCCGCCTCGCCCGTTGCTGGCCCGATGTCTCATTTCAAGAGACAACGTCACCGTGTCCTGCCTGACCGCGCGCTTACGATCCACCCACTCTCGTCGTGGGCGAGGCGGCACGATTTAGAGCTGCAGCAGGCTAATCGTCGACGGTGGAGGATGTCAGAACGGACCCGATGATCGGCTTGAGATAGATGAGGTACTCGTTGATGCCAACCTTGAGGACGCGGCTCACCTGATACCGGGTCTGATTCGCCGCGTCCTTCCACACCCCGCCAGCCTGGAACCGCCCTAAGCGCATCTCCCGGGCGGTCTTCGCGATTAACTCATAGGTCACCCGCCCGCAGGCGTTGCAGGTGAAGTACTGATCCACCTCGTCGGTCGGCCCCGTGTAGCCGCGTTGGACATGCCGCGTATCCTCGCTGCCGCACCAGGGGCACCGACGCTCGGGATGAGGTTGCATTGGAGGTTGGGGGATCTGCATCGCTGCCATGGCGTCTGGCTCCCGCTCGCCTTTCCTGCCATGCGCCGGCATCAGTACTGTTCCGGCGCATTGTACCAGTCCGGCGCACCCTCGGGACGGCCGATCCTCTTCCCGCGGCCGACCCTCCCTCAATTGCCCCTCACTGAGACTGAGGCAAGTCGAGCGACGTGACCGCGTTTTGCAGGCGTTCGGCGGTTCCCCAGCCAGTCGTTAGCGGGCATAATGGGATCGTCGGCTCAGGTCGGACGTGTCCACCGACAGCAGACGGGCAATGGATGGTGCGGTGGTGCCATCCAGATGCCGATGGTGCCGGTGGACGAGCCCGGGATGCGCACATCCAAGCGCGGCGTCTCCGTAGACCGCGGGAGAGAGAGGATCGCCCATGACGACTCCACCCATGATCCGCGTCGTTCCGCCGCTTCAGGCCGAATCCCGACCGGCGCAGGATCAACTCCTCGACGGCCGCACGCTCATCATTGCCTCCAATCGCGGTCCCGTGACCTTCACGTTGGAAGAAGACGGCTCGTTCAGTTCCCGAAAGGGGAGCGGCGGCGTCGTCACCGCCGTCAGCGCCATCGCCCGTAATCGGCAGCCGGTCTGGATTGCCGCCGCGATGACCGAGGGCGATCGCGCCCGGGCAGAACTGGCCCAGCAGAATGGCGAGGGATTGATCAGCCCGCCTGGTGACGCGCCCGAATTCCGGTTGCGCTTCGTCGTCCCGACGGCCGAGAGCTACCACAGCTACTACAACGAGATCAGCAACCCGCTCCTCTGGTTTCTCCAGCACTATCTCTGGGACACCCCCCGCTCCCCCGACATTACCGCGGCGACCTGGAAGGCCTGGCATGAGGGCTATGTTGCGGTCAATCGCCTCTTCGCCGAGGAAATTTTGGCGGCGTGTTCCCACTGCGAGCAGCCGCCCGTGATCATGCTTCAGGACTATCATCTCTACCTCTGCGCCGGGTTCATCCGGGAGCAGGATCCTGAAGCCATCATCCAGCACTTCGTCCATATTCCCTGGCCCGATCCGGACTATTGGCGCCTCCTCCCGATGACGATGCGGCGGAGCATCCTTGAGGGCATGCTCGGCAACGACATCGTCGGCCTCCAGACCCCAAGCCACGCGCGCAGCTTTATGTACACCTGCGAGGCGTACGTGCCCGGCGCGTCCGTCGATTACGCCGGCTTCAGCGTTGAGTGGAATGGCCGCCGCACGGACGTGCGCTCCTACCCGATCTCCGTCGACACCGCTGCCGTCCGCCGCGCTGCCTACAGCAAGGAGGCGCGCAGCCACGACCGGTACCTCCCCAATCACTGGAACGAGTTCACCGTTCTTCGGGTCGATCGGGCCGAGCCCAGCAAGAACATCGTGCGGGGGTTTCAAGCCTTCGACCGCTTCCTGGAGGCGCACGAGGAGTTTCAGGGTCGCGTCAACTTCGTGGCGATCACCGTGCCGTCGCGGATGGACGTCGAGGAGTATCAGGACTACCTCGATGACGTCAGCGCGGTCGTGGGCCGGATCAACGCCAAGTACGCGAATGTCGAGACGGGCTGGCAACCCATCCACATGATCATGGGGGAGAACTACCCGCGTGCCCTCGCGGCGATGAAGTGGTATGACGTCCTCCTCGTCAACTCCATCATCGACGGCATGAACCTGGTCGCCAAGGAGGGAGCCCTCCTCAACGAGCGGAACGGCGTCCTCATCCTCTCGGAAGGCGCGGGCGCCGCGATTCAGATGGGTGACGACGCGATCATGGTTGCGCCCGCTGACATCGAGGGCACGGCGGACGCCATCTATCAAGCGCTGACCATGCCGCTCGCTGAGCGCCGCCACCATGCCGACCGCCTTCGCCGCACTGTTGAGGACGACGATGTGGCCGAGTGGTTCCGTCATCAACTGGACGACATCGCTGCCCGGGCGCTGGGCAACGCAGAGGTGGCGGCGGCTGAGCAGGGCATACTGGACAGCAAGGGTTCTTCCTCCGCCGATTAGCGTGCCCTGATCGCCAGTCCGGCGCTGAAGATCCATCCGCTAGCTGAGGCCGGACGAGAGGGAAATGAATC
>JADDPH010000115.1:0-8855 GCA_016781925.1 Sphaerobacteraceae bacterium | reverse complement strand
CCGACGTGGTGCGGCCCGTGCCCCGCCCGCTGCCCGAGGCCGAGGCTCAGGCCCTCGCGGCCCTCCTGACCCGACGGCGCCAGGTCATCGCCATGCTGGTCGCCGAGCAACAGCGGCTGCGGACCACGCCCGTGGCGCTGCGCCCCCGCCTTGAGGCCCACATCGCCTGGCTGCGTGACGAACGCGACGACCTCGAGCGGGAGCTCCGTCAGCGCATTCACCAGAGTCCCCTCTGGCGGGAGGAGGACGACCTGCTGCAGAGTGTGCCCGGGGTCGGGCCGGTCCTGGCGACGACGCTGATCGCGGAACTGCCTGAACTGGGTCACCTCAATCGCAAGCAGATCGCCGCCCTCGTCGGGGTCGCGCCCCTCAACTGCGAGAGCGGCATCCTGCGTGGGCGCCGCATCGTCTGGGGCGGACGGGCGCAGGTCCGGGCGGCATTGTGGATGGGAGCGCTGGTCGCGGTGCAACGCAACGTCGTCATCCGCCAGTTCTACGATCGCTTACGGGCTGCGGGCAAACCCAAGAAGGTCGCTCTGACGGCCTGCATGCACAAGCTGCTGACGATCCTCAACGCCATCCTGCAGCACCGGACACCCTGGTGCGCCCCGCTGCCGACCGCTTGACGCTCAAGACCATTGCTTTATTCCGGACGAGACGGCCGGTACACCCGCTGCAGGCGGCCCGCCGAAGCTGCTCTTCAACCCTGCCGTGGCCTTCCCAACCTCACCCGCCGGCGGCGAGACCTACGACGGTACCAGTGATTTGAATTCCGGCATCTCCGTCTTCCGCGACCCAGCCGTGCCGTTCGCGCCTACGTTTACCACCCCCGGCACCTACGAGTGTCGCTGTGAAATCCACCCCGGCATGGTCGCCAAGATCACGGTTCAGGAGGCGGGCGGCCAGTTGCCGATGGACCAGGCCGTGATCGACCAACTGGCTGCCGACCAGATGGCGGATTACCTGGCCCGCGGCCAGGCGCTGATCGCGCAGTACTCCCAGCGCAGGGCGACGCCGAGTGCCGGCGGCGCGACGGTGCATGAGGTCGCCGCGGGCGTCAACGATGGTCAGGTGGAGCCACTGCGCTTCCTGCCCGCGGAGGTCTCTATCAAGGCCGGCGACACGGTCAGGTGGACCAACCTGAGCCAGATCTCCCCGCACACCGTGACCTTCCTCGGCGGTGAGCCTCCAGTGGAGGACATCGTTCCTGAGCCGCAGCCGGCTGGCCCGCCCAAGTTCGTCCTGAATCCCGCCTCGTTCTTCCCATCCCAAAAACCCGCTGCCTACAACGGCCAGGGACTGGTCAACTCCGGCTACATCGGTCAGGCTCCCGCGTTCAATGGCGCTGAGTTCGAGTTGACGTTCGACACCCCCGGCGAGTACCGCTACTACTGCATCCTCCACGCCGGCGGCCCGGACGACCCGATCGATCAGAGCATGGTCGGAGTCATCACCGTCTCCTAGCGACCGCGGTCGGCAAAACATAGCGCGGGGGTCGCCACTCGGCCGCCCCCGCTTCTACTCACTTTCCCGATCCGCCGGGCCCGGGTGCCCGGTTTCACCCTGCGCAATCACCACCCGCAAAGCCCGACCCCTGAGCGTTATCCCGCCAGCTCTTCCAACCGGTCCACGTAGCCGCTTAGGATGTTGAAGGCCGCCTGGACGGGCGCGGGGGAGGTCATGTCCACGCCCGCCTCGCGCAGCAAGTCGATCGGATACCCCGCCCCTCCCTGCCGCAAGAAGGCGACGTAGCGCTCCGCCGCCGGCTGCCCCTCTTCCCGCACCTTCGCCGCCAGCGCGGCCGCGGCGGCGATCCCGGTGGCGTACTGGAAGACATAAAATCCGGTGAACAGGTGCCCGAACCGCGCCCAGGTGATCCCCATCCGGGCCTCGTCCAGCACCACCTCGCCGCCGTAGCCCTGCCGGTACAGCTCCAGCAGCGTCGCGTTCATCCCCGCCGCGGTCAGCGCCTCGCCCCGCTCGGCCTTCTCGTGGCAGTCCAGCTCGAACCGGGCCAGGATCGGCATCGTGAAGAGGTACCGCAGGTGGTTCCCCATTCGCTCCTCGATCACCGCCAGCGTCCAGTCCCGCTCCTGGTTCATCTCTAGCAGATGCGCCCCGAGCAGCGCCTGGTGCATGTTGGAGGCCGTCTCGGCGGTGAACATCGCGTAGGGCCAGTAGGTGATCGGCTGTCCCTGCCAGGCATGGTAGGAGTGGAGGGAGTGCCCCAGCTCATGGGTCAGCGTGCTGACACTGCCAAGGTCGTCCTTGTAGACCATGCTGATGAAGGGCACGGTCCCATAGGATCCCCAGCTAAACGCCCCGCCTCCCTTGCCGACGTTTGCGGCTCGATCCACCCACCGCTCCTCTAGCCCCCGCCGCACGATCCCCACGTACGCGTCTCCCAATGGCGCCAGCGACTCCAGGACCAACTCCACCCCCTGCGGCCACGGCATGTGCGGCGGGTCCGTCGCCAGCGGCGCCGTCAGATCCCAGCCTCGCAGGTCTCCTTCCGCGATCCCGAGCAACCGGCACCGGACCCGGAAATACCGGTGCCAGACCGGCAGGTTGGCCCACACGGTCTCCAGCAGGTTGTGGAAGACGGTCGTGGGGATCGCATGCGGGTCAAGCGCTGCATCCAGAGAGGACGAGTAGCCGCGCGCCCGGGCGTAGAAGACATCCCGCTTGACCCCACCGGCAAGCGTGGCGGCGAAGGTGTTCTCCAGGGCCAGGTAGGCGTCGGCGGAACGCTCCCACGCTTCCCGCCGGACCCGACGATTCGGGCTGTGGAGGAACCGGTCCAGATTCCCCTGCGCCAGCGGCACCGGCGCGCCCCGCTCGTCCTCGATCGTGCCAAAGGGCAACTCGCCCTTCTCCAGCACGTCGTGGATCGTCCTCGGCACCCCGGCTAAATCGCTCGCCTGGGCCAGCACCTCCTCCACCTCGGCCGAGCGGACGTGCTCCCGCGACCGCTCAAGCTGGTCCAGCGCGTGCCGATACGGTGCCAGCCCCGGCTCGGCGGCCAGGAATTCCTGGACGCGCTCCCTGGGCAGCGCCAGCAACTCCGCGTCGTAGAACGCGATGGCCGACCGGAAGCGCGTCGCCAGGCCGGATCCGCGCTCGGCGAGTGCGGCGGCACCGGAGTTCGTGCTGTCCTCCGCCCGTCGGAGGAACGCGAAGGTTCCGATGCGGCCGACCGCCTCCTGCAGCTCGTCCCGCAACTGCAGCCCGGCCAGCAGCGCGGCAGGCGATTCCCCAAGCCTCCCCCGGAAACGCTCGGGGTCCCGCAGCCTGCCCTCGGCCGCCCGATATGCCTCCTCCCAGGCCTCGGCGGTCGGGAAGATCCGCTCCAGATCCCAGGTCTCCTCTCGCGGCACATCACGGCGCAGCGGGACACCGCCCGTGGTCCCCGCACGATCCGTGTCACTGTTGTCGGTTGCACCAGTGGTATCTACGCTCATCGAAAGCCACTCCCCACAGACCCGCCGCGCCGCACGCTCCAGACGGCGCCGCCGCTACCATCGCACGACCTATCCAGGGCTGCCACCGTCGACGCTCCAATGTCCATCTCGACCGCTGAATCGCACCGCCTTGCGCTTGACACCTCGCCATCACTCCTGGACCATGCTCCCTGTCACCAGGTAACGAGGGAACACGATAGGCTCGTTCGATGAAAGCGAGGGGAGGATCGGCGTGGCGGACGCGGCGGGGCACATCACGGCGCGCGGGGTGATCGCGCGGGAGGTCGGCAAGCCGGGACAGGTCGAGGAATTCACCATCGATCCGCCGGGGCCGGGCGAGGCGCTGGTCCGGATTCTGGCCAGTGGCGTTTGCCACACCGACCTCTCCGTCCAGAACGGTGTCTTCGGCGGCGACTTCTTTCCCGTTCTGCTCGGCCACGAAGGTGCGGGCATCGTCGAGCGCGTCGGGGAGGGCGTCACCAACGTCAAAGAAGGGGACTACGTCATCCTTGCCTGGCGTGCCCCCTGCGGCGAGTGCCGCTTCTGCCTCGCCGGTAAGCTGCACCTCTGTGCGGCGAGCCTTAACGCTGAGAAGCGGATGCGCACCATGGATGGCATTACCCTCCAGCCCGTTCTCGGCATCGGCACCTTCTGCACCCACACCCTGGTCCATTCCAAGCAGTGCGTGCCGGTGGACGAGAGCCTGCCGCCGGAGCAGATGAGTCTGATCGGCTGCGGCGTGATGACCGGCGTCGGCGCCGCCCTCTACTCCGCCAAGGTCGAGCCCGGCTCCTCCGTCGCCGTATTCGGCTGCGGCGGTGTCGGGGACTCCGTGATCATGGGCGCCAAGCTGGCCGGCGCAACCACGATCATCGCGGTCGACATCGACCCCAAAAAGCTGGAGTGGGCCAAGGGCTTCGGTGCCACCCACCTCGTCAACGCCCGGGAAGGCGACCCGGTGGCCCGGATCAAGGAACTCACCGGGGGCTTCGGCGTCAACTACTCCTTCGAGGCCGTCGGCCGCCCGGAGACGACCGAGCAGGCGATCTTCTGCCGTGACCTGGCTGGGACCTGCACCATCATCGGTGTGGCCGGCCCGACCTCCACGATGAAAGAGCTACCGCTCGGGCGCTTCTTTGACCTGGGCGGTGCGCTGCGCGTCTCCTGGTACGGAGACTGCCTGCCGACCCGCGACTTCCCGCTGCTGGCCACCTGGTACCAGCATGGCAAGCTGGACCTGGACACGGTCGTCACCCGGATCATCTCCCTCGACGAGGCCCAGGAGGGCTTCCACGCCATGGAACGGGGAGAAACCCTCCGCTCGGTGATCCGTCTTTAAAAACAGCAGGCACCAGCCGGGCTGGCGCGGCAGACCAAGCAACCGGCGCACGGATTGGTGAGGAAATCCAACCGCCGACCCTTCGGGACTTCATCCGGGAGCGAGAACCCTCTTGCGGTGCAATCCGACTTGCGGGAAGATGTTGCTCGTCCTACACCAATGAGCCGTAGCCGAGGGGCCACGGCGGCAACGACATGGGACAGGAGGGAACAAGCAGCGTTTCGGTCGTTTATGCTCGGCACTCGCTCTGGCCATCGGCGTCCTCACCAGTGCCACGCTCGGGTCCGCCGCGCAGGATGCCACGCCAGGGGCCGGCCAAATGCAACTCCCCGAGGGTTGTGAGGTCGTCGCGGATGACTTGGTAAACCCACGATACGTCGCCATCGCCGACGATGGCACGCTCTACGTGACGGAGGCTGGCCACGGTGGCGACGAGCAGCTCTCGCCGCCGGAAGAGGACGTCGAGGAGGTCGTCGGATCGCCGGTGGTCGAGGCGATTGAGGAGGCAACTCCCGCCGAGGGCGAAGAAGGACCGCCCCTTGGCTCCCGTGGCTACACCGGCCAGGTGACCGCGGTGACGCCGGATGGTGCCCAGACTGTCCTCGCTGACGGATTGCCGTCGTACGAGGAGGGCGTGGGGCCGACCGGCATTGCCCTTGGTGCCGGGGTCATCTGGGTGGCGAACGGCGGCGCCGCCGTGGCCCTTGGAGCCGACCCGCTTGAGAATGAGAACTCCGTTGTGAGCATCGACGTGACGACGGGCGAAGTAGCCCTGGTCGCGGAGCTTGGCTCCTTCGAGGAGGCCAACAACCCCGACGGCACCGACGTCAACCCGAATCTTTACGGGATGGACCTTGGCGCCGACGGCCTGCTCTACGTCGCCGACGCGGGCGGCAACACCGTCTATCAGGTCGATCCGACCACCGGCGAGTTCGCCTTGCTCGGCATCGTTCCAAGCCCTGTGGCGCCAGGCGGCGAGGCACCCGATGCGGAAGCGAGCCCGGCGGCCGAGGAAGCACTGCAGCCGGTCCCGACCGGCCTCGACGTCGGGATTGATGGCAACGTCTACGTCATCACGCTGGGAGCCTTAGCACCGGAGGCCTCTTCGGTTCTGATCGCTCAGGCGGACGGGACATTTGTTGAGGCGGCGACCGGCTTGACCACCGGCATTGGTGTGACGGTCGGCCCCGATGGTGCGCTCTATGCCAGCCAGCTGACGGCGGGCTTCGCCGGCGAGCAGCCGGAGCCCGGCAACGTGGTGCGCATCGGGACGGATGGGACCGCTGAGCCGGTCCTTGAGGATCTGCCGTTCCCGCACGGCATCACCTTTGACGCAGACGGCAACCTCTATGTCGTCGTGAACTCCACGAGTTTTGGTCCGCCGCTGGGACCGGGCCAGGTCTGGCGGTGCGAGGGCGTGGTGGACGCGGCAGGGCAAACGGCATCGGCGAGCCTCACGGCTGCCGAAGCGGTTCGACCCGGCGCGTAGCCTTCACGCACGGTACACGGGACAGGGTCGGCGCGACATTGTCGCGCCGACCCTGTCGTTTTTTTCGAGGTCGATTCCCTTCGTGAATTTGCGCCAGGTCAACCCTGACGTGGCAAGCCAAATCCGAGATCGGACCGCGGTCTACGCGGTCCGATCTCCTTGTCACATGATTCCAGTCGTTCTTGCCAGGATCTGCCACCGCCCGGCCTGCCTGACGATGTGAACCGGCATAAGGGGGACGCTTTCATGAAGAGCGGAGTCTATGGAGGCACTGCGCCGTTTGTCCTTGGACCAGAGGAGTCGCGGGGCACAGCGGGGGATCCGTGCCGGACACGGGTCCGGGGCACAGGGCCCGGTGGCCTGCTGGTCGAGGGGGAGGCTCACATGCCGCCGATGTTAGCCTGCCCGTCGTAGCACGTCCACACCCGGGAGGATGAGGCCAGCTTGGTCGTCGAGGGGGTGCTCACGGTCGTCCTGGGTGACGAGCAGTTTGATGTCCCGGCTGGCGGCATTGCTTGGCTACCCCGGGGAGTGCCGCACACCTTTGCCAACCTGACGGCAGACCCGGTCCATGTGGTGGGAATGATCGTCCCAGCGGGACTCGAGGTGATGTTCGTCGAACAGACCGCTTACTTCCGCTCACTGGAGGGACCGCCTGACCCAGCTGTGCTCGGTGAGATCGGGCGGCGCTACGGGGTCACCGTGGTCGGTCCGCCGATCGCGATTCCCGCGAACTAGCGCGTCAAGACCGCCGCGGGCGAGACGGCGGATCAACCGACCGCGAGCAGCGTGGTCCCTCATGTCCAGTGAGCCAGCCCCCGACGTCTCGGTCGCCCTGGTGCGACGCCAAAGACATTCTCCTTTGCTAGGGACGAGGTCGAGCACGTGTCAAGGTCGTCACGTGGAGGTGTCATCCGGGTAGGCCACTGCACCATGTCCGGTTCACCGAGAAGCGCGCAGGGATCTCGGTGTGGCTCGGCGGCTAACCAGCATCGGTGACGTGCGCTGCATGACGACCTTGAAGGAGCCGCCATCTCACTCCCTGTGCCAGCGTTCTTGGCACATTCCATGCATCCCCCTGGGTGACGCCCTGGCTCTTCGTCAGACTGCGTGGCGTTGTTGAACGGTGTCAGGAACGATCTAGGGAGGAAGTGACGCGTGTTCTTTCACGACAAGCGGTTGCAGTATCACGCGACGCCGGATCGGCCTGACCCCATCTTCGCCCGCCGCTTGCAGGAGGTTCTCGGCGGCCAGTGGGGCGAGATCTCGGTGATGATGACCTACCTGTTTCAGGGTTGGAACGCCCGCGGTCCGGCCAAATACAAGGACATGCTTCTCGACATCGGCACCGAGGAGATGGCTCACGTCGAAATGCTCTCGACCATGATCGCCCGCCTCCTCGAAGGGGCGCCGCTTGAGGCCCAGGCTTCGGCGGTCGACTCCAACCCGGCGGTCGCCGCGATTATGGGCGGCATTAACCCCCAGCATGCCATCGTCTCCGGCCTCGGCGCCCAGGTCGCCGACAGCGTCGGTGTGCCGTGGAACGGGCGCTACGCGGTGGCCAGCGGCAACATGCTGGCGGACTTCCGCTACAACGTCACCGCCGAGTCCCAGGGGCGCCTTCAGGTCTGCCGCCTCTATGAAATGACTGAGGACGCCGGCGTGCGGGACATGCTCTCCTTCCTGATCGCCCGCGACACGATGCACCAGAACCAGTGGCTCGCCGCGATTGCCGAACTCGAGGCGGACGGCCTAGACATGACTCCGGCTCCCAACTCCTTCCCCCAGGAGCGCGAGTTCTCCCAGGTCGCTTACCAGTTCCAGGACCTCTCTGAGGGCGAAGACAGCGCCCAGGGGCGCTGGGCCAGCGGTCCATCCATGGACGGCAAGGGCGAGTTCAGCTATGTCCGTCCCGAGCCCATGGGAGAGGCCCCGGAACTGCCGCCGGCAGATCCGCGCGTCTTCGGCACCGCCAAATCGCCGATCCTCCAGAAGGTTCCATCGTAGGAGCCCGTTCCCAGGATGCGCTGGGCTTGAAGGTGATATCTGCCAATCCCAATGCGCCTGCAGCACTCTCGTGGCGCCACCGCGTCCTAGAGTGGTGACCAGGAACCCGACACGGCCCGTTCAGCAGAAACGTCCCGCGTCCATGAGGGCCAAGCTTCCCATATCGTCTCACGCGTCTCAGCAGGCCAGAAAGGATCAGCATCATGCTCACGCGCTACTTTGCCCTCGTCATCGGAGTCGTCTATGTCCTTGCAGGGCTCGCCGGCTTCATCCCGGCCCTCGGGACCGAGCGCACCACTCCCGACCTTATCGTGGACGCCCAGTACCGGAATGTGCTCGGCCTCTTCCCGGCCAACATCCTCCACCACCTGGTCCACCTCGCCATCGGCATCCTCGGCATCCTGGCCTATCGCTCCTACGCCAACGCCCGCAACTACAGCCGTGTGCTCGCGGTCGTCTATGGCCTCCTGGCCGTGATGGGTCTCATCGACGCCGGCAACCTCAACACCACCTTCGATCTCATCCCGATCTTCGGCAACGACGTGTGGCTCCACGCCCT
>JADDPH010000095.1:7005-9021 GCA_016781925.1 Sphaerobacteraceae bacterium | reverse complement strand
CGATCTGCTCCACGGTCGAGGCCACTGTCTGGAACGTGATCCCCAAGTCTGGGTCGATTGCCACATCGCCACAGTCAACGACCTTGAGCGCACCGAAGACGTCAACGTCGCGCTCCGGCAAGTACCCGTTGTACTTGACCGAGTTGGTGCGGAACGTGTGGGGCGTCAGGTTGGTCCCGAAGAAGTTCGCGCCAGCCGCGCCGATGCGAGAGTCGGGCACCGGCGCCTGCCAAGGAATCCCAAGGAACGCGACATCCGCGCCCTGCAGATCGGCCACCGACGACACTTTCGGCGCGCCGAAAACTGTCGGCACACTGCCGTAGTGCCGGGGCAGCAACAGTTGGCTAACTTGGTGCCCTTGCCGTGGCCACGAATCCTGCATCACTGACTCCTTCCCTCTCACTCGGCCAGGGCGCTCACGCAACTATGGCCGTTGACCAGTGCAAGTACCCTTGCTACACTCTCGCCCACCGCCAAAAATCTTGCAACAACTGCCCGAGCAGGGAAGCAAGCGAGCCGCCGGATGACTCCGTCAGAAGCACCGGTCTTTGGCATCATCGACATGCTTCGCGATCGCTACCCCGAGTTGAGCGCGGGGCAGCGCCGCGTTGCTGATTTTCTGGTCCAGCACGAGGACGAGGCGCAGTTTCTAACCGCCGCCCAGTTAGCAGCCCGCGCTGGTTTCAGCGAGTCAGGGGTGGTGCGGTTTGCGCAGCTCCTCGGCTTTTCCGGGTATCCGGAGTTTCGCCGCGCCGTCTGCCACGACTTCCGGATGCGAGCTACGACCAGCGCGATGTTGGTCTCCGGCTGCATGGCGCTGGCGGAGGAGCCGGACCTGATCTGGGAGATCGCGCGGCGAGACGCCACGCTAATCCAGGAAAGCGCGAGGCGGCTTGACGCCGCCACGCTCCAGCGGTGTGCTGACGCGATCCTCTCGGCCGACCAGGTCTTCGTCACGGGACATCGTGCAAGCTACGCGCTCGCCGAGTACCTGTCCGTCACGCTGCGACAAGCCACCGGTGTTGGCACCCCCCTTTCATTTGGAACGGGGATGGCCTTCGACGTCGTTGGCTCCGCGAAATCAGGTGATGTCGTGGTCGCGATCTCGATCACCCCGTACTCCAAGCAGACGGTTGACATCCTCTGTGCGGCGAAGCAGCGCGGGCTACGATGTATCGCCATCACCGATCACCCACTGGGTGCCCCGGCCAGGATCGCCGACGACGTGATCCTCTTTGAGACCGAGATCCACGCCTTCACCAGTTCCTACGTTGGCGTGATGACGGTCATCCACATCTTGTTGGCGACGATCAGTGTTCGGTCGAACGGCCGAAGCGAGGCATTCCTGTCTCGGGTGGAACCGATGAATGACGCGTTCCACACCTGGTATCGGCAAGGAACGGACGAACTCTGTAGAGGAGGTACGAAGGCACCAGCGGAACAGGCAAGCAGTGATGGGTGGAGAGCCGAAGCGAGCAGGAGGAGTACAGAAGATGGCACGTCGGGTCCATAATCTGTGTTCGACCCCGGGCGGAGAACTTACGGAGGTCGTCACCGCGTTCCGGGAAGGTCGTCTCTCCCGGCGGCAGCTACTAACACGATTGGCGGCCCTGGGCCTGTCAGTCCCGGCTGCCATGACGTTCATGTCAATGCGGGGTTACGGAAGCGCCGAGGCCCAGGGGACGCCACCTGCCGAGGCACCGACCCGTTCCGGTGGCCGGTTGGTCGTGAGCATGTCGCAGAGCCCCTCGTCCCTTGATCCCGCGTTCGGGATCAACGCGCCGGAGTTCTCGATCACCTCGTGGATCTACGACAACCTTGTCTGGCTCGGTGCGGACCTCGAGTTGCGACCGATGCTTGCCACGGAGTGGAGCTCGAACGAAGACGCCAGCGTCTGGACGTTCAAGCTTCGCGATGACGTCCGGTTCACCAACGGCCGCCCTCTCGTCGCCGACGACGTCGTCTTCTCCGTCTCCCGGATCATCAACCCCGACACGGGCTCGCCGGGCAAGAGCG
>JADDPH010000095.1:0-6860 GCA_016781925.1 Sphaerobacteraceae bacterium | reverse complement strand
GGCAAGAGCGGCTTGGGGCCGATTGCGACCATCGAGGCAGTCGATGACCGCACGGTCGTCTTCAACCTCTCCTCCTCGCATGCCGACTTCCCGCTGGAGCTCTCCCAGCGGTGGGGCCGGATTGTGCCGCGGGAAGCGGAGGCGCAATTAGCGACGGAGCCGGTGGGGTCTGGGCCGTTCAAGCTGGCCGAGTACGTGCCAGGATCGCACGTCCTAGTCGTTCGTAACGAGGACCACTGGGATCCAAACGCTGGCCTGGTCGACGAGATCTACCTCCAGACCTTCCCCGACGAAATTGCCGAGATGACGGCGCTGCAGAACGGTGACGTCCATATCATGTACGACGTGCCCGCCGCGGCGCAGGAGCAGATCGCGGGGTTCGAGAACGTCACCATCTCTGAGGTACCGACGGGCACCTGGATCCCGATGGTGATGCGGGTCGACACGCCGCCCTTCGACAAGCCTCAGGTCCGGGAAGCGATCAAGCTCTGCATGGACCGCCCCGCCTTCGTCGACGCCGTCCTCTTTGGGCATGGCACGACTGCCAACGACCAGAACGTGCCGCCCAACCACCCGTTCGCCTGGGAGGTGGAGCCCCGCCAGCGGGATGTCGAGCGCGCGAAGGCGCTGCTCGCCGAGGCCGGCCTGCCGGACGGGTTCGAGTTTGAGCTCGTCGCCGCGACTGACCGTGCGATCCGCGCCGATACCGCTGTGACGATTCAGCAGATGGTCAAGGACGCTGGGATCACCTTCAACGTCAAGACCATTGACTACGACACCTACATCGCCCAGGTCTACAAAAAGGGCCCGCTCTACATCGGCTACTGGGGGATGCGCCCGACCCTGGACAGCCAGATGGTGCCGTTCTTCACCACCGACGGCTCCTTCAACGAATACGCCTACAGCAACCTGACCCTGGACGAGAAGCTCTTCGCGGCCCGCGCGGAGCTCGATCCGGAGCGGCGTAAGGTGCTCTACCAGGAGGCCCAGCAAATCCTGTCCTTGGAAGGACCAGTGCTCATTCCGTACTTCCTCAACGTCGCCAGCGCCTACAGCGCAGAGGTCGTCGGCTTCGAAGCCCATCCTCTGACGTCGTTCGACCTTCGCTACGTCAGCTTGCAGCGGTCGTGACCGATCGTCGGGAACTGGCGCGAACGTGCCAGTTCCCCGATCAGGGGTAGCCCGTGCCATCGTTCGTGCTCAGGCGGCTTGGGTCGCTCCTCGTGACCCTCCTCCTCCTGTCGGTCATCGTCTTCGGGATCACGCAGCTGTTGCCCGGCAACGTCGCGCAGATGATCTTGGGCCCCTACGTGACCGAGGAGACGCAGGCGGCACTCGAGCAGCGCCTCGGCCTTGACGAGCCGGTCTGGCGGCAATACCTGACGTGGCTGGGCGGGTTCGTGAGTGGCGACTGGGGCGAATCGTTGCGGCTCTCGCAGGAGATCCGGCCGATCCTCCTTCTCCGGTTGCAGAACTCCGCCTACCTCGCGCTCTCCTCCCTCCTCGGCGTCGCGGTCTTTGGCATTGGCCTCGGGGTAATCGCTGGGATGCGCCGGAACCGGCCAGCCGACCACCTCATCTCGATCTTCGCGTTCCTCGGCATCTCGATCCCGGCGTTTGTCTCCGGCTCGCTGTTGATCATCGTCTTCGCCGGCGGCGTCTGGGAAATGTTCCCTGGGTCGGGGTACAAACCGCCGAGCGAGGACTTCACCGGCTGGCTCACCCGGCTCATCCTGCCGACGATCACGCTAATGCTGCTGCTGCTCGCGTACGTGATCCGGATGACGCGGTCGAGCATCATCGAGGTGTTGAGCGCCAACTATGTCCGCACGGCACGGCTCAAGGGCGCCCCGGAGCGGGTGGTGGTCCTCCATCACGCCCTGCGTAACGCGCTGCTGCCGACGGTCACCGTAATTGCCATGAACATCGGCTGGATCCTCGGAAGCGTCGTCATCGTCGAGGAGATCTTCGCGTACCCGGGCGTTGGGAGCCTAATCCTCTTCAGCGTGAACAACCGCGACCTGCCGTTGCTTCAGGCCACGGTGATGCTCGTCGGGGTGGTGACCGGCGTCGCGAACCTCGCCGCCGACCTGGCCTACGTTTACCTGAATCCGAGGATCCGCTACCGATGAGTGAGCTTACTGTCCCAACACCTGACGCCAATCGTAGTCCGACCCGTCCGGTGATCACGAGCGAGACCGGTGATCAGCGGGGGCCGACCGGTCGACCGTTTGGTGGGCGATTCCGGCGCTTGGGTGAGGATATTCTTCGGACACCGAGCGCCCTCGTTGGGCTAGCTATCGTCGGCATTTTCCTCGTGCTCGCAGCGGTCGGCCCCTACGTCGCGCCGCACTCGGCAACCGAGATGGTTATCACCGACAAGTTCGCGCGTCCGTCGCTTGAGCACCCGTTCGGCACGGACGCGTTTGGCCGGGATGTCTTCAGCCGTATCATCGTCGGCGCGCGGCTGTCGTTCCTGCTGGCAGCCACCGCGACGCTCTTCTCGATTGTGCTCGGCACGCCACTCGGCCTGATCGCCGGTTACTCCCGAGGGTGGATCGACGAGGTGCTCATGCGCCTGACTGATGCCCTGCTGGCTCTCCCGTCGATCGTCTTGGCGCTGGTCATTGTGACGACGCTCGGGTCCTCCTTGATCAACGTCATCCTCGCCGTCGGGATCGTCTACGCGCCCCGCATCGCCCGAGTGGTCCGCAGCGGGACGTTGGCGCTCCGGGACGAGGAATTTGTCCAAGCGGCACGGGCGCGGGGGGAGTCAGGGCGTTACATCATCTTCTCGGAGATCCTACCGAACACGGTCGCGCCGCTCATCGTCGAGGCAAGCATTCGCATGGGCTTCGCAATCTTGCTGGCAACATCGCTCTCGTTCCTGGGGCTCGGAGCCTCGCCGCCGGCGCCCGACTGGGGGCTGATGATCAACGAGGCTCGCCTCCACCTCTTCCGTGCTCCTTGGCTGACGATCTTCCCGTCGATCGCGATTGCCCTCACCATCGTCGGGTTCAACCTTCTCGGCGATGGGATCAGAGATATCCTCGACCCGCGGCGGGTCTGGGCTGAGAGGAAATCCGAAGGTGTCTAGTCGAGTGCTCGGCGATCACACGCGATCCGTGCTGACCGTGGAACGTTTGAACGTGACGTACCTGACGCGGGATGGGGCCGTACCCGCCGTCCGCGACGTCAGCTTCACGATTGGGCAGGGCGAGACGTTCGGTCTCGTTGGGGAATCGGGCTCGGGCAAAAGCACCATCGCCCTGGCCGTCATGAATTACCTCGGGGTCAACGCCCGCGTCGGCGGCGCCGTTCGCTACGACGGTCAGGACGTGCTGACCCTCTCCGCCGAGGAGTTGCGCCGGCTGCGAGGCGCAAAGATCGCGATGGTCTACCAGGACCCGATGAGCTCGCTCAATCCGTCGATCTCCGTGGGGGACCAGATCGGCGAGGTGCTGCGCCTCCACCAGGGAATCTCCCGCCGCGAGGCATCCCAGCGCGCCATGGAGATGATGCGCCGGACGCAGATCCCTGACCCGGAGATCAATGCGCGTCGGTATCCGCACCAGCTCTCGGGGGGGATGCAACAGCGCGTCGTCATCTCGATGGCGTTGATCAGCAACCCCGATCTCCTCATCCTCGACGAGCCGACCACAGGGCTCGACGTGACGACCGAAGCAACGATTCTTGACCTAATCGCCGATCTCCGGCACCAGTTCCAGACGGCGATTCTTTTCATCACACACGACCTTGGGGTCATTGCTCAGGTCAGTAACCGGATCGGTGTGATGTACGCTGGCGAACTCGTCGAGACCGGCGAGGCCGAGCAGATCTTCGACCGCCCGCAGCACCCGTACACGCGAGCGCTCCTTTCGGCTGCGCCGAAGCTTGCGGGGACCTCGAACGAGGCTCGAATCAACCCGATCTCTCGGCGGGACCGAGGGACTGGAGGGATGAGTAAGCACCCCTCCGTCGATGACGTCTTGGTGAACGCGGCTGACGTCAAAGTTCATTTTGGCGAGCAGTCCTTCGTCGAGATGATCACGAGGCGGCCCCCGGCACCGGTCCGCGCTGTTGACGGCATCTCGTTGACCCTCAGGCGTGGCGAAACCGTCGGCCTGGTCGGGGAATCGGGCTCGGGGAAGACGACCTTCGGCAAAGCGCTGGTGCGGCTTTACGACCCAACGAGTGGGACGCTCACGGTCGGCGGCGAGGACCTGCGGCGGGTGTCGGGTCAGCGGGACCGTGAGCTTCGCAAACGAGTTCAATTCATCTTCCAAAACCCGGAGTCCTCATTGAACCCGCGCAAGCGGGTAGAGGACATCATCGGGCGCCCGCTGCGCCTGTACGGCTTAGTCCCCGACGACCGTATCCCCGGCCGAGTCGCCGAGTTGCTCGAACTTGTGCGGCTGCGTCCGGAGCATGCGGCCCGGCTTCCGCACGAGCTCTCTGGCGGGGAGAAGCAGCGGGTGGGTATCGCCCGCGCCTTCGCGGCTGAGCCGGATGTCGTCGTCGCCGACGAGCCACTATCAGCCCTCGACGTGTCGGTGCAAGCGTCCATCCTTGACCTGCTGATTGATCTCCAGGATCGGTTTGGGACCGCGTACTTGTTTATCTCGCACGACCTTGGCACCGTCCAGCACCTCTGCAACCGGGTCGTCGTGATGTACCTCGGCAACATCTACGAAGCCGGGACGGTCAAGGACGTCTTCGCTCCGCCCTATCACCCCTACACTGAGGCCCTCCTCTCGGCAATCCCGATTCCGGACCCGCGACTCTCGCGGGAGCGAATCCGCTTGGAAGGGCCCGTTCCCAGCCCTCGTCGTCCGCCGTCCGGCTGCAAGTTCCACACGCGGTGCCCCCGGAAGTGGGGCACCATCTGTGAGCAAGAGCCGCCGCCCGGGCAGGAAGTCTCGGCCAGCCATATCATTTATTGTCATCGCCCGATCGACACGCTGAACAACGAGATTTTTGCGGCGGCACCCCGTGAGCGGGGCATCGACCGTGGGGCGGCCCGCACCTAGACCCCGCTTGCCCGGTGGGGCACCCATCCATGGTGATGTGGAGACGCCGTAGGAGGTGTCATCCGAGTGGACGTGCAACTCCCGTTCAGCCGTGAGGAATACGAGCAGCGGCTCAAAGCCGTGCGCTCTGAGCTGTTGGCGCGGCAGGCTCATCTGGTCTTGGTCGACGAGTCAGAGCACCTCTTCTATCTGACGGGGTTTGGCCCCTCTGCCACGATGTACCAGGTCTGCCTGGTGTCCGTCGATCGTGACCCGATCATGCTGTTGCGCCGGTTAGACGAGCCGAGTTTCCGAGAACGAACATGGCTCTGCGACTACATCGTCTTCGGCGATGCCGAAGATCCCGTGGTGCACCTCAGGAGGGCGCTGACTCAATTGGGCTGGGCAGACAAGCGGATCGCCGTCGAGCTGGACTCCCATTACCTCCCCGTGCGGCGATTCCACGCGTTGACCGCCGCCCTTCCGGACGCCACCTTTGTCGACTTCTCAGACGTGCTGTGGGAGATGCGGCTACACAAGTCACCCCAAGAGGTCGCCTATCTGCGGCAAGCGGCGACGATCGCCGACGAGGCCATGCGCCAGGCGATTGCCTCAGTGGGGGAGGGAGTGCACGAGCGGGCGGCGGCCATTGTTGCCAGCCGCGCTTTCTTGGAGCTTGGCGCGGACGGGGGGCACATCGGTCGGATTGCGTCGGGTGGTCGAACAGATTCTCTTCATGGGGCTTTGCGCAATCATTCCCTTGTGCAAGGGGACGTAGTCCACATGGAGCTCTGTCCGCAGGTGTCAGGGTATAGCGCACGGTTGATGCGCCCGACCGTGATCGGCACCCCGACCCGAGTTCAAGAAGAAACGGCTCGGGTTCTCGTCAAGATCCAGGATCAGCAACTCGCGGCGATGCGACCGGGCGCGAAGGCGAAGGATGTCGATCGCATCTGCCGCGAACAAGTGCTCACGACCGGATTGCGGGATACCTACGACAACACGACTGGCTACACCTTGGGTTACTACGGCACGCCCTATCCGCCTCGCTCCAGCGACTTCACGCGGGTCTTCCTTCCGACTGCAGAATGGAGCCTGGAGCCGGGCATGGTGTTCCACATGTACACTGCCGCGCGAGGGATGGCGTTCAGCGAAACGGTGCTTGTCACCGACCAAGGGCACGAACGTCTCACGCAGCTCGACCGCCGCTTGTTTGTCCGCTAAGAACAACAGCGCTGAGCATTGCAGACCCACGAACGCGAGGTTGGATTGCTCTTCCAGCCTTATCCCGGATGAGCAGGTACGACTGACCTCACAGATTCCACTACCAGGCGGGCAACCGCGCCATCGGTCGGCAGCGACCGGGGACGAGCCAAGCTAGGCCGTCTTCTCCAGGTCAATGAGACGACATCGCCGAGGGCACCCACGTTACCGTCATCGCATCCTGCTTCAGTAGGCTGAAGAGAAAGACAAAGGTTGGGTAGCCCTGGATGACCGGCTGCCGGGCCAGCGTGTAGCCGACGACGGGTGCCGGGATCTCCTGGTAGTTGTCCGGGCTCCAGAGAAAGGTGCCGTTGATGGCGAACTTGTCAATCAGGCGTGCAGGGGCCTCCCGGATGGACTCGTGTTCCGAGTCTCACCGGAGGCCCTTACTTACTCCAAATCACGGCCGGAACTCCCTGTGCAGGAAGGCACCGGTAATCCCGTACGGTGTTTGGAAAAGTCGAACATCGTATGGGATCGTATCTCAGAGATACGATCCCATACGATGTTCGGGAAAGCGAACGACCCCGGAACAGGAAGGCCGGGGCCGTTCTGGGGTTTAGCTCTGGTCGACCAGGTCGGCGATTT
>JADDPH010000051.1 GCA_016781925.1 Sphaerobacteraceae bacterium | reverse complement strand
TGAGTCCCTTGCTCTGCCGCTGAGCTACGTCGGCCTGCCTGCGTAGCGGACAAAAGGGTAGCAAAGTGCCCTTCAGCCCGTCAAATCTGGATGGGTGTCCGGCGGCGACTGGGACTCAGTCTTAAGTTGAACACCCGGATCTTCCCGGCGTCCGGGGTGCTAGACTCGTCTTCTCCAAAATCTCGGCCCTTCGCCCACCGTTGAGGCAAGTCCATGCTCGACCAGACATCTTCGCTCCGACTCCTCAACGGCCTCAACGCCGAGCAACAAGAGGCTGTCACGACGACGGAGGGCCCCGTCCTGGTGGTGGCTGGTCCTGGGTCCGGCAAGACTCGGGTCCTTACCCACCGGATCGCCTACCTCATCGAGGAGAAGAATGTCTCCCCGGACCAGATCCTGGCAGTAACCTTCACCAACAAGGCGGCCCGGGAGATGCGCGACCGAATTGAGCGCCTTCTCACCGGCCGCGCCGCGGACGGCCTGGTGATGGGAACGTTTCACTCGCTTGGGGTTCGCTTCCTGCGCCAGAACCCGGGCGTCGTCGCTGACCGTCTGGGGCTCCTGCCGAACTTTCTGATCTATGACGACGCGGATCAACTCGACGTCGCGAAGCGGTCAGTGCAGGCCGTCGGACTCGACCCCAAGCAGGTCGCCCCGCGGCGCATGCTCTCCCGCATCTCCGCCGCCAAGAGCCAGCTCATGAGCCCCGACGAGTTTCTCAACCAGGCCGAGACCTACGATGACGAAGTTATCGCCCGCGTCTACCGTGAGTACGCCCGGGCGTTACGCAAGGCCAACGCGGTCGACTTCGACGACCTCCTCGGCCTCCCCATCCGCCTCTTCGATGAAGCCCCCGGCCTCCTGGAGCGTTATCAGGAACGCTATCGCTACATCCTGGTCGACGAGTACCAGGACACCAACCGGGTCCAGTACGTCCTGGTCGCCGCCCTGGCCGACAAGCACCGCAACCTGTTCGTCGTCGGCGACCCAGACCAATCCATCTACGGCTGGCGGCAGGCCGACATCCGCAACATCCTCGACTTCGAGAAGGACTACTCCGACGCGACCCGGATCCATCTTGAGGTCAACTACCGCTCCACCGGCCGCATCGTCCAGGCCGCTGACCGGGTGATCCGAGAGAACACTCAACGCATCGACCGGAGGCTGCGCACGGAGAATGAGGACGGCCCTCTCGTCGTCCTCCGGGAGTTGAGCGACCAGCAGCACGAGGCCCAATTCATCGTTGGCGAGATCCGGCGTCTCATCAAGAGGGAGGGTTTGTCAGAGGACGCATTCGCCATTATGTACCGCACCACGGCTCAGAGCCGGGTCCTGGAGGAGGCGTTCCGGGTCAGCGATATCCCCTACCGCATCGTCGGGGGTGTCCGCTTCTACGACCGCAAGGAGGTCAAGGACGTCCTCGCGGTGCTGCGTTTGCTGCACAACCCGGCCGACGACGTTAGTCTGAACCGGATCATCGAGAACCTCCCCATCGGCCGGGGAATCGGTCCGCGAGCGATTGAGGCGGTCCGGACCTGGGCCGTGCTCCACGACCGTCCCACGGTTGATGGATTCGTGGCGCTGGTCCCATCCGCGACAGCCGGGGAGGCCGGGCCGGATCTGACCGGGGCGGCCCGCACGGCAGCGCAGCGCGTGGGAGCGGTCTACGCCGGCCTTCGGGAGCAGAAAGGGCAACTCACCCTCGCCTCTCTCTTCGATGCGGTGGTCGAGCGCACCGGCTATCAGGCCTCCTTTGACCACGAGAGCGAGGAGGAGATGCAGCGGTGGGCCAACGTCCTGGAGCTGCGCGCCGACCTGGAGAAGTACGACATCGTCGAACCCGAGGAAGCGCTGGCCACCTACCTGGAGCAGGTCGCCCTGGTGGCCGATGTCGACAGCATGGATGACGCGGGGCGAGGCCATGTCACCTTGATTACCCTCCACTCGGCCAAGGGCCTCGAGTTCCCGGTGGTCTTCATCGCCGGGGTGGAAGAAGGGCTTATCCCGATCAGCCGGGCCGTGGAGGCGGAGTTCCACGACCCGCTCCCCCTGGAGGAGGAGCGGCGCCTCTTCTACGTTGGCATCACCCGGGCACAGCGGCTCCTCTACCTCACCCATGTGGGCAACCGGCTCAGCTACGGCCGGTATCAGGCCGGCGTCGCCTCCCGTTTTTTGACCGCTATTCCCGAGGAGTGCATTCAAGCGACCGGTCGCCTCTCCTCACACCGCGCCGGCGGTCACCTGCAGGATCGGGTCCGCACGCGCGCAGCCACGCCGTTGTGGACGTCAGGTGAGCCGGAACGAACCGCGCCCTCGCTACCCGCACCGCCGGAGTACCAGGTCGGCCAGCGCGTGTTTCACGCTAAGTTCGGGGAAGGGCGAGTCGTGGAGGTGGTGGCCAAGACGGATGATTCCGAGGTCGCGGTCGACTTCGCGCGCCACGGCCGTAAGCGCCTGATGGCGAGTTTCGCCCGCCTGGACGTTATCGCCTAGCGCCACCTTTGCGTTTCCGCCCGTTCTTCTCGGCCAGCAGCACCCTATCTCTCGTTGACCGCTTCCGCGCCAGGACAACAACGTGCAAACATGGATCAAATCTGTCGTCCTTGTGTCCGTACGGCGTGTACAATCTCCTCAACGTGATCCGATCCTCGCGTAGATGGAGTCGCCCATCAGCGCTCAGCTAACCACGACCATCCGAGAGCTTCTGGAGACGCGGGAAGGTGACTGGCTGGCGCCTGCCGCAACGCGCAGCCGCGACGCGTCTCGTGATCTGGCGGAGGAGCCGTCCACAGTTCGCACCGCGTTCCAACGCGACCGGGACAGGATCATCCACACCAAGAGCTTCCGGCGCCTGATGCACAAGACGCAGGTCTTCATCGGTCCGGTCGGTGACCATTACCGTACCCGCCTAACCCACACCCTCGAGGTCACCCAGATCGCGCGCACCATTGGCCGGGCGCTTCGTCTCAACGAAGATCTCATCGAAGCAATCGGCCTCGGCCACGATCTGGGTCACACCCCCTTCGGACACGCCGGTGAGACGGCCCTGGCCCAGGTGCTGCCGGGCTTCCGCCACAACGAGCAGAGCTTACGGATCGTCGAGGTGCTGGAACGCGATGGGCGAGGGTTGAATCTGACGGAGGCGGTGCGCGATGGCATCCTCCGCCATTCCAAACCACGATCCGGCATCACCGGGACGGCCAGCGGGCGACCGGCCACCTTGGAGGGCGAGGTCGTGAAGATTGCCGACGGCGTGGCCTACATCAACCACGACCTGGACGACGCGATCCGGGCCGGTCTCGTTGCGAGTGACGACCTTCCCCGTGATGTCCAAGGGGTTCTTGGCGAAGCCCACGCCGAGAGGATCAATACCCTGGTTTGCGACATCATCGAGCATTCAGATACGGCGTCCGTTCCAGGCTCCATTCGGATGTCGACGCCGGTGCTCCAGGCCGCGGACGCGCTTCGGAACTTCCTCTTTGACCGCGTCTACACGCCGCTCAATCAGCGGCCAGACACCATTCGGGCGCAGCACGTCGTCCACGCCTTGTTCGCTCACTTCCTAGAGGACCCCGGCCGCATTCCCGCGGACTACCAGCGCCCCGTCCCCGCCGATCCCCCTGCGCGGCAGGTGGCGGACTTCATCGCGGCGATGACGGACCGCTACGCCATCGAATGCTACGAGCGCCTCTTCGTGCCCCGCACCTGGTCCGTCTAGCGTCTGCCCGAGCGCCATCGCATGCGAGGTACGTCATGGCCCGTGATGCCGTTGCCGAGGTCCGCGAACGGACCGACATCGTGGAACTGATCTCATCCTACACGCCGTTGACGCGGGCCGGCCGCAGCTACAAGGGCCTCTGCCCATTCCATCAGGAGAAGACGCCCTCCTTCGTCGTCTTCCCGGATTCCCAGAACTTCCACTGTTTCGGCTGCGGCAAAGGGGGCGACGCCTTCACGTTCTACATGGGCCAGGAGAACGTGGAGTTCAAGGAAGCTCTGCAGGAGCTTGCCCGGCGCGCTGGGGTCCAACTCGCGTCCGTGCCGACTGTCGCCCCGGAGGTCGACGCCCATCGTCAGCGCCTGATCGAGGTCAATGAGCTGGCGGCCACCTTCTTTGCCAACGTCCTCACCAACAGCGCGGCCGGCGCGCCCGGCCGCGAGGTGGCGAAACAGCGTGGCCTCTCCCGTGAGATGGTCGACCGCTTCCAACTTGGTTACGCCGTTGATAGCTGGGACGCCCTCCTCCGGTTCCTGACCTCCCGCAACGTGGACCCTTCGCTCGCCGCTGAGGCGGGTCTGCTCCAGACTCGCGAGAACGGCGGCCACTACGACCGCTTCCGCGGGCGCTTCATGTTCCCGATCCGGGACCGCGAAGGACGGGTGGTCGGCTTCGGCGGACGGATCGTGGGCGAAGGTCAGCCCAAGTACCTCAACTCCCCCCAGACCGCGATCTTCGACAAGAGCGCCCTCGTCTACGGCCTGGATCTGGCCAAGGAGGAGATCCGCAAGCGGGATCAGGTCGTGATCGTCGAGGGCTACATGGACGCCATTGCGGCCCATCAGTTCGGGCACGGGAACGTGGTCGCCGCCATGGGCACCGCCCTGACCGAGGGGCAGGTCGGGCAGGTGAAGCGCCTCTCTAAGCACATCGTGCTTGCCCTCGACGCCGATGCCGCCGGCCAACTTGCGACCGTCCGCAGCATCGAGACGATGCGAGGCGCACTCGATCAAGACGATATTCCCGTCCCGGATGCTAACGGCATCATCCGCTTCGAACGCAAGCTCAACGCGGAGATCTCGATCGTTCACCTCCCCGAGGGCAAGGACCCAGACGAACTGATCCGTCGTGCCCCGGACAGCTGGCCGGAGGTCGTCGCGCAGGCGAAGCCCTTTCTGGATTTCTTCATCGACGCCGTCTCCGCGTCGACCGATCCCACCGACGCCCGGGCGAAGGCCGAAGCGGTGGCGCGAGTGGCCCCAGTCCTCCAGCAAGTGCCTGACCGCGTCATGCTGTCACATTATGTCTCGCTCCTCGCCGCTCGGCTTCGCTTGGACGAGCGGGTGGTGCTCTCGGAGGTCCGACGCGCGACCCTCCGCACCCCCGCCTCATCAGCGGCAGCGGGTGCCGCACCGGCGAGGCGTCCAGCGAGAACCAGCACGGAGGATCACCTGATGGCGATCCTGCTCGCCCACCGCGCCCTCTGTCAGGAGATCGTGCCTAAGGTTCAGCCGGACGAGTTGAGCGACAGCCGGAACCGTGAACTGCTCCGCTTCCTGCAAGATCCCTCGATCCCAGAGCTTGAGCCCATGCAACTGGTGGCCGGCCTTGATGACACCCTTGCCGACCATGCGGAGCGGCTGTTGACAACGCTAGAGGGCAAGCCAGAACAACTGCCAGGTCGAATCCAGCACGACGCCCTCCAAACACTCGAGAATCTGGGCCGCGAACGCTTGGCCTTTCTGATGCGCCAGCTTCAAGGCGAGATCCAGGCTGCCGAGAAGAGCGGCGATGTGGCGGAGGTGCGTGCTCTACAAGGGCGCATCGCCGCGCTCTACGTGCGGCATCGGGAGTTCTACCCGCCGCCAAGCCCGTACTTCCGGGACACCAGGAACGCTCACCCGGCCCCGTAGCAGGCCACCGTAGCACGGTGCACGTCTGCCGATGTCCCGCGCACCCCCTGGTGATATCCCCAGAGTCCCTTCGCTACCCGCTGGGTCGAGCAAGAACAGAGCCCCCTTGACACATTGGGGAACTCACAATTGAGGAGAGGCATGTGGCGCGAGCACCGCTTCCACTGCCGCCAGCAGCGCCTCGTCGTCCTCCGGGAGAACTGTTCGTAGGTCAAGCAGGACCCGGTCACCGTCGATACGCCCAAAGACGGGTGTTCTACCGGTTCGGAGCCGCCGCGCGAGGGCATCGGCAGAGTCACCGTCGAGCTGTGATGTCTCAAGGGCCAGAGCAGAACTGGGCAAGGTCTCACCGGGAAGGGCTCCCCCGCCGACGGTGGAATCAACCGGCAGCACCCGGCTCCTTTGTGACAACTGTCCGCACAGGCGCTCCGCCCGATCTCGGACTTCCTGGGGCGTCGCCGCAATCATCCGCCAGACGGGTACGCGCTGGACCGCCGTACCATCAGCGTAGTGACGCAAGGTCTGAGCAATCCCGGCGAGACAGCTCTTGTCTGCCCGGACGGCACGGGCCAGCGGGTGTGCGGCAATGCGCTCCACCAGATCCCGCTTGCCGAGGATCAGCCCGGCCTGGGGACCGCCAAGCAGTTTGTCACCGCTCGCCGTGACGATCGCCGCGCCGCTCCGGATGCTGTCACCGATTGTCGGCTCGGATCGCAGACCAAATGGTGTCGTCGACAGGAGCGCCCCGCTCCCCTGGTCGTCGATGACAGGCACTCCGTGGGTGGTCGCAATCTCGGCCAACTCCTCAACCGTGGCGGCATGGGTGAATCCCATAACCTTGAAGTTGCTCGGGTGGACCTTCAATAACGCGGCCGTCCCGACGTCCACGGCGGCTGCATAGTCCCGCGCATAGGTCCGGTTAGTCGTGCCCACCTCCACGAGAGTCGCGCCGCTCTGGCGCAAGACATCCGGGATGCGAAACCCGCCGCCAATCTCTACCGCCTCCCCGCGGGAGAGAATCACGCTTCGTCCCGCCGCCACTGCGCTGAGCACGAGAAGGATGGCGGCGGCGTTGTTGTTGACGACGAGCGTTGCCTCGGCTCCAGTGAGCACGCGCATGAGGTCGGACACCTCCCGCATGCGCCCCCCCCGCTGGTTGGTCTCCGCGTCAATCTCTAGGGCCACACTGCCCATGGCAGCGCTCGCGAGCGCTGCCGCCGTTTCCGCGCTGACCGGTGCCCGGCCCAAGTTAGTGTGGATGATCACCCCGGTCGCATTAATAACTGGTAGGAGGCGGGGACGCTCGAAGCGAGTGACCTCGGCAAGCACGCGCTCGCGAATCTCCGCCCGTGTCGACGGTCGTCCCCCCAGGAGAGCCGCCCGCTCCTCTCCCACGATTCCTTGCAGAAGCTCGGTTAGACCTGCCGGCGACAGAGACGTCGCGGCCCGGATGGCAGGATCGGCGAGTAGTGCCGCCACGGAGGGAAGCGCCCGAAGGCCGTTGGCCTGGGTGTCAGACGTCGCCGCCTTCTTCGCCATCCGTCCCTTCCTGCCACGTCATCAGACAACGAAAAAGGGGGAGCGGCACTTGCCGCTCCCCCAACCGGTCGGGGCGAGAGGATTCGAACCTCCGACCTCAGCGTCCCGAACGCTGCGCGCTAACCGGGCTGCGCTACGCCCCGCCGAAGTCAGAGAATACCATGCAGGTGTTCCCCCAGCAAGCCTCAAGCGGAACCGCGGAACCCGTCCCGATGGCTCCAGTCGCGCCGATGGTCGTCGGACCCCCGCGACACTGAACGACGATCCAATCCGTTGCAGACAACAACAACATCGTTCCACGTCGTATGTGGGATGGTGCGGGCTCGTTACAAGTCTGGTGGTCGTTGTGCGTTCTGCCCCCCCAAGGGGTGCAAGTCGCCTTCCTGCAATCGGAGGAACAGGACCGTGATGTGCTAGCATGGACCGTCGATTCCTTCGGGGATCCGCCCGCGTAGCTCAGCGGATAGAGCGCCACCGTCCTAAGGTGGGCGTCGGGGGTTCGAGTCCCTCCGCGGGCACCAGTCAATCGTCGCCTTACCACCGCGCCGCGGGGCTTGTCTTCGACTTAGCCTCGCGTAGCCTGTCAGCTTCAAGTGATGGGGAGCCGCCGGGAGGCATCGCGCCATGGATCTGCAATTCAGGGCCCTGGACCTTACGGATGCCCCTGCGCTCAAGGACTTCGCGCTGGAGCGGGCTGCGACGTTGGATCACCTGGTAGATCGGGTGGTCGATGCCCAGATGGAGTTGCGCCGGCGCCATCAACGGTCGGGCGGCGAAGCGACCAAGGTGCAACTCACCATTCAGGTAGGGCGCCAGTTGCTCCGAGCTGAAGAAGAGGACCACGACCCGCGCCGTGCCATTGACCAGGTCGTCAATAAGATGGCTCGACAGATCCGGCGATACCACGACAAGCGCACCGACCGGAAGGGCCGGCGGACGGAGTTGGTCGTTCCTGACACCGTCGCTGATGACACGGACGACGAGGAGACATCCCTCCCCGCGCTCGTCCGCAGCAAGCGGTTCGCCATGAAACCAATGCACGTCGAGGACGCCATCGACCAACTGGAGCTTCTCGGCCACGACTTCTACCTCTTCCAAAATGCCGAGGAGGATCAGATGAACGTGGTCTACCGGCGGCGGGACGGCTCGTACGGCCTCCTTGGACCTGAGCGCGCCTGAAGTCAGTTCCTTACCTCAACGGCCTCTGCTATCATCTGGTAAGTGGGCATCCTCGCGTCCCGAGCGACGACGAGGCTTCGATCTTGCGCCACAGACGAGAGACACCGAAGGACCGGGGCATCCTCAGTGCTCCACGCCTCCATTCGGGACGCTCCGCAGCGAAAGGCAGATTCAACCTCGTGAATCCCTACGGCTACCAGGGGCCGTCGATCTTCGGTTACGAGACCGACACCCCGCTCCGTCGCGCCGCCTTCATCTGCGTTCATACCTCCCCGCTTGCCGCACTTGGGCGAAACGATGCCGGCGGGATGAACGTCTACGTCCGGGATCTCGCCTGTCAATTGGCCCGCCTCGGGCTCGAAGTCGACATCTTTACCCGCCGCTTAGATCCCCACACGCCCGAACTCACGATCCTCTGCCCCGGCGTGAGGATCATCAATGTCACTGCTGGCCCGTCACAGCCCATCGACAAGCAGGACATCTTCCCTTTCCTCCCCGATTTCGCCGCCGAAGCTGTCCTTTTCTCGCTTCGGCAAGGTGTCCGGTACGATGTCGTCCATAGCCACTATTGGCTTTCCGGTTGGGCAGCCCACCTCCTCCGGCGTTACTGGGATACTCCCTTCGTCCACATGTTCCACACGACCGCTCATATGAAAAACGCGGTGTCTGGTCCCGGACACCGCGAGCCCGCCCTGCGCCTCCAGATTGAGCGACACCTTATTCAACTTGCCGACAGTCTGATTGCAGCGAATCCAGCAGAGCGCGCCGACTTAATCTGGCGTCAGCACACCCCGACCGACAAGGTCTGCACTGTGCCACCCGGCGTCGACCTCGATCTCTTTTTCCCCAGGGATCGCGCAGACGCCCGACGCCGCCTCGGCCTCGAGGCGGATGCGCGGATCATCCTGTTCGTTGGCCGTGTCGATCCCATCAAAGGCATCGAAACTCTTCTCCAGGCCGTCCGTCAGCTCGCCACTCTGCCGGGTCCACCCCCGACCGTGGTCTTTATTGGCGGGGAGGTGGATGAGCAAGGCCGACCGATGGGCGCGCTGGCCACCGTCGCAAGCGAAGCGGCCGACCTGGGGGTCGCGGATCAATTCCGGTTCATTGGATCTCAGCCGCAGGACCAATTGCCCTATTTCTACGCGGCCGCCGACGTGGTCGCCGTTCCGTCCCGTTACGAGTCGTTTGGGCTCGTCGCGGTAGAAGCGATGGCGTCTGGCACGCCGGTTGTGGCGTCGAACGCCGGTGGGCTTACATTCACCGTGGAAGACGAGGTTTCCGGCCTCCTGGTCCCACCCCAGCAGCCGGAGGCGCTCGCCGCCGCGCTCCACCGGGTCCTGTCCAATGACATGTACCGCACGGACCTCTCTGAGGGCGCCCTCCGATGTGCGTCTCGGTTCACCTGGCCCGCTGTGGCGACTGCCATCCTCCACATCTACGAACGGTTGGCCGAGGGCGTCCGGGCCAATCTCTGCTGCGACGACGAGATCTACGCTTGAGGGGGCCTGCGCGGTACCTTCCCAGGCACCGATTCCGGGACGGTCTACGTCTCTCCCGATTTGGATGTCATCGCGACGAACGCGCTGACCATCCGATAAGACGGAGATCCTGGTGAGGCGAGGGGAGGCCGCGCCCCTGTTGGCCCTAAGACCAAGCGAATGGGGGCGCCTGTTATGGACGCCCCCGGCAGCACGATTCTTGAGGCAGGTGAAGACCAGCCACGCTCAGATGGCGGCGACTGCACGCCGGTAGACGGCCAGGAACTCGACGATCTGGGCCTCGTTCACCGTCAACGGCGGGATGATCCGGATCGCTTGATCGTACGTGCCGCAGGTCAGCAGCAAGACCCGCTGCTCCATGCAGGACGCGATCACCTTTGCCGCCGCAGCAGCATTCGGTCCGCCGTCCTCAGTCACGAACTCTGTTGCGACCATCAGGCCCAATCCCCGCACGTCGCCGATGACCGGGTGATCGGCTTGGATGTCGCGCAGGCCGTCCATGAGGATTCGTCCCATCCGCGCCGCGTTGTCGACCAGTCCCTCATCCTCGATCACCTGCAGCGTCGCGAGGGCAGCGGCCGTGCCGACCGCGTTGCCGCCGTAGGTCCCCCCATGGGAACCCGGCGCCCATTTGTCCATGATCGCCCGGTCCGAGACAACGGCGCTGACGGGCATCCCGGAGGCGATTCCCTTGGCCACCGTCATGATGTCGGGGGTGACGCCGAAGTGCTCAAATCCCCACATCTTCCCGGTGCGGCCCATGCCCGACTGGATCTCATCCATGATCAAGAGGATCCCGTGCTCGTCGCAGAGCCGGCGCACGTTCTGCACCCACCGCGCCGGTGGCACGATGTACCCCCCCTCGCCCAGCACCGTTTCCATCAGGATTGCCGCGACATCGTCCGGCATCACCGTCGTGTCGAAGAGTTGCTTCAGCTCCGCGAAGTAGTGCAGGTCGGCGTCCTCTGGCGGTCCCTTGTAGGGGCTGCGGAAGACGTAGGGATACGGCGCGTGGTAGACGCTCGGCAAGAGTGGCTCATAGTGGCCCCGCACCTTCGCCCGCGATGTCGTCACCGTCATCGCCGCGTGCGTCCTGCCGTGAAACGCGCCGCGGAACGCGATGACCGCCGGGCGCCCGGTCGCGATCTTCGCCAGTTTCAGCGCACCCTCGATGGCCTCCGCGCCGCTGTTCGTGAAGAAGACCTGGTTGAGATTGGCAGGCAGCGTCGACGTCAACTCGACCGCCGCGCGCATCATCGGCTCGTGGGCAAAGATATTGGCCTGGGCGTGGATGATCTTTCCGGCTTGCTCCTGAATCGCCTGCACGACCCGCGGATGACAGTGCCCGGTGTTGGTGACAGCAATGCCAGAGGTGAAGTCCGTCCAGCGGTTGCCGTCGATGTCCCAGACGTAAATCCCCTCGCCGCGGTCCACCACCACCGGCGAGTACCGCCCGACCACCCTGGGGATGAGATCCTCCGGAACCAGACGAATCTCCTGGACCACGTCCTCACCCTCCACGCATCGCCCGTCGGCACCACGCATCTATCCGGTCATGGCCTGGGGGTCCCCGGCGGCGGGCGAGTTGCGCTACCAGGCCCCGGAGCGTTCAGCTGCTACGAACCGGACCCCCGGTTGGCCTGCTTCTCGCGCTCCTTCTGCTCCTTGTAGAACTTTTTCGTCTTCGGAACCGGCTTCGCGTCCTCAAGAGCCTGCCGCTCCCGAGCCGCCGTGCCGGCAACATCCAATTCCTCTTCCAATCGCACGAAGTCGTTGTAGATTCGCACGTTTCCGTTCGCGGCTGGAGTTCGCATCAGCATCCGCACGAGTTGAATAAGCGAATTCGCAGACGCCGGTGCCGCAGCCGGCAACGCGGCCCGCCGCATGATCTGATCGACCACCTGGATCGAGGCGGCATCGGCGCCGTTCGCTTCCAGCCGGTAACGGATGTTCTGCAGCCCCTCAAGCACGTTCACGGGCGGCTCCTCAGGTGATGGATGATCGACGCGCCGGACGGCGCAAGGGTATCCGGAGTATACCATTGGCCTTCTCTGCCTTGGCGGCGTTCCTGCCGCCGTGGTACCCTCGTCTCAACGGTTGCCAGGGGTGCGCGGCGCGCTGAGAGTGTGGCCAAATCGGCTACCAACCCTCCGAACCTGATCCGGCTCGTACCGGCGAAGGGACGGCAACGGCCCCAACGACGGGCATCCTCACGCGCCGCCGGCCTCGCCGCCGGCGTTGTTGCGTTTTCGGGCCACCGCGGTCCGCCACAGAGGCGCTCTCGTGCTTGATCACCCTCCCGTTCTGACTCCCCCCAAAGCCATCACTGTCGCCGGATCCGACTCGGGTGCCGGTGCCGGCATCCAGGCCGACCTCAAAACGTTCGCGGCGCTCGGTGTCTACGGAACGTCGGCGCTGACCGCCGTAACCGCTCAGAACACGCGCGGGGTCTTCGCCGTGGCAGAGGTGCCGGAGGAGATCATCGTCGCCCAGATTGACCTCCTCATGGAGGATATCGGGGCCGATGCCGGCAAGACCGGGATGCTCTCCAGCCCCACCATCATCGAGGTTGTCGCCGATCGGCTCGACGCCTGGGGCGTCTCGAAACTCGTCGTCGATCCGGTCATGGTGGCCAAGAGCGGAGACCGCCTCCTGCAGCTCAACGCCGAGGACGCGTTGAAGAGTTTCCTCTTGCCAATCGCGCACGTCGTCACCCCGAACATCCCGGAGGCCGAGGTGCTGGTGGGCCGCCGGATCACAAGCGATGGTGAGGCGCGTGACGCCGCCCGTGCAATTGCCGAAATGGGCTGCGCGTACGTGGTCGTCAAGGGAGGCCATCGGGACGGCGATCCGGTGGATCTGGTCTACGACGGCAGCACCTTCGTCGAGCTGCCGTCGGAGCGCATCTACACCTCGAACACCCACGGCACGGGGTGCACATTCTCCGCGGCCATCGCCGCTTATCTCGCCGGCGGAGCGGAGACGCTCGACGCGATCGTGCAGGCGAAAACGTTCATCACCGACGCGCTCCGACACAGCTACGCCATCGGTAGCGGCCATTCGCCTGTGAACCACTTCTACGAGACGACGGGCGCGCTCTCCTCGCTGCCCGGAAAGGAACGTTAGATGGCCGTCCTGCGTGACACCCCGCTCACCATCGCCGGCAAGACGTTCAGCAGCCGTCTCATGCTCGGCACCGGCAAGTACCGGGACAGCGAGGAGATGAAAGCCGCCTTCGCCGCGTCTGGCACCGAGATCATTACCGTCGCGCTGCGTCGCATCGACTTCGACGACCCTAAGAGCCGCTCGGTGCTCGAAGATGTCGATTGGAGCCGGTACACCATTCTTCCCAACACCGCCGGTTGCCAGACTGCCGAGGAGGCGGTCCGCATCGCCCGGATGGCGCGCGCCATGGGCCTATCCGACTGGGTGAAGGTGGAAGTCATCCCCGATCCCACTTACCTGCTTCCGGACCCAATCGGCACCTTCGAGGCCTGCCGCACGCTCGTCCAGGAAGGCTTCGTGGTCCTACCCTACATCGGCGCGGACCCAGTCTTGGCCCGCCGGTTGGAGGAGCTAGGCACGGCGACCGTAATGCCACTCGGGTCGCCGATCGGCTCAGGACAGGGTCTGGTCAACATCGAAGCGATCAAGATCATCGTCGCCCAGGCGCAGGTTCCGGTGGTCGTGGACGCGGGCATCGGCGTTCCCTCCGATGCGGCCCAGGCTATGGAGGTCGGGGCCGACGCGTGCCTCGTCAACACCGCGGTTGCCTTGGCGGACAACCCCGCGTTGATGGCGGAGGCGATCGCCGACGGCGTTCGCGGTGGCCGCAAAGCCTTTCTGGCCGGGCGCATCCCCCGGAAGGCATATGCAACCGCCAGCAGTCCGCTGGCGGGGGTCGTGGGCGCGTCGGCCTAACCCGAGGCAGGCCGGGTTTGTCCTCTCTTGCCCCCCGCCTCGCCGTCTACCTGGTCGCGGACCCGGACCTGGCGCGCGTCGATCTTCCTCTCGCGGTGCATCAGGCCCTGGACGGCGGTTGCACGGCCGTCCAACTCCGCGCCAAGCACCTCACCGACCGCGCGATGCTCACACTTGCAAGGAATATCCGCGAGATGTGCCGCGCCTACAAGACGTTGTTCGTCGTCAACGACCGTCTGGACATCGCGCTCGCCTGCGGTGCGGACGGCGTTCACCTCGGTGTCGACGATCTGCCCGTTGCTGACGCCCGGCGAGTCGGCCAACAGGCGGGTAGACCCGATCTCATCATCGGATACTCGCCTGAGACCGACGAGCAGGCCGCCATTGCTGCTTCCGAGGGTGTCGACTATCTCGGTGTGGGACCAGTTTTTGGAACTGCATCCAAACCGGATGCTGGCGAGGCGATCGGGCTGGAGACCCTTCGCCGCCGTGCCGCGAAGACGACGATTCCGGTCATTGGCATTGGGGGCATTGAAACCCGAAACGCCGCGTCGGTGATCGGGGCTGGTGCCGTGGGGGTCGCCGTGGTAGGCGCCATCCTCCGGACGGACGACCCGCGGAACGCCGCCCGGACTCTCGTGGAGACGGTGTCGAGCGCCGAGGCGCAGCGGTGGTGACAGATGCGGCACCATCACGGCGAGTCCCCCGCCTCATGCTCGTCACTGACCGACGCGTGACCCACGGCCCGCTCGCCGCGCTCGTCCAGCAGGCGGTGACCGGGGGAGTCGACGGGGTGCAACTACGGGAGAAGGACCTCGCTCCCGCGGCACTGGAAGTCCTGGCGGCTCACCTCCTCAACGTTCTCCCAGACCGTGTTCCGCTGCTTGTCAACGGTGATATCCAGCTCGCCGCGCGTCTCGGCACCGGAGTTCATCTGCCGGAACAGGGTCCACCGGTGGCCGAAGCACGGGCAGTGGTAGGACCCGCCGTGCCGATTGGCCGCTCCGTCCACTCGCCGGCAGAGGCCATGAAGAGTATCGGTGCCGACTACGTCCTCGCCGGCAACATCTTCAAGACAGGAAGCAAGCCCGGGCGAGCCGGCGTAGGGCTCGACTATCTCCGGCAAATCGTCAGGGTAGCTCCGGCGCCCGTTCTCGCCATTGGCGGCATCCACGCCGGCAACGCCGTACAGGTTCTGGAGGCCGGCGCGTACGGAGTGGCCGTGATCTCCGCCATCGCCACCGCCGGCTGTCCCTCCTCCGCGGCGGAGGTGTTGCGAAACATCATTGAAAGGAGCGCAGCCACGCCGATGAATCAGCCGGAACCTACTCCCATCCTGGTCAACGGCAAGGAGGCAGCGGTTTCCGAGGGGACGACCGTGGCGCACTTCCTCGCCTCGAAAGGGTTCCAGGATCGTCTCGTCGTCGTCGAACGGAACGGCGTAATTATCTCCCGTGACGCCTTCGCCTCAACGACGCTCCATGCCAATGACCGCCTCGAAATCGTCCACTTCGTTGGCGGAGGCTAGGGCATCGTTCCAGGGATCCCACACGCACCAGCTTAGGTCGACTTGGTACTCCCCGTCGAATGGAATCCCTTCGGCAAGCAGCAGGTTCCGCATCACGTCCGGATGACCGAAGTGCCAGCCTCCGGTGAGCTCACCGTTGCGATTGACGACGCGCTGGCACGGCAATTCGGCCGGAGCCTTCATCAAGGCCCAGCCCACCATCCTTGCGCCGCGAACATCGCCGATGGCCCTCGCGATCCGGCCGTAGGTCGTCACCCGGCCGCGTGGGATCTGAGCGACGATGTGGTAGACCCTTGCCGTGAATTCAGGAGAGGCCGGCATCGTCGTCGGCGTCTGTGGTCAAATCGACGATCCGGCTGACGGCACCCGCCTTGGAGCTTGCCACCCGCACCCGTAGCTTGTCCGTCGCGGCTGGGACTCGCAGCACCAAGCGAGCCATGGCGGACCGTCGAGCCGGGACAGGCCCGCGCCAGGGTGGGTCTGCCTTGCCCCCGTACCCCTCCAAATGACCGAGGTTCCGGGACAGCTCCCCGTCCACGGCCTCTACTCCCGCACCCTCCACGGTGACAGTGACCGGGTCTGCTAACCCGACGTCAATCGCCTGTTGAGAGCCGTTGGTGGGGAGATATCCCTCGTTGACCGCCTGCACTTCAAGCGCCCAAAGTTCACCACCCAGGTTCGTCACAGTCGTCCGTTCAATCGCCAGTTGCGGCAGCGCGCGTGCGAGGAGGTACGTCCAGTCGACATGCGGCCGGGCCAGCGCGGGAATGTAGCTGCCGGGGCAATTTTGGTGGGTGAACTTGTACGTCCAACCACCGATTTCCACCGGGCCGAACTGCGGGTGGTCAAAGGGCTGCCAATCCATGAAGCCCTGACCACCGAGGTGCTCGTCGTTCCATCGCAGCAGCGCCGCCTCGCCTGCCTCGTCCAGCGGCCCGACCAGGTCTTCCGGATCCCGGTGCACCCCGGCCGCGTCCGCCGCGTCCCACAACTCCGGCACCCAGGTATAGACCCCCCGCTGGCTATAGGCCCAGTCCATAAATGAGCCGGACCTCGCCGTATCCGTCGCCTCGTCGTAGCTCTGGAACCCAGGACGTCCTGTCACGCGTGTGAAGGCGTCGGTAAGCTCCTGATACGGTCCTGGCAGGTCATCATGGTTGTAGGTGCTGGCCGGCGTGCTGGACGGGAGGTGAAAGACGAACCCACCGAAGGTGTGATAGGCCACCGCGGCTCCGATGTTGGGGTGAGCGAGAAAGAAGTCGGCGGTTGCCCGGGTTTCGGGGGGGAAGAGTGGGTACGGTCCGGCGCCGCCCTGCCGGTACTCAGGCTGCCAGTTGTGCGGAAACGAGCGGTTGAAGTCAAGGCCCCACCGCGGCGCGGCGGGTTGCAAATCGCCGTTTAAAGGTCCGTGGACCGTCCCCTCAGGGAGCAGCCGGTAGCGGGTGCCCGCCTCATCATCCAACCCTCGCCGGACCATGAGCCGGTCGTCCAGATCCGAGACCCGCCATTCCCCCGCTGGGTCGAGGATCCGCATTTGCAGGATATGGCCATCGCCGTCCACATCGGCCGCGTGTAGGCCCGGCGCGGGCTGCTCGCGTGGCCATAGCCGGGCGGCGCTCCGGAGACGGTCGGGGCTTGTGAGATACCGCTCCGCGCCGTCTGGGGCGACGCGGGGACGGATGTAGAAGGTACGAGTGTGAAGGAGGTCGGTCACCTCCTGATCCTGGCTGAAGCGAGAAATGAGGTCCCAGATCGTGTAGAGACAGACGACGGAGGGCAGCACTTCTCCGGCGTGGATGTTGCCGTCGATGTAGATAGCCGGTTTGTCATCCGACGAACCGACGGTCATATCGGTCACCGTCGCGGACCAAAGGTCCCGGCCCTCGGGGCTCGTTCCAAGCGACTCCACCGAGAGGAGGTGGGGGTAGGCAGCCTCCCAGTCGTGCAGCATTGCCGTCAGCTGATCGTAGGTGGGGTAACGCGAAAAGTCCGGAGCCGCATCATCCAGGGTCAATCCGCCGTCCCTTTCTTTGGCCATCATCGGTTGAGCATACCGGCCGAGCATTGGATGCTTCCTCGCAAGCATCGCACCCTCGATGGTGGATCAACTGAAGTTCGCCGGTGTGCAAACTGGTAAAGGGTATACTCAGAGCCAACGTTTATCATTGCGTGCCCTGACCCGCGCCCTCTCTGCGCGGCGTCCCGAGGCAACACCCACGAGGGATCCACGTCCATGCGCGCTCTCCTAAACAAGGTCTTCGGTGAAACCGACGAGAAAGCGGTCAAGCGCATCCTGCCCATTGTCGAGGATATCAATCTCCTCGAGCCGGAGATGGAGGCGCTGGACGATGATGAGTTGCGGTCACTCGGCTCGGAGTTCCGAGGGCGCTTGGAAGCCGGTGAAACGACCGACGACCTGTTGCCCGAAGTCTTCGCCGCCACAAGAGAAGTCGCCAAGCGCGTCACCGGCCAGCGCCACTACGATGTCCAATTGATCGGCGGTGTCGTCCTCCACCAAGGCAAGATCGCCGAGATGAAGACCGGCGAAGGCAAGACCCTCACCGCCACGCTCGCCGTCACCTTGAATGCGCTTAGTGGGCGCGGCTGCCACCTGATCACCGTCAACGACTACCTTGCCAAGCGGGACACCCAGTGGATGGGCCGCATTTACCACGCGCTTGGCCTCACGACCGGCTGCATCCAGCACGACGAGGCGTTCCTCTTCGACCCAGAGTGGGAATCCCCCGATCCCCGTTTGGAGCGCCTGCGTCCGGTGTCCAGGCAAGAGGCCTACGCCGCGGATATCACCTACGGCACCAACAGTGAATTCGGCTTCGACTATCTGCGCGACAACATGGTTGTCTCCATCGACCAGTGCGTGCAGCGCGGGCTGGTCTACGCCATCGTCGATGAGGTCGACAACATTCTCATTGACGAGGCGCGGACTCCGCTCATCATCTCCGGCCAAGCAGAGCAGGCGACGGACCGCTTCTACCAGTTCGCTCAGATCGTCAAGCAGCTCCGGGAAGGGCGCCATTACGAGGTCGACCTCAAGCACAAGTCCGCCACCCTGACCGAAGAAGGTATTGACCGGGTCGAGCAACTCGCCGGAATCCCTGAGGGCGAAAGCATCTACGACGAGCGCCACGTCGAGCTCACCCACCACCTTGAGCAAGCGCTCAAGGCCCACGCCGTCTTCCACCTTGATAAGGACTACATCGTCCGCGACGACGAGGTCATCATCGTCGACGAGTTCACGGGACGGATGATGCATGGTCGCCGCTACAGCGAAGGATTGCACCAGGCGATTGAGGCCAAAGAAGGCGTTCGGGTGCGCCGCCAGAACGTCACGATGGCCACCATCACGTACCAGAACTACTTCCGGATGTACGAGAAACTTGCGGGAATGACGGGTACGGCCAAGACCGAGGCAGAGGAGTTCACGCGGATCTACAACCTCGAGGTCGTCTCCATCCCAACCCACCGGGCCATGATCCGGCAGGATTTCGGTGACCTCGTCTTCAAGAACGAACGCGGCAAGTTCAACGCCGTGGTCGACGAGATCCAGGAGATGCAGGCGGCCGGTCGCCCCGTGCTTGTTGGCACGACCTCCGTGGATACCTCCGAGCGCCTCAGCGACCTGCTCCAGCGTAAGGGCATTCCGCACGATGTGCTCAATGCCAAGCAGCACGAGCGAGAGGCGGCCATCGTCGCCGAGGCGGGGCAACCGGGCCACGTCACCATCGCGACCAACATGGCCGGCCGGGGCACAGATATCGTTCTCGGCCCCGGCGTCAAGGAGGCAGGGGGGCTCCACATCGTCGGCACCGAGCGTCATGAAGCGCGGCGGATCGACAACCAGCTCCGGGGACGAGCGGGGCGCCAGGGAGACCCGGGGTCATCCCGCTTCTACGTCTCGCTCGAAGATGATTTGATGCGCCGTTTCGGCTCCGAGCGCATCACCGGTCTGATGGAACGCCTGGGGATGGAAGAGGACGTGCCCATCGAGCACCGGATCATCTCCAAATCGATCGAGAGCGCCCAGACCAAGGTCGAGGGGCACAACTTCGACGTTCGCAAACACGTGGTCCAGTACGACGACGTGATGAACAAGCACCGCGAGGTCATCTACGCTGATCGGCGCGAGATCGTCGCCGGGCAGGACATGAACGAGAAAGTCCTGGGGATGATCGGCGCCGAGATTGATGGGCTCGTCGATCAGCACATCCCGCTCAATCCGAAAGTAGGGGAGCCGGACGAGGAGGCGCTCCTGAGGGCGTATCACGCCCTGATTCCAAACGGGAACGTGGACCTTGAGGCGATTGAGGGATTGCCTCGTGAGGAGGTCGCTGAGCTCCTGATTGAGGATGCGGAACAGGCCTACGCCGATGTGGAGGCCCGCTTCGGTTCGGACACGATGCGGACGGTGGAGCGGCACATCCTCCTTGCCGTCATCGACCGGCTCTGGGTCGAGCACCTTACTGCAATGGACGAGCTGCGAGAGGGCGTCGGCCTTCAGGCGTATGGTCAGCGCGATCCGTTGGTGGTCTACAAGACAGAGGGCTACCGGATGTTCGGGCTCCTCACGGAGCACATCCAGCACGATGTTGTCCACACCATCTACCGCGTGCAGCCCGTCGTCGCCCAGCAGCCGGTCCGCACCCGGTTGACCGAGGAGGTCACGACCAACCGCGGCGCTGAGGCAACCGGCCCCCGCCAGCGGCGAAAGGTCGGAGCGAACGAGCCCTGTCCATGCGGCAGCGGCAAGAAGTACAAGCGGTGCCACGGCACCCCAGTCGCTCGCGCCGCTGTTTAGCAACCCTGCCTGAGCAACGGCGCCAGAACGAGAACGAGCCGGGGGGCCGCCCCGGCTCGTTCTCTTCCCGACTGGGTCTCCGCATTGAGCTGCCGTTAGTTCTTAGCGGCAACATCCCTACCGTAGGGTGCAGAGCCATGGCCGCGGCGCCAAGCTTCAGCGTCGAGGTGATGAGCGGAGCGACACCAAAGGTCGAAGGAGCAGGGCTGCGTTCTGCCCGGTCCGCGCCGCCTCCAGGTCCCGCTAGAACTCCTCGTCGTAGCCTTGGAAGTCCTTGATCAACTCCCGCACCTGCCCGGAAAAGGACTGCACGGCCGAGGCGAGTTGCTCCCGCTCTTCAGGTCCCAGCAGCGCGTAGTAGATCAAACCTCCCGCCGCTGCGCCCCAGAAGAGCATCGCGCCAGTGTCCTTGCCTGTCTCCACGGTCACGTCTGCGGCCTGCCGGGAGGCGGCCTTTGCGCGCCCGCCGACCTCGCCGGCCTTCCCGGTGACGACAGTGCCGGCCTCCCTCGCCTTTTCACCGCTTGCCGCGACGGCCTGAGCGGCCTGAGGGCGGATATCGGTCTGGACGATCTCAGCAGCCTCCGCTGCTCGTTCTCGCGTCGTCTCCCAAAGGTCCAGGGCGCTCGAGGCCGCCTGGACGGCGAGCTCCCGAAGAGACGGCACCACATCTGAGGTCAGTCGCTGCGAGATTTGCGGCACCCGCTCCCTTGCCGTCGACGCCACCGCCGAGCCGGCTTCTTTCGCCCGCCCGGCGCCGCTGCCGGCCGCGCTCGACACCTGGCCAACGACGGATTGGGCAGCGGGACCAAGCTGCGCTCCCATACGGAGGGAAACGTTGGGCAACCGACCCTTCGATGTTCCGCTCAGGAGGGACGCTGCTCCACGAGCTCGTTCCAGGCTCATCTCCGCGACCCCCGCTGCCTGCTTCGCGCTCGACTGGACCACCGCCGAGGCTTGGCTGCCGACGCGCTGTGCCGTCTGGCTGACGCGTTGAGTCACCTCGCCCCTCCCGTCGACCCTTACCTCCCCGATCCGCTTCCTCGCCGACCGTGCTGTACGCTGGCCGTGATCCACGGCTTCCCGAGCACTTCTCTCTGCTCGCCGGAGCGCCTTGGACGTTCGGGCCTCTAATTCAGCCTTTGTCCGAGTCATCGTCGCGTCATCCAGGGCACGACCTGCGAGGGCACGGGTCAGTCCTACACCCTTCGAGACTCGACCCTCCGATGACACAGCGTTCTGCCGGCCCCGCTTAGGCTGGTGCTCCTCCACGACCACGTACCGCACCTCGGTTCCTCCGTCCGGTTCCTGCTTTTCCCGATCCAGGGCTGAGAGCAGGACCGCGAGGAGCCCCGCGCCTGCCCCCGCGCCGAGCACGATCTGGAGGTTCGTAGGCGATGCTTCGGTCTTTTGCACGAGAATCACCCCGCTTTCGTATCCAATCATCCTCTCGATGAATTCTACGGGAAGATGGGGCCTCAGGAGCATCGGCCCCGATCAGCCCATCGCGCGGGCTGGAGGGCACCCTGACGAGCCGACCGGGCGCTGGGCTGGGCAACTTGAAACCCATGCCGCACAAGGCTGCATGCGCAGTTGTGCGACCGTCCTCGCCATCCGTATACTCGGGCCAAGCATGGGAAGCCTCCTCGATCGTTCCTTCTACGATGTCATCGTGATTGGCGGCGGGCACGCCGGCTGTGAGGCGGCCCTAGCAGCCGCTCGCGCCGGCTGCTCCACCCTCATGTTGACGCCAAACCTGGACCGCATCGGCTTCATGCCGTGCAATCCCTCGATCGGAGGACCAGGCAAGTCCCACCTAGTCGCGGAGATCGACGCTCTCGGCGGCGAGATGGCTCGCGCTGCTGACCGAGCGGCCCTCCAGGTCCGAGAACTCAACACGAGCAAGGGCCCCGCTGTCCGGGCCGTCCGCGTCCAAGCGGACAAAAACCTGTACTCCCTTGCGATGAAGGAAGCGATCGAGCTTCAGCAACGCCTCCACGTGCGCCAGGACGAAGCTGTATCCCTCATCGTGGAGCAGCAGGGCACTCGCGTTCGGGTGCGGGGAGTCGAGACCCGAGCATCCGGCGCAATTGGTGCTACCGCCATCGTCATCACCGCCGGCACCTTCCTCCGAGGCGCGATGATCTCCGGTGAGCAACGGCAGCCGGGCGGGCGATGGGGTGACACCGCGGATACAAAGCTGGCGGGTTCGCTCGCCGGCGTTGGCCTTACCCTTCGGCGGTTCAAGACGGGAACACCTCCTCGCATCGACGGTCGAACAATCGATTTCGCGGCACTGACTTCACAGCCCGGGAGCGAGGAGCCGTGCTGGCTCAGCCGTGATGGCGAGCGCGGCCGCCTCGATCTCCTCGCCTTGCCACCCATCTCCGCCCACCCGAGTGCGTCCTCGCTCAACCCCTGGCGCCCTCAACTGCCGTGCTGGCGCGGAGAAACGAATCCCGCCGCCCATAACCTGATTCGCGCGAACTTGCACCGCGCGCCGATGTTCAACGGATCCATCGAAGGAGTCGGTCCGCGCTACTGTCCGTCCATTGAAGACAAGGTGGCGCGTTTCGGCGCCAAATCATCCCATCCGCTCTTCTTTGAGCCGGAGGGGTGGCGCACGACGGAGTACTACGTGCAAGGGCTTAGCACGAGCCTGCCCCCAGAGATCCAAGAGAGCGTGATCCGATCAATCCCGGGGCTGGAGCGATCCCACGTCACGCGCTACGGCTACGCGGTCGAGTACGATGCCGTGGATCCCACCGAGCTGACGCCATCCCTCGAGTCTCGCCGGGTCGCGTCGCTCTTTCTCGCTGGTCAGGTCAACGGGACATCCGGGTACGAAGAGGCCGCCGGCCAGGGGATTTTGGCCGGCTTGAACGCCGCCAACCGGGTCCGAGATCGGGCTTCCGTGGTCCTGCGGCGAGATCAGGCCTATCTCGGCGTCATGATCGATGACTTGGTCTCAAAGCCATTCGACGAGCCCTACCGGATGCTGACCTCCCGTGCCGAGCACCGTCTCCTTCTGCGTCCTGAGACGGCGGCGAGTCGTTTGAGCCGTCTTGCCCACGAAGAAGGATTGATTGACGCATGGCGGCTAGGAGAAGTCGAGCAAGAGACGGATGCGGTGGGAGAACTTCTTGCCTTGTTCAGCACTCGTTGGTTCGCGCCGACTCCCCGTCACGATGCGGCTCTGGCGGCCGCCGGTCTGGCTCCCGTGAGTCAGAGCATGAATGCCGTAGAACTGCTCCGCCGCCCGGAAACAACTGTCGCGGGACTCACGGCGGCAATCGCGCACCTTGGGGACGAGGACATGTCCCTTCCCCCGCCCTATGTGTGTCGTCGGATCGAGAATGACGTGAAGTACGGCGGGTTCATCGTCAAGGCGAACCGGGAGGCTGACCGCCTCCGGCACCTGGAGGACAAGCTGCTGCCCCACGAACTCGACTACCACGCCGTGCCGGGACTGCGCGCTGAGGCCCGCGAGGGTTTGACGCGGCATCAACCGCACACGTTCGGTCAGGCAAGCCGGCTCGCAGCCGTGACCCCATCCGACCTCGCCGCGCTGCTCGTCCACGCCGAGGTGGGCAAGGTAGCAGTGCCGTGAAGGTCCTGATTCTTACTGATGTCCACGCCAATCTGGTCGCGCTTGACGCCGTGTTGGAAGACGCCGGGACCGTCGATGCCCTCTGGAACCTCGGCGACACCGTCGGCTACGGACCTCGGCCCCGGGAATGTCTGGACGTGATGATGGACCGAGAGGCACATCCTGCGCTCGTGGGCAACCACGACCTTGCCTGCCTCGGCTCGCTCAATCTTGCCGAGTTCAATCCCGTTGCCCGGGCAGCGGCCCAATGGACAGCTAATCAACTCAGCCATGAGCACACCACGTATCTCACCGCCTTGCCACCGATGACGACCGCCAATGGCTATACCCTTGCCCACGGCAGTCCCCGCGCCCCCGTCTGGGAGTACGTCACCAGTGCGGCCGTAGCGACCGAAAACTTCGCGCACTTCAATACGAATGTGTGCCTGATCGGCCACACCCACGTCGCCATGTTCGCAGAGCTTCCACAGGGTCAGGCGGTGGCCGAGGCGCAGCGGTTCCGGGATGGCGAGATGCTAGACCTGTCCCGAGCTCGTTTCATGGTCAACCCCGGCAGCGTCGGACAGCCGCGAGATCGAGACCCCCGCGCCGCCTACGCCATCCTCGACACCGGTCGAGGAACTATCACGGCCCACCGGGTCGAGTACGACATTCGGGTGACCCAGCATCAAATGGCGCAGGCAGGCCTGCCCGAGATCCTCAGCCATCGTCTGGCCTACGGTACATGAGGCGGGCCGACTGCGGGCACGAGCATTGCACCGTCGCTATTGACCCATCCATACTTGCGCGTGATCCCCGACCGCGACTTCTTCCGTCATTCGAGGAGCATCGAAAGAACTCATGATCGGTCACTACCAGCGGATTGTGGTGCCGGTCAAGGGCGTCCCAAGCGACGCGCGGGTGCTGGAGGTCGTCGGGCAGTTAGTCCACCGTCACCCCGTGACCATCACCTTGATCTATGTCGTCGAGGTTCTCCAGTCCATGCCCCTTGACGCGGAGCTTCCGGTGGAGATCAACAAGGGCGAGGCCGTTCTGCGGCAGGCCGAGCATACGGCGCGGCACGGCCTGGGGCATAAGCTTGAGCGCGTCTCCACGGAACTCCTCCAAGCCCGATCCGCAGGTGCCGCGATCGTTGACGAAGCGATTGAGCGGGGTGCCGACGCCATCATCATGGCGGCGGTGAACCACCACCGTCACGGCCGGACGACCATGGGAGAGACTGCCGGTTACATTCTCAAAAACGCTCCATGCGAGGTCTTGCTGCTGCGGCAAGCACCGGGCGCATCCCACGGAGCCGAGGAGCAACGATGAAGGTCGTGATCATGGGCTGTGGGCGCGTGGGAGCACGCATCGCCTCAATCCTCGATCATAACGGGCACGACGTGGCCGTCGTCGATATCGACGCCCGCGCTTTCCGGCGACTGCCGAATGACTTCCGCGGGAATACCGTGATCGGGACCGGGATCGACGAAGACGTGCTCCGAGCCGCGGGCATCGAGGACGCCTCCGCGTTCGTCGCGGTGACGAACGGCGACAACCGGAACATTATGGCGGCCCAGGTGGCACGCCTCATGTTTGAGGTACCAGAGGTGATCTGTCGCATCTACGACCCGGTGAGGGAAGACACGTACCGGCGCCTCGGTCTCACCACCGTCTGTCCCACCACTACCGTTTCTGCCCTCATCCTGGACCACGTGATTGGCGCCGGCGATCTGTTGGGCGCGCGCGGTCGGGAGGCCTAACCATGTACATCATTGTTGTTGGCGGCGGGAAGGTCGGTTATTACTTGACCAAGACCCTCCTGAACGAAGGTCATGAGGTGTTGCTTATCGAGCGCAACCCCGAAAAAGTATCGACCTTTGCCGAACGATTTGGCGCGGTCGTTGTCGCTGGAGATGGGGCTGAGGCGGCGACCCTTGCGGCAGCGGGTGCGGCCCGCGCCGATGTGGTCATCGCGGTCACCGGGGAGGACGAGGACAACCTCGTCGTCTGCCAGTCGGCCCGTCAAAAATTTCACGTTGGCCGCACCATCGCCCGGGTTAACAACCCGAAGAACGAGCAACTCTTCCGGCTGCTCGGGATCGACGTGACCGTGAGCCAGACCAACTACATCCTCAATTTGATTGAGCAATCCATTCCCGAGCGCTCGTTTCTTCACCTACTGAGCCTGCGCCACGCGGATCTGGCCATCATCGAGGCAAAGATCGGGGAGGGTTCGCCCGTCACGAACCGGACCATCGCGGAAGTCCAACTCCCCGTCGACTGCGTGATTGCGGCGATTGCCCGCGGTCCAGAGTTGATCGTCCCGACACCCGCCACCCAGATCCTGCCGGGAGACGACATCATCGCTCTCACCCACCGGGAGCAAGAGGACGAGCTGCGCCGTCTTCTTGGGTGCTTCGTCGCCACGTAGCACGACAGCCCGGCACCGCGATCCGCTTTCCTTGCCGTCGTAGCTCCGGCCAACCAAGACAACCAGAAGAGGCGAGCACACGCTCACCGTGCGCCCGCCCCTCAATCGCCGTAGGGCTGTTCTCAAGTCTTTCGTTATAAGCGGCAATCCGCCGGATTAGATCTCACCCGGACCAAGGCGAAGCTCCCCGCGGACCTACCCTCTGCTCCCAAGCCCTATGGGTAGATGCCCCTTAGCCGGGTGAACTCCGCCACGCGGGCGATTCCGCGCACGAGTGCCGCCGTTCGCATGTGCACCTGGTGCTTCTGCGCTGTTTCGTACACCGCCTGGAACGATCGGGCCATGATTCGTTGGAGCCGCTCGTTCACCTCAGCCTCGGTCCACGGGAACGCCTGCAGCGCCTGCACCCACTCAAAGTAGGAGACAGTCACGCCGCCGGCGTTGGCGAAGATATCTGGGAGCACGACCACGCCGCGGTCGTAGAGGACGCTATCAGCCTCCGGTGACGTGGGGCCATTGGCGGCCTCAGCAATGAGACGCGCCTTGATCTCTCCGGCATTGTCAGCGTGGATCTGCCCTTCCATCGCGGCGGGGATCAGGATGTCGCAGTCGAGCAACAACAGTTCCTCGTTGGTGATGTCCTGAGCCTCCCGGAAACCGGTCACGCTGCCGGTCCGCTGCTTGTGACGAGAGAGCGCCACGAGATCGAGCCCCGCCGGGTTGTAGACCCCACCGGACGAGTCGCTCACCCCAATTACTGGCGAACCGAGATCGTCCATCAGCCGCGCCGCCACGGAGCCGGCATTGCCGAACCCCTGCACCACGGTGCGGGAGCGGGTCAGGTCCATGTCCAGGACCCGGGACGCCTCCTGAATCGCGAACACGCAGCCCCGGCCGGTCGCCTCGTTGCGTCCCTCCGAACCGCCCAGCACAAGCGGCTTGCCCGTGGTCACGCCAGGCACGGAGTAGCCGACCTGCATCGAGTAGGTGTCCATCAACCAGGCCATGATCTGCGGGTTGGTGTTCACGTCCGGGGCGGGGATGTCCTGATTGGGACCGATCATGCTCGAGATGGAGGCGGTGTAGCGGCGAGTTAGATTTTGCAGTTCGTTTTGGGAGAGCAGCTTCGGATTAACCCGCACCCCTCCCTTAGCACCGCCGAACGGCAGCCCAACCACCGCGCACTTCCAGGTCATCCACATGGCCAGGGCCTGGACCTCGGAGACCGTTACGCTCTGGTGATATCGAATGCCGCCCTTGGTAGGTCCCGGACCATCGTTGTGCCGAACCCGGTGGCCGGTGAAAACCTGCACCGAGCCGTCATCCATCTCCACCGGAAAATGAACCGTCAGCTCGGATTGGCAATGGCTGAGAATGCGCCGCATGCTGTCCTCGAGACCAAGGACATCGGCGGCGATGTGGAATTGCTCGACGGCAACCTCAAAGAGGTCCTCCGCGGCGCGATCAGTCGCGGCGCTTCGTTGCGCTCGAACGTCGACATCGACGACCATCTTCTTGCTTACCTCCATTTGTACGATCGGCCCTAAGGAGAGAGCGCAGAGTTCGTACCAAGAGTACAGTTTCAGATGACCTCTGCCTACGCCTCAGCTAACACCTGCTCCAGCCGAGCCCGGACCTCATCGGGACGCGCCCGCCCGCCGGTCCGCTTGATCGTCTCCCCGATCAGGCGTCCAATCGCCGCTTTCTTTCCGCCCCGGTAATCCGCGACCGCCTCCGGGAAGGCAGCGAGTGTTTCGTCCACAGCGGCCCGCACGGTGTCTGCGTCATTCAAGCTCAACAGGTTAAGCCGCGCCGCCGCGTCCCGCGGCAGCTCGTGTGATCCGATCTGGGGCAGCAGTTCCTTTGCCGCGCGCCCGGTGATCTCACCAGCCTCGACGGCATCAATGAGATCTCGGACCTGGACGGCGGAGAGCGGCAGGGTCTCCGGCGGCAGTCCGCGCTGGCGCTGCAACCCCATCAGGTCGTTCACAATCCAGTTTGCCGCCCGCCGCGCCGCGGCTGTTCCTGGATTCGCCCCCACGACCTGCTCGAACAGGTCGGCGATTTCCCGTTCACCTGTCAACAGCGCCGCGTCCTCCGGGGGGAGACCGAACGCCTCGACGAACCGATCCCGGCGCGCCAGCGGCAACTCTGGCAATCCCCTACGAAGCGGCTCAACCATCTCGTCCGTTACTGCAAGCGGCGGCAGGTCCGGCTCCGGGAAGTACCGGTAGTCGTGGGCCTGCTCCTTGGTACGCTGGGAGACGGTGACGCCCCGGTCCTCCACCCAACCGCGGGTCTCCTGAGGGATTGTGCCGCCCGTGGCCAGGACCTCCCGCTGCCTCTGCTCCTCGTAGCGCAGCGCCCGCTCCACAGCCCGGAACGAGTTCATGTTCTTGACCTCGACCTTCGCTCCGACGAGCGAGCCGTCGGTGGCACGGGTGGAGATATTAGCGTCGCAGCGGAACGCGCCCTCCTCCATGTTGCCCGTGGACGCCCCGATGTAGCGGAGGATCTGGCGCAGCGCGATGAGGTAATCTCGGGCCTCCTCCGGAGAGCGCAGGTCCGGCTCGCCGACGATCTCCATCAACGGGACACCGGAGCGGTTGAGGTCCACCAGCGAGATCTCTTCGCCCTGCTCCCCTTGGCGGTGCACCAGGCGCCCGGTGTCCTCTTCGACATGGACGCGGGTGATACCCACCGTCCGCGGGACACCCTCCGACTCGAACGTCAGCCGGCCCCCGACGCATAGCGGAAGGTCATACTGGGAGATCTGGTAGCCCTTGGGGAGGTCGGGGTACACGTAGTTTTTGCGATCCAGCTTGTTGTAGGCCGGAACCTCGCTATTGAGGGCAAGCCCCGTCAAAAGCGCGGACTGGACCGCAGCCTGGTTGAGTACCGGCAGCGCCCCTGGCAGACCGAGGCAGACGGGGCAGATCGCGGTGTTGGGCGGGGCGCCGGTGTACTCGGCGGAGCAGCCACAGTACATCTTGCTGCGCGTCAGCAGCTGAGCGTGAACCTCCAGCCCGATCACCGTCTCGAACCGATCTACTTCCCGCGCCGACACCGCTCAGTCGCCTCCAATCCGCGGCGCAACATCAGCCGCCCCGCCTTCTCGATCCGCTTTCGGAAACCGGCGGATTATAGCATGGCAGCCCTTCCCCACCGTCGCGAAAACAAGCGGTCGGGCCGCGCACCTATGCTAGAATTCAGCGTGAAGATTGTGCCGAGTTTCACGGACTCGGCAGGCTGAACGCGGCTCGATATCCACCCTCACGCGACATCGCACGGACATGCTCGCTGGGCACGGGCTGGCAGTCTTATCTGCCGGCTCCGCCAAAAGGCCCGCGAGGGAGGCAAGCACGCAACGATGGTGACCAGCGCCCGCACCGAACAGAAGATGGTCACGGGCAAGATCAATGGGCAGGAGGTGACCGTTCCGGCCGGAACGTTCATCCTCGAAGCGGCGCGGATGAGTGGCATTGAGGTGCCGAACCTCTGCTACCAGCCCATGCTCCGCCCCTGGGGCTCCTGCCGCATCTGCACGGTTCAGATCCTCGGCAAGCGCGGGGGGCTCATCGAGTCCTGTGCCACCCCGCTTGCCGAGGGCATGGAGGTGCTCACCCACTCGCCCGAGGTCATCCAGGCCCGCCAGTACATCCTTCAGATGTACCTCATCGACCACGCGCTGGACTGCCCAACCTGCGACAAGTCCGGCGAGTGCTATCTCCAGGAGAACACCTACCTCCACAACATCAACGCGAACCCCTATCGCCGCCCGAAGCTCGCCCACCCCTACGAGCACTTCAGCGAGACCATCGACTACAAGTGGGACCGGTGCATCATGTGCAACCGGTGCACCCGCGTCTGCGACGAGATGATCGGCGTCATCGCGATCGAGTCCACGAGTCGCAGCCTCGAAGCCAGCATCGCTCCCGCCTTCGGCCAGGATCTCAGCGAGACCACCTGCACCAACTGCGGCATGTGCATCGCTGTCTGTCCGGTGGGCGCCCTCACGGACCGGCACTTCGGCCATCACCCGTGGGAGCTGGACGCCACCGAGACGATCTGCGGATTCTGTGACGTCGGCTGCTCGCTCAACATCGAGACCAACAAGACCCTGGTCCGCCGCGTCACCCACCTCTGGGAGCGGGGCGTCAACCATGGCTACACCTGTGAGCGGGGCCGGTGGGGCTACGAGCAGGTCCAGCACCCGGACCGGCTCCTCTACCCGCGCCTTCGGGACGATACGGGCATGGTCTACGAGGTCTCCTGGGAGGAGGCCGTCGACACCGTCGCTGAAACCCTCGCCCATCACCAGGGCGAGCGCTTCGCCGCGCTCGCCTCCCCGGATGCCACCAACGAAGAGGTTTACCTCCTCCAGCAGTTCACGCGCTCGGTCATGGCCAGCCCCAACATTGACCGCCACCTGACGCCCAACCAGGCCGCCGTCGAGCGCGGCGTGCGCGCCTCCCTCGGGCGTGATGTCTCCAACACCAACAACATGCAGGAGATGCTCACGGACGTGAAGGCAGCAATGGTGGTTGGACCCGACCTCGGCAAGACCGAGCCGGTCGCCTCCTACTGGTTCTATCACGCCCGCCTCTACCGCGAAGCCAAGATGGTCGTCATCAGCCAGGACGATTACCCGCTTTGCCACCGGGGCGATCTCTGGCTGAAGCCGAACCCGGGCACGACCCCGGCCCTGCTCAACGGGATTGCCCACCAGATCGTTGCCCTCGGACTGGCGGCCCCGGACATCGCGGCAGACCCCGGCTTCGCCGCTTGGCAGGCAACCCTCGGGCAATACGACGGCGCCCGGGTGGCCCAAGAGACCGGAATCTCAGAGGATCTGATCCGGGAGGCAGCGATCATCTACGCGACCGGTGGCGCCGGTACCGCGACCGAGCGGCCGGAGCAGGGGTACCCTCCGGCGCTGATCTGGCAGACGGCCGCCCACCAGGGCGAAGCGGGCGTCTCCGACGCGGACGGCGAGCCGGCCGCGATCGCGGCCACCTGCGCCAACCTCGCGATCCTGACCGGCAACCTTGGTCGCGCCGGCGGCGGGGTGGCTGCACTTCGTGGTCCGGCCAACTATCAGGGCGCGACCGATATGGGCGCGACTCCTGCCTTCTTCCCCGGTGGGGGCAGCGTCGAGGACGTCGAGCTCCGCCGTAAGTTCGAGGCGGCCTGGCTGCCGCGCTGGGGCGACCGGGCCACCACCAGCAACGGCTTCCTGCCGGTTCGCTCCTTGCCGCTCGGCCCGGGCCGCGCCGCCGGGGAGATTGCCGGCGCTATCGAGCGGGGCGAGATCACCGCGATGTACATCGAAGGCACGATCCTGGGCCGGCACGAACCGGTGGATCCGCGCCTGATGGCCGCGCTGCCAAACCTTCAGTTCCTGGTCGTCGCCGACTTCTACGACTCGCCGCTCGCGAAGCTGGCCCACGTCACGCTGCCGCTGGCGATGTGGTTGGAGAAGGACGGCACCTTCACCAACTTCGATCGGACGGTTCAGCGCCTTCGGGCCGCGATCCCGGCGATGGGCGAGGCCAAGTCGACCTTCGAGATCGTTCAGCTCCTGTCGAAGCGGCTGGGCTACAACCTGGACCACAAGCACCCGTCCCACGTCATGACCGAGATCTCTCGCCTCGTCCCGACCTACGGCGGCGTGACGTACGCCCGTTTGGAACGGAACGGATTGAACGCGCCCGTCCCGTCGTTTGCCGCCTCAGGCACGCCGATCTTGGTGGCAGACGGCGACGGTTCGGCCGTCCTCCACCCGCGCCTGGTCGCGGTTGGGGCGTAGGGACTAAGAACCGTCGCCGCCCGTGCGGCTCCAGAAAGGCACGACGCGATGTTTGACGAAGTCAAAGGGTTTGGAGTCACGATCAGGCGGCTCTTCAAGCCGACGGTCACGATCCAGTACCCCGAAGAGAAACGACCGATGGCTGACCGCTTCCGCGGCCTGCCGTCGCTCCGCTCCGATCCTGACACGGGCGAAGCGCTCTGCGTCGCCTGCGGTCTCTGTGCCCGCATCTGCCCGACCTCCTGCCTGGAGATGCACGTTCTCCCGTCGGAAGAAGGCGACCGGGAACTGGGCGAGTTCATCCTCCGCTCCGGCCGCTGCATGTTCTGCGGCCTGTGTGCCCAGGTCTGCCCGGTGGACGCGATCACGATGAGCAAGGAGTACGAGCTCTCGGTCACCGACCGGGACGGCCTGATCTACACCAAGACCGAACTTGCCGTCATTGGATCCCAGTCACCGGTGTGGTGGGAGGCCGGCCTCGGAGAGAACACGGACAGCCGCACTCCGGAGTACGGCCTCTCCGACCGCTTCCGCGACAAGGCGGTCGGCTACGAGGGCCCGTACAAGCGCGGCTAACTTGCCGACCGTCCGCCGGTGCGATAATGGAGATTCCAGCGAGGCAGGGACCCTCCCGGGTCCCTGCCGCCGCGTTTGGGTGATGAGGCGCGGCTGCGCTCGGCGGCGAATCCGTGTTCCCGGCTCACGCGTGGAAGACGCACCTACGGGAGGAGAGTTGACCATGGCAACTGCGGCGTCCGAATCGCGGCCGATCAGCGAGGTCACGGGCACCCGATACCCGATGTATCTGGCCGGCGAGTGGGTCGAGTCGGACACCCCACTCGATGTCGTCAACCCCTACGATGGCAGTTTGATCGGCACCACCTTTCAGGCCTCGGAGGCCCAGCTGGACCAGGCGATCACCGCGGCCCAGAAGGCCTTTGCCGTCACCCGGAAGCTTCCCACCTACGACCGCGTCACCTTCCTCAAAGCCATCGCGGCCGGTCTTCGGGAGCGGCGCGACGAGGCCGTGCGGATGATCTGCCTGGAAGCAGGCAAACCGGTCCGGGAGTCGGAGGTCGAGGTCAACCGAGGCGTCTTCACCCTGGAGACCGCGGCCGAGGAAGCGAAGCGGATTGAGGGAGAGGTCATACCACTCGACTTGCTTCCTTCTTCAAAGGGTCGCTTCGGGATGGTGCGCCGTTTTCCAATCGGTCCCATAGCCGGTATCTCCCCCTTCAACTTCCCCCTCAACCTGGCCCTGCACAAGGTCGCCCCCGCCATTGCGTCCGGTAACCCGATTGTCCTCAAGCCCCCTTCCAAAGATCCGCTTACCATGCTGCTCCTCGCGGAGATCGCCCACGACGCCGGTCTGCCTGCCGGCTTTCTGAGCGTCCTCCCGATGGATCGCGAGGTCGGTGACGCCATGGTCGCCGACGACCGGTTCAAGCTGCTCTCCTTCACCGGCTCCCCGGACGTCGGCTGGGACATGAAGCGCCGCGCAGGCATGAAGCCGGTGGTCCTGGAATTGGGCGGCAACGCCGGCGTCGTGGTGGACGAGGACGCGGACCTGGAGTTTGCGGCGACACGGATCACCTTCGGGGCCTTCGCCTACGCCGGCCAGGTCTGCATCTCCGTCCAGCGGGTCTTCATCCACGAAGCCGTCTACGACCGCTTCCGCGACATGCTCGTCGCCCGGGCCGAAGCCGTGAAGATGGGCGACCCCCTCGACCGCGCCACCGAACTCGGCCCGATGATCGACGACCGGGCGGCAGGGCGCAGCGAGCAGTGGGTCGAGCAGGCCGCCGCGGACGGCGCCCGCGTGCTCACCGGCGGCAAGGCCGACGGACGGTTCTTCCAGCCAACCGTCATCGAGAACGCCCCCCCGCAGAGCTTCGTCTGCTCCCGGGAGGCCTTTGCGCCCCTCATGACCATCTTCAAGGTGCCGTCGTTCGGGCGCGGCGTCACAGCGCTCAACGACTCCGTCTACGGTCTTCAGGCCGGGATCTTCACCAACTCCCTGGAGCACGCGCTGGTGGCCTTCGAGGAGGTCGAGGCAGGCGGCGTCATCGTCAACGATGTCCCGACCTACCGCATCGACCACATGCCGTACGGTGGCGTGAAGGCATCCGGCCTCAGCCGTGAGGGCATCCGGTACGCCATCGAGGACATGACCGAGCCCCGCCTGATGGTCGTCAACCGCCTGGAAAGCCAGGCAGTGACCATCGACTGACGACGAGCCCGGCCAGGCAGAACCGCCGAGGAGGAGCGAATTCTTGCTCTCCCTCGGCGCGTGCTCCGTCCGGTTGCCCACGCGGCCTAGACCGGGGCGGCCACCTCGACGAGACCGCGCAGCGTGGCGAGGTTGCGGCGGTCTTCCTCTCCGTCCGGTCCTTTGTCGGTCTCAAGGATGCCGGGCAGGCCGCTGAAGCGGGGATCGTTGACCAGCGAGCGGAACGCCTCCAGTCCCAACTCGCCCTCGCCGACGGCCGTGTGGCGGTCCACCCTGCTCCCGAGCCCCTTCCGCGAGTCGTTGAGGTGGAACGCCTTCAACAGCTCCAGACCGAGGACGCGATCGAACTCCTCCATCGTCGCCCGGTAGGAGTCGGTGTCGCGGAGATCGTAACCGGCCGCGAAGGCGTGGCAGGTGTCAAAGCAGACGCCCACGCGCCCCTTGTCCTCCACCCCCGCGATGATCGCCGCCAGTTCTTCAAAGGTCCGTCCGAGCGTCGTCCCCTGACCGGCCGTGGTTTCCAGCAGGATCGTCGTGCTGCCGTTGGGACGCTCGGCGTGAATCCGGTTGATCCCCTCGCTGACCCGGCGGATTCCCGCCTCCTCGCCGCTGCCGACGTGGGCTCCCGGGTGGGTGACGAGGAATGGAACGCCGAGGAGGTCGCAGCGGTCAAGTTCCTCCCGGAACGCCACCCGCGACTTCTCCCACATCGCATTGTCCGGCGAGGCCAGGTTGATCAGGTAGGAGTCGTGCGCCACTAGATGGCGCACCCCAGTGCTCTCCTGCTGCTCCTTGAACCGCTCGACCACCTCTGGATCCAGCGGCTTTGCCACCCACTGCCGGTCGTTCTTGGTGAAAATCTGGCACGCCGTCATCCCAAACGCCGCTGCACGGCCGATCGCGAGATCACAGCCGCCGGAGATCGACATGTGCGCCCCGAACTCAAGCACGCCCGACTTCCTCCTCCATCCGCCCCAACCGCGAGACAACGTGATTGGCCAACCGCCGGGCGGTGGGGAGAGCAACACGGGAGGGCGCTCCGCCAGGCACGTTCGCAGTCCAATATGGTGTTGCGGGAGAACAGCCGACCGGTCGCCTCAGTCGGCCGCCAGGATCCCAGATAACGGATCCGGCGCCCGCGGGTCGACCACCGGGTACTCGGCGGCAATCAGATCGGTGTGCTTCAAGCCGGTCCCGGTCGAAAAGACCACCACCTCATCCTCCTGCCGTAGGAAGCCTCTTGCCCTAAGGGTCCTGGCCGCCACGACGGCGGCTCCCGCCTCCGGGGACAGGAACAGCCCTTCCCGCGTCGCTGCCAGGTCGACACCCTCCATCATCTCCGCGTCCGTGACCGTGAGCGCGGTGCCGCCGCTCTGGCGCACCGCGTCAAGCATCAGGTAGTCGCCAATCGCCACCGGCACCCGCATCCCCGGCGCGATCGTCGCGGCATCGGCCCACAGCTCCGCATGCCGCTGACCCTCCGCGAGCGCCCGCACGATCGGTGCGCAGTGCTCCGCCTGCACGACGACAAACTTGGGCCGGCGGCCGTCGAGCAGCCCCATCGCCTCAAGTTCGGCAAACGCCTTCCACATCCCGACGATGCCCGTCCCCCCGCCGGTCGGGTAGATGATGGCATCGGGAACGCGCCAGCCGAGCTGCTCCGCCAGCTCCAGGCCCATGGTCTTCTTTCCCTCGGCCCGGTACGGCTCCTTCAGGGTAGAGATGTCGAACCAGCCGTATGCGGCCGCTCCCTCCCGTACCAGCTTGCCCGCGTCGTTGATAAGGCCGTCCACCAGGACGACCCGTGCGCCGAAGGCACGGCACTCGGCCTTCATCACCTCAGGCGTATCGGCGGGCATGAAGACGTAGGCGGCAAGTCCACCCTTCGCCGCATATGCCGCCATCGCAGAGGCGGCGTTCCCGGCGGACGGGATTGCCACGGCGGTCGCACCCAACTCCTTTGCCCGGGAGACCGCCACGCCGAGGCCGCGCGCCTTGAAGCTGCCGGTCGGGTTTTGGCTCTCCTCCTTGATTAGCAGCCGGTCGAACCCAAAGTCGCGAGCCAGCGAGGGCGCCGGGAGCAGCGGCGTTCCCCCCTCGCCAAGTTTGAGCGCGTGCCGATGGTCTCGCACCGGCAGCAGCTCGGCGTACCGCCAGAGATCCCAGGGGCGCTTCGACAGCGCCTCCGGCGTCATCTCCCTGGACGCGCCCTCAAGGTCGTAACGCGCGTAGAGCACCTTGCCGCAGGCCGGGCAGACGGTGATGAGCCGATCGGCAGGGTAGATGGCGCCACAGGCCGTGCATTCGAGATGGGTGAGAAAGCTCCGCATTGCCACCTCCATCACCGGAACAGCCGTAAAGTCGGAATTGGGGAGCCAGTGGGTGCCGGTCGTAGCGGCCGCTGCTCTTCCAGCCCGACGCGGGGCGCTGACCGTCATACGTTGCCAGATCGCCCAGCTGACAGCATTAGAGTCGAAAGGTAGGCTTTTGACCTTAGCATGCCAGTTCAGTTGGTGCCACGTCCCCCGAGGACGTAGAGAGAGGAGGAAGTTCGACCCGTCGGGGTACGCCCCGACAGGCCCAAAAAGCGTTCGCTCCACGCCCCGCCGACGTTGCCGGGGCGGCCAGCTAGGCGAGAGCTCAGTGTCACGCCGGGTCCGCAGGTCGGCCCGGATCCGCTGAAACTCCAAGCGTGTCGAGCAGGACACCATATGAGCGACGAACGAATCGAAACCCTCATCCGGGAGGCAGCAACGCTTCGTTATTCCCGGCGTCAGATACTGCGGCGAGCCACCGCCCTTGGCCTGTCAGCGTCGGCCCTGGGCACTGTACTCGCCCGCACCGGCACCACAGCCCGCGCCGCCAGGCGCCAGTCCGGCCCGGTGACGATCAACTGGTTCAACGCCCGCGACACCTCCGGCTTCTCGCAGCAGCAAGTGGACGCGTTCAACGCCCAAAGCACCAACATCAAGATCAGCTACCAGGAGCAGGGCGCGACGACCACCGATCTTCACGACAAGTTCGTGACCGTCGCCACGGCTCAGGACCCGTCCGCAGACATCATCTCCATGGACGTCCCCTTTGTCCCGGAGTTTGCCGCGGCCGGTTGGACCACGCCCGTTGAGGATCTCCTGCCGGCCGAGGAGCGTATCGCCTTTTTCTCCGGCACGATCCAAGGGGTGACCTACGAAGATCAACTCTATGGGGTGCGTCGCGGCTCTCGGCCAGACGGCGGCACGCCTTGACGACACGGTCGCCGCAATCGAACGCGACGGGGGCGAGGCCCTTGCCTTGACAGCCGACGTGAGCGAGGCTGCGCACGTCGAGGAGGCCGTCACGAGGACCGTCGAGCGCTGGGGTCGCCTGGACATCGTGGTCGCCAATGCCGGCATCAATGGCGTCTGGGCGCCCTTGGAGGACCTGGAGCCGGCCGACTGGGACCGCACCCTGCGTGTGAACCTGACCGGTACCTTTCTGACGGTCAAGTACGCCGTGCCCCACCTCAAACGCCAGGGTGGCGCCGTCGTCGTCACCTCGTCGGTCAACGGCACCCGAAACTTCAGTAACACGGGCGCAACCGCCTACTCCGCCTCCAAGGCCGGACAGGTCGCCTTCGCCAAGATGGTCGCGTTGGAGCTGGCGCGAGATCGCGTCCGCGTCAACGTGGTCTGCCCGGGTGCGATCGAGACCCGCATCAACGACTCGACTGTGTCGCGGCGGCTCGACGACGTGAGGATTCCGGTCGAGTTCCCGAAGGGCTGGCATCCCCTGCGCGGCGAGCCCGGCACGGCCGATCAGGTCGCGAAGCTGATCTGCTTCCTCGTCTCGGACGCGGCCGAGCACATCACGGGAACCGAAATCTGGATCGACGGCGGCGAATCGCTGCTGAAGGGGTAGCGCGTCGCGCTTTCACGGCCACAGCAGCCCGCGCCCTTCCCGTTCGGCTCCGGATTCTCGCAGGCCGTCACAGGCCCCCTGCGCTCCCGCTCTTTTTCGATTTCGCCGACTTCCAGCCCGCGACGATCCAGATCGAAACCGTCAACGGCCAACTGATCGGGATGCCGGTCCAGCTTGAGTCCGAGATCCTGTTCTACCGGATGGATCTCTTCCAGGAGAAGGGCATCGAGCCGCCGGCCACCTTTGACGACCTCGCCGCCGCGGCCCAGGCGCTCCACGCCCCGGACAAGCGCCTCTCCGGGATCGGCCTCCGCGGCAAGGGCGCCGCGGCCACCTCGATGTTCAGCTCGTTCCTCTACGGCTTCGGCGGCGACTGGCTCGATCAGAACAAGAACCCGACCCTGACGACGCCGGAGGCGATCGCGGCCTTCAAGTACTACGGCGACCTCGCCCGCAACTCCGGGCCGCGGGGTGCCGAGAACAACTCCTGGCCGGAAAACGTCGCCCTCTTCCAGCAGGGCTCGCTGGCGATGTTCGTCGACGCCTCGGTCTTCAAGGTCAACGTCGAGGATCCGTCCAAGTCCCAGGTGGCCGGCAAGGTCGGCTACGCCGTGCTGCCCAAGGGCCCCGTCGCTCAGGATCCCGCCTCCTTCGTCTGGGGCATCTCCATCTCCTCCCAATCGAAGCACAAGGAGGCCGCCTGGTACTTCATCCAGTGGGCGACCAGCAAGCCGCAGACGCTGGAGCTGCTCAAGCGCGGCATCCCGGTGGCCCGCACCTCCACCTGGTCCGATCCCAGCTACACCGCGGAGAGCAACAAGCAGTTCGACCAGGTCCAGCAGCAATCCATCGCGCTGAGCAAGCACACCTACAACCCACCGGTCGTCTCCGTCGCGGAAGTGAGGGACGCGATCGGGCCGGTGATCATCGCCGCCATCCAGGGCAAGGACGTTGCAGCTGCGGCCGAGAAGGCAAACAACGACGTCAAGAACATCATCGCGACGTCGGGATAATCCATGGCGACGGGTGAGCGACGACGGGAATCGGCCGGCGCGGGCGTGCTGTCTCCGGCAGCACGCCCCTCCGGGCCCCAACCGTCACCATGGTCCCGGTTCCTGACCTACCTGGAGCATCGCCCTGATCGGGTTTTTCCGATCCCCGCCGTGATCGTACTCCTGCTGACGATGCTCTTCCCCGTGGTCTACACGCTCTACATGAGCGTGCAGCAGTGGGAGTTCTCGGCGCTCGACCCGCCGAAGTTCATCGGGTGGCGAAATTACGTCAATTTCCTCACCCAGGACAGCCGCTTCTGGCCATCGGTCTGGCGCACCTTCTACTTCACCTTTTTGGCGGTGACGATCGAGACCGTGCTGGGCGTGGCGATCGCGCTCATCTTCAACCGCGAGTTTCTCGGCAAGGGGCTCATCCGGACAATCTTCCTCTTTCCGATGGTCGCCACACCCGTCGCGATTGCGCTTGTCTGGGCGACGATCTTCGACCCCAACCTTGGGGTGCTGAACTACTTCCTCGAGCAACTCAACCTGCCGATCGTGCTCTGGACCAGTGACGCCCGCTGGGTGCTTCCCGCCCTCGCCATCGTCGACATCTGGGAATGGACCCCGTTCATCACGCTCATCACCCTGGCCGGACTCTCGTCATTGCCGTCGGAGCCATACGAAGCCGCCCGCATCGACGGAGCCAGCCCAACCCGGGTCCTGTTTGACCTCACCCTCCCGATGCTGCGCCCGACCATTGTGGTCGCCGTGCTCTTCCGGGCCATCGATGCCCTGAAGACCTTCGACATCATCCAGGTGATCACCCAGGGCGGGGCCGATTACAGCTCGGAGACCCTGAACATCTACACCTTCCAGAACGCCTTCAACTACTACCACCTGGGATACGCCTCGTCGATTCTCGTCTTCTTCTTCATGCTCGTCATGGGCGTGTCGATCCTGCTCCTACGTGTCCGGAGGGCAGCGGAATGAGCGCGGCGACGGCATCGGCCGCTAGACCGGCGGCAACCACCACGACCCAGCCACGGCGGCGGATGGGCAATCTCGTCAAGCAGATCCTCTTCTACCTGCTGGTGCTGGTCATCCTCGTCCCGTTCCTCTTCGTCTTCTACTGGATGATCATCAACTCGTTCAAAACGCTGGTCGACGCGCAGTCCTACCCGCCCAAGTTTTTCTCCTTCACGCCAACGCTGGAGAACTACCGCGCTCTCTTCCAGGACCCGAGCAATCCGTTCCTCGACTTCACCCTTAACAGCATGATCATTGCGGCCGGTTCGACGTTTCTCGGCCTCCTGTTCGGCCTGCCTGCGGCCTACAGCATTGCCCGCTACAAGCAGAACGGCCTCGGCCTCGCCATCCTCACCGCCCGCATCATGCCCGGGATCAGCTTCCTGGTCCCGCTCTACATCGTCTTCTCCCGGCTGCGGATGATCGACACCTACCCGTCGCTGATCCTCTCCCACCTGATCGTCACGATGCCGATCATCGTCTGGCTCATGGTCGGCTTCTTCGAGGACCTGCCGCGGGAACTGGAGGAGGCGGCTCGGGTCGATGGGACAAGCGTCTTTGGCACCTTTTGGCGGATCAGCCTCCCGCTGAGCAAGGCCGGGATCGTCGCCTCGGCCATCCTGGCGTTCATCTTCTCCTGGAACAACTTCATGTTCTCGCTGGTTCTTACCTCCACCAACACCAAAACCCTGCCGGTCGCGGTCTTCAACTTCATGGGCTACTCGAGCATCAACTACGGCGCCATCAGCGCCGCCGCGGCCCTGATCACCCTACCGGTGATCGTGCTGGTCCTCTTCGTGCAGCGCCACATTGTCCAGGGCCTGACGGCCGGCGGGATCAAGGGGTAGATCAGGGGGCAATGGAGCGATAGAGGCCGCGGCCGCGCTATTCTGGTGCGCGCTCCAGCGGCAGCCACGAGCGGCCTCGGGCGTCCGTACACGGAAGCGTTCCCGGCTGCGTGCTACAATCCGCCGCTTGGAGCGGCGAGGAAAGGCAACCGGGGGTAGGCCGCGGGGTGGACGCATCGAGCAGTGGGTCGCCCACCGGGGAGAACGAACCGGACCTCAGCCTGATCATCCCGGCGTTCAACGAAGAGCACCGCATCGCTGAGACCCTCGCCGCCGTCGCGTCCTTCGTGGGGGATCGCGGACCGGGGATGGAGGTCATCATCGTCGACGACGGCAGCACCGATCGAACGGCGGAGATCGCCGGCCGCGCCGCCGCAGAGCATTCCTGGTTCCACCTGCTGACCATCCCCCACCGGGGGAAGGCCGCGGCCCTACGCGCCGGAATGCAGTCTGCCCGGGGCGATTTGATCGCCTTCTCCGACGCGGACCTGGCGACACCGCTCGCGTTTCTGGAGGATCTCCGTCGTACCGTCAGCGGAGGCTGCGACGTCGCCATCGGTTCCCGGGAGGGCGTGGGCGCACGACGCATGGGCGAGCCCCATTACCGGCACGTGATGGGACGCGCGTTCAACTGGCTCGTCAGGATTCTGGTCCTTCCCGGTATCCATGACACCCAATGCGGTTTCAAGCTTTTCCGGCGCGAGGTCGTGACGCACATCCTGAGGCGCAGCCGCCTTTACGCCAACCCCAGCGACACGATCGACGGCCCCCGCGTCACGGCCTTCGACGTGGAGATGCTGGTGGTGGCCCGGCGGCTCGGCTACCGGATCTGCCCCGTCCCGGTCGTCTGGACCTACGGCGAACAGAGCAAAGTCAATCCCGTGCGGGACACCTGGCACAACCTGCTGGATGTGCTTCGGGTCCGCATCAACGACTGGCGAGGATGTTACCGATGAGCGAGCTTGAGACGGACAAAGCAGCCCGGCACCGCATCTTTATCGGCGTTGCCTGGCCCTACGCTAGCGGGCCACGGCACGTGGGTCACGCGGTTCCAAATCTCGCGTCGGACATCTTTGCCCGGTATCATCGCATGGCCGGCAGCGATGTCCTGATGGTCTCTGGGTCCGATGAGCACGGAACGCCAATCACGGTGGTGGCAGACCGTCGTGGTGTTTCACCTCGCCAAATCGCTGAGGAGAACCACCGCATCATCGCCGCATCATATGAAGCACTCGGCTGCTCCTTCGACCTCTACACCGAGACCGGTACCCCGAACCATTACCGGGTCACCCAGGACGTCTTTCTCCGCCTCCGGGAACAGGGATATCTGTTCGAGGAGACGACCGAAGCCGCCTACGACCCAGAGGCGAAGCGGTTCCTGCCGGACCGCTACATCGAAGGGACCTGTCCCCACTGCGGCTTCCCGGACGCGCGCGGGGACCAATGCGACAACTGCGGGCGGACCCTCGACCCGGTGGATCTGATCAACCCGCGCTCGAAGCTCTCCGGCGCCACCCCGGAGACCCGCGATACGACCCACTTTTTCCTGGACCTGCCCAAGTTCACCGAGCCCTTGCTGGCCTGGATCGATGCTAGCAAGGAGCACTGGCGGCCCAACGTCGCCGCCTTCACGGAAAACTGGATCCGAGAAGGTCTGAAGCCTCGGGCAATCACCCGCGACATCGACTGGGGCGTCCCCATTCCGGTGCCGGGCTATGAGGACAAGCGCATCTACGTCTGGTTCGACGCGGTGATCGGCTACCTCTCCGCGGCGATCGAGTGGGCGGAGTTGCAGGGAACGCCGGACGCCTGGAAGCGCTGGTGGACCCTGCAACCGGACGGAACTCCCCCGGCTCGGGCGTACTACTTCATCGGCAAGGACAACATTCCGTTCCACGCCATCATCTGGCCGGCGATGCTGATGGGCTACGGCGGCCTGACCCTGCCCTACGACGTGCCCGCCAACGAGTTCGTCACGCTTCGCGGTCAGAAGATCTCGTCAAGCCGGTCCCACACCACCGAGCGCCTGCCCTGGCTGCACGAGTTCCTCGACCTTTTCGACCCCGATGCTCTCCGCTTCTTCCTTACCGTTAACGCGCCCGAGACGCGCGACACGGATTTCTCCTGGGACGAATTCCAGCGCCGCAACAACGACGAACTGGTCGCCACCTACGGCAACGCCGTCCACCGCCTCCTCCGCTTCCTGCAGAGCCGCCTGGACGGGGTCGTGCCGGAACCCGGTCCCCTCGACGAGCGGGACCAGGCGATGTTGGATCAGATCAGCACGACCTTCCGCGCCGCGGCCGACCGCCTGGAAGCGGTCAAGCTGCGTGATGGGTTGGGGCAGGTCCTCGACCTCGCGCGCGCCTTGAATCGCTACCTGGACGAAACCGAGCCCTGGAAGACGCTCAAGACCGACCCCGACCGGGCTCGCACGGGGCTCTGGGTGGCGCTCCAGGTTGTCAGCAGCCTGCGGGTCCTGACAGCCCCGTTCCTCCCATTTTCCGCCCAGCGCCTGCACGGCTACCTCGGCGATACAGGCGAGGTTGCTTCGCTACCCTGGGAACCGGTGGCGCTCCCGGCGGGCCGCACGTTGCCCCAGCCCGAGCCCCTCTTTCGCAAGCTGGACGACGAAGAGCTGGACGGGCTGCTCGCCCGGCTCAACGACGAGGCCCCGGCGACCGGCGAGCCCGACACGGTCAGCGCATCGGCCCCCAGGTCCCCGGCGTCTTGACTCCATCCCGCGGGAGTTCCCAGCCAAGGATCTGACTACGGCAGGAACGCGGGGGGAGCGAGGGCGGTTGCAGCCGTCGTCACCGGCGGGAGAACTGGCGCTCCAGATCCGCCTGCGCCATGTGCAGCATTGTCGGGCGGCCGTGGCCGCAGGCGCGGGGTTGGGAGGATCGCTCCAACTCCGCCACCAGTTCCCGCATCTCCGGCAGGGAAAGCGGCTGCCCGGCACGGATGGAGGTGTGGCAGGCGGTGCTGATCGCCACCGAGTCGAGCCAGGAGTCCCCGGCCCCGCCCTCCACCAGTTCCTTCAGGATCAACCGCAGCCGCTCGGCGACATCGACGTTCCGCATCATTGCCGGCACCGCGCGAACCGCCACCGATCCCTCGCCGAACGGCTCGACGTCGAACCCGATCTGGGCCAGCTCCTCCGCCGAACGCTCGTAAATCCCGAGCTCTTCCGGGGAGAGATCCACGATCAGTGGGTCGAGCAAGGATTGCTTGTCGGCCATCCGTCCGCTGATCTGGGTCAGGATCTTCTCGTACAGCACCCGTTCATGGGCGGCGTGCTGGTCGATCAGGTACATCCCCTGGGGGCCTTCGGCGATGATATAGGTGCCGCCCACCTGACCAAGCACGCGCAGGATCGGCACGCCGGAGGCGTGTTTCTCGTCCTCCGGCGCTGGATCGCCGGCGCTGGCTGTCTCTCGTCCTGTATCCGGATCGGGCCCCCAGCGAGGTCGCGGCAGATCCATGGGTCGCTGCTCGGTCTGCCAGGCCGAAGCGGCAAACTGAACCCGCGGCAGGGCATCCTGCGGGGCGCCGAGCAAGGCCGCATGCGCAGCGCGCTGTACCGCCCGGCAGACGGCCCGCTCGTCGACAAACTTGACCTCGGCCTTCGTGGGATGAACGTTGACGTCGACGGTCGCCGGGTCCAGTGCCACGTGCATGACGGCCACCGGGTGCCGGCCCACCATCAGCAGGCTGTGGTACGCCTCCTCCAACGCGAACGAGAGCGCCCGGCTCTGGATCCAGCGCCCGTTGACGAAGAAGACCAGGCCGTTCCGATGCGAACGCGTCACGGCCGGCGCCCCGACCCACCCCGTCACCGTGACCCCGGGCACCGCCGCCGCTTCGTCCAGCGGTACGAGTCGAAGCGCCGCCTGTCCCACTTCAGGGCCATACACCCCGGTCGCGGCCGCCACGTCGTCGCCCGAGCCATCCGTGCCGAAGACACGACGACCGTCAACCGTTAGCGTGACCGCCACGCCGGTGTAGGCCGCCGCGTAGGAAGAAACCACCCGGGTCGCATATCCCGCCTCGGTGGAGGCTTGACGGAGGAACTTACGCCGGGCCGGCACGTTCGCGAATAGGTCCCGCACGCTGACACGCGTCCCCATCGGAATTGCCGCCATGTCGACCGGACCGACCGCCCCGAAATCGACCCGAACCTCCGACCCAACCGGAGCATCAGCCGTCCGCGACGCGATCAGCACCGACGCCACCGCCGCGATGCTCGGGAGCGCCTCACCGCGAAACCCCAGCGTCCGCAGCGTGTCCAGGTCCTCGAACGCGGACAGCTTGGAGGTCGCGTGCCGCTGGATCGCCGCGGCCAGGTCCTCAGGACTCATCCCGTGGCCGTCGTCCACCACCTCGATCAAGTCGCTGCCGCCGTTCCGGATCTCGACGGAGATCCGCCGCGCCCCTGCGTCGAGCGCATTCTCCAGCAGCTCCTTGACGACCGACGCCGGCCGCTCAACCACCTCACCGGCGGCGATCTTGCCGATCGTCTCGGTCGTCAGCAGTTGGATCGGCATCGGAGGAACCTCGCCCGGGGACGGATCACGATCAGGATAGAGGCAGCAGCGGGGCTGTTGGTCATGCTAGCACAGGCCGCTCCCTAGACCGGCGAACCACGCCGATGCGCCGACACGTACCGGCTTCCGCCGGCGAAGAACCGCCAGGGCGCTTCCGTGCCCTGGCTGATGCCGATCCGGCCGCTCGCCAGGACGAGCCCGATCCCTGCGCCCTGCTCGATCCAGATCGTCGTGCTCGCAATGAGATCGTGCCCGTGGTCGTCCAGCGTGATGCCCATCGCCGCACACAGCCGGCCCGGCCCCGCACACAGCACCGGATCGGGCACGCCGCCGCGCCGGTCTCGCATCAGATTCAGCCCACCGACAGGTTCCAGTGCTCGGATCAACACGGCGCCCGGCACACCTTCCTGCTCACAGACCACGTTGAACATCACGTGAATGCCGTAGGAGCGGTAGACGTAGGCGATCCCTGGCGCTCCCCACATCGCCGTCGCGCCGCCCGTGCGCCGGGTCGCGGCATGGGACGCCAGATCGTCGGGACCGAGGTACGCCTCCGTCTCCACGATCCGGCCCCGCGTCTCGTCCCCGCTCTTCGCGGTCACCAGGACGCACCCCAGCAGCGTCTGGGCGACATCTACTGTTGACTGAGCGTAAAACGCCCGCTCAAGGCGTCGCGCCTCATCAACCACCAAGTTGGTCGAGCCTGCGCGCCAGCACCTCCAGTTGCTCCTCGGCTGTCGCCAGGCGCCGTCGCTGAACCTCCACCACCTGCGCAGGGGCGCGGGACATGAACCGCTCGTTCGCAAGCTGCCCTCTGGCCCGATCGCGCTCCGCCTCGGCCTCGGCGACCTCCCGCCGCAGCCGTGACCGCTCCGCATCCAGGTCCACCATGCCAGCCAGCGGCAGCACCGCCGCGGCGTCCCCTGCCAACACGGTGAGTGCCTGCTCGCCCGCGACCGGCGTGCCGGCGTGAAGATGCAAAAGCGCATCGTCGATCCGCGCCAGCGCGCCAAGCTCACGTCGCGCGGCCTCGAACGCCGCCGAGCGCCCCGCCGCGAAGACATCGGCGGCGATCCAGCGCGCCGGTTCCACGCTCGCCTCGGCGCGGGCGTTTCGGATTGCCCGGACGAGATCGATGAGCACGCCGAAGTCCTCCTCGGCGGCAGCGTCGCGTGTCCCGGCCACCGGCCACGGCGCGATCATGACGCTCTCCCCAACGTGGGGAAGTTCCTGCCAGAGCGCTTCGGTGATGAACGGCATGTACGGGTGCAGCAGCCTGAGGCTTCGCTCCAGCGTGTAAGCCAGGGTTTGGGCCACCGTTTGCCGCTCTTCGGCCGTGCCCTTGCCGCGAACCTTGGCCGCTTCGATGTACCAGTCGCACAACTCCGACCAGACGAAATCCTGCACCTGCCGGCCCGCCTCGCCGTAGAGGTGGCCAGTCATTAGCTTCGTCGCGTCCGCCGTCACCGCGTCCAAGCGGCTCAGGATCCACCGGTCCGCCAGTGCCAGGTCTCCCGTCGGCCGGGCCGGGCCGTCCGCCGCCAGTTCCACCTTGGCCTCGCCGATCGAGCGCAGCGCGAAGCGGGTGGCGTTCCAGAGTTTGTTGGCGAAGTTGCGGCTCGCCTCCACGCGCTGCAAGCTCAAGCGCATGTCGTTGCCGGGCGAACCCTGCGTGACCAGCGCGAAGCGCAGCGCGTCGGCACCGTACTCCTCCGCGATCCCGGTTGGGTCGAGCACATTCCCCTTGGTCTTGCTCATCTTGGCGCCTTCGGCGTCCCGGACCATGCCGTGCAGGTAGACCGTCGAGAACGGCACCTCGCCCATGATCTCCAACCCGAAGAAGACCATCCGGGCCACCCAGAAGAAGATGATTTCGTACCCCGTCTCCATCATCGTGCCGGGATAGAAGCGCCGCAGATCCTCGGTCTGCTCCGGCCATCCGAGCGTCGAGAAGGGCCAGAGCCCCGAGCTGAACCAGGTGTCGAGCACGTCAGGGTCCTGCTGGACAGCCCCACCACAGACGGGGCATGCGGTAAGGGTCTCCTCGGTCGTGACCGTTGTCTCGCCACAATCCGCGCAGTACCAGACCGGGATCCGGTGCCCCCACCAGAGCTGGCGGGAGATGCACCAGTCATGGATGTTCTCCAACCAGTTCAGGTAGACGCCCTTGAAGCGGTCCGGCTCGAACGTCAGCCGGCCGTCGTTCGCCGCGGCTATCGCGGGCTTTGCCAGCGGGGCCATCTTGACGAACCACTGCTTGCTGACCAGGGGCTGGACCACGGTGTCGCACCGTTGGCAGTGACCGATGGAGTGGGTGTGCGGCTCGACCTTGACCAGCGCGCCGTCCGCCTCCAATCGCTCCACCACGCCCCGTCTGGCATCGGCAATCGTCAAGCTGGCGAACGGCCCCGCTGCCTCGTTCATCGTGCCGTCAAGGTTCATCACGAGCGGCATGGGCAAGCCATGACGGCGGCCGATCTCGAAGTCGTTGGGGTCGTGGGCTGGGGTCACCTTCACGGCGCCGGTGCCAAACGCCGGATCCACCGCCTCATCAGCGACAACTGGAATCTGACGGTCCAGGATCGGCAGCCGCACCGTCTTGCCGATGAGGTGCGCGTAGCGCGCGTCCTCAGGGTGAACAGCCACCCCGGTATCGCCCAGCATCGTCTCCGGCCGGGTCGTGGCGACGATCACCACCTCCCCGTTTTCGCTGCCCTCGACCGGGTAGGCGAGGTGCCAGAGCGCCGACTGCTCCTCCCGGTGGATCACCTCAAGATCGGAGAGGGCCGTCATGCAACGCGGACACCAGGAGATGATCCGCTCGCCGCGGTAGATCAGCCCCTTGTCGTAGAGGTGCTTAAAGACGTGGCGCACCGCCCGGGACGGCCCCGGATCCATGGTGAAGAGAAACCGCGACCAGTCGCACGAAGCTCCCAGAAGCCGGAGTTGCTCCCGCGTCCGGCCCCGATAACGTTCCATGTAGGCCCAGACCCGCTCCAGGAAGCGTTCCCGGCCCAGATGGTGGCGGGTCACCCCCTCCGCCGCCAACTCCTTCTCCACGACCCACTGGCCCGCGATCCCGGCGTGGTCGGCGCCCGGAAGCCAGAGGGTCGGCTCGCCGAGCATCCGGTGGAAGCGGGTCATCACGTCTTCTAGGGAGACGAAGAGGGCGTGGCCGATGTGCAGCTCGCCAGTTAGGTTCGGCGGCGGCATGATCATCACCCAGGGTTGACCGTCCCCGTCGGACGGCGCGAAGTAGCCCGCCGCGTCCCACCGGTCGTACAACCCCTGCTCGATCGCCTTCGGATCGAATGCCTTGGTCAATCCCGTCTCGGCGGCGGCCTGTCCGGTGGCCGTCGCGGTCGCCTCGCTCATCGGATACCTCCCGCCCGTCCCTGCCGGGGACGAAGAACAGCGGCTGCGCGACCGCTTCCGCTTCACGTGAGAGACAGCAAAAAACCCGCCCGCGCGTCTCGACGCGCAAGGACGGGTCACCCCGCGGTACCACCTCGCTTCGACGAACCGTCAGCCGGTTCGCCGCACTTCATCGCGCGCTAACGGGCGCTCCCGGACAAGCCTCAATGGAAGGTTCGCTCCACCTCGACCTGCCACCTCGCGGGCGACTTCAGCGTCCGGCCAGCCGTCCGGGGCTCTCAATCGGTGACCCCGTTCCCTGTCGGCCCCAGCGACGCCTACTCCTCCCGGTCGTTGGCGTTTCCTTTCATCCGATTCTCACACCGGCTCCTAGGTTCTGTCAACCTGCTGTACGTGTCCGGGACGTCCGCTACACGTGGTGCTCGCCGAGGGAGGCGAGGTAGGCGGCGGGGGTGAGATACCCCAGGGCCTGGTGCGGCCGGACGTGAATGTACTCGACCTCCCACTCCCGCAACGCCTGCTGCAGGGGCGGCAGCTTCAGGTCGCCGTCGTGGACTTCCCAGAACTCGGTGCGGTAGGTGCGGTTTCCGCGCTCGACGTGGCCGTTGAGCTCAGGACTGCGCGGCGGCCGGGCGAAGAGGGGCAGAGCCCGCTCCCGGCAGGCCGCCTCAAACTCGGCCATGAACGTGCGGACCCCGTCGACCTGGAGCGCCCGCACCGAGAACGGGGTCCGCGCCGGGAAGTCGCGGGCGATGCCCGCCGTGCCGCAGGAGCGGACCCCGACCACGCTGTAGCGGGAGTGGACATCAACAGCGGTGAACTGCCGGCGTTCCAGGCCCGGCAGGGGCGTCAGGTGCATGGTGTCGACCTGGACCAGGTCACGCAACGCCTCGGCCCAGTACTCCTTCGGCTTGCGGACGGCGTACGGCCGGTTGTGACGCGCATGCGGCCGCCCGCCCCTCACAACCGGCTCAACGACCAGGCCCCGCCGTTTGAGGTCGGCCAGGATTCGTCCGACCATGGAGACGGACAGGCAGACGTCCTGCCGGCGCAGGACCACGGCGAGCTTGTCCTTGCCCGACCACGGGTGCACCTCACGTGCCCGCCGCACCGCCTCGGCCCGTGCCGCCGTCCAGGTCGGGCGCGGGCGCCGGCGGGGGCAGGACGACCGGCTCTCCAGGGTGGTCAGGTCCCGCGCATCGTAGCGCTCGCCCCAGCGGTAGTCGGTGGAGCGGGCAATGCCGAAGTGGCGGCAGGTGACGGCCACCCAGTGCGCCGTGGCGTACTCCAGCACTTTCAGCCGAAACTTCGCCCCCGACTGAGGCTAGTAGATCGTCACCCCTGAAGTGATGGATGGAGGCGCTTGACCCAACCCATTGTGCAGTCGCTTCACCTCCGATAGTCTGCACCTCATGACGTTCGCTCGTGCCGGCGAACGCGAGCGAGTTCTTCCTCGAGCATTAGGTGATGGAGCGAGCCGTTGTCCAGTTCCCCCAGTTCTACGGTCGATGTCTTGCGGGAGGCGCTTGCCTATGTCGATTCCTGGCTCGACTACCGCCTCTGGAAGCTCCACACTCCCGGTGCGCAGGTGGCAGTCTGGTTCGATGGCACGATGCAGTTCAGCAGGGCCTACGGCGTCTCAAATCTCGATACCGGCGAACCGCTGACGACCTCGCATCTCTTCCGCATCGCCTCGCACTCCAAGACATTCACCGCGACGGCCATCATGCAACTCGTGGAGACCGGCAAACTGCGGCTGGACGACACCGCCGGATCGTGGATATCAGAACTGGCGGAGGCCGGGTCGCCACTCGCTCAAAGTACCGTGCGCGAGCTCGTCTCGCACTCCGCGGGCGCCATTCGCGATGGCGTCGATTCCACCTTCTGGTCGCATCACCGACCGTTCCCGAACGAAGAAGAGTTGCTGGAACTCTCCATTCGCGAGGGCGCCGTCCGCCAGCCAGAAGCGACGTTCAAGTACACCAACATCGGCTTCTCGTTGCTCGGCCTGATCATCGGGAAGGCAGCGGGCAGCACCTACCATGCGTACACGAAGACCGCGATTGTCGAGAAGCTCGGACTCCGGAACACCGGACCGGACCTGGACGAAGCTCGCCTGTCCGATTACGCGGGCGGCCACAGCGGTCTCACCAGCTGGACCGCGCGCCAGATCATTCCGCACGTTGACACGCACGCCATGGCGGCGGCAACCGGGTTCTATTCCACCGCGGAGGACATGGTGACGTTCGCCTCCGCGCACTTCTTCGGCGACAACCGCCTGCTCAGCGATCGCTCGAAGTACGAGATGCAGCGACCGGTTTGGACCGGCCAGTCTCCCGAAGCACCCAAGGACGGCTACGGGTACGGCACCACCGTTCACGACTACGACGGGCATCGCATGGTCGGGCACGCAGGCGGGTATCCGGGGCACATCACCCGCACGATGTGGGACCCGGACGAAGGTCTCGCGATCTCCGTGCTGACCAACGCGGTCGATGGACCGGCGGAGGAGCTTGCTGCCGGCGTCCTGAAGATTCTCGACAAGGCGCGCGAGGTGTCGCCGAAATTGCCGCTCAGCTCCGGTCTCGTCAACAGTGCGGCGATCACGCCACCGGCGGCGCCCGAAAAGGAGATCGATCTCGGCATCTTCTGCGGCCGCTTTGCCGCGCTCTGGGGCGTGGCGGACGTCTTCGTCCTCGGAGGCAAGCTCTTCGCGAGCAGCCCGGTTGAACCGTCGCCGATGATCCAGCCCTATGAACTGGCGGTCATTGACGAGAACACGCTGCGCATCATGGGCGGTTCGCCGTACGGAGCGGTCGGCGAACTCTTCCGCTACGAGCGCGACGCGGATGGCAAGGTCATGAGCCTCTTCACTGGTGGCATGAAAACCTGGCCGATCGAGGATTACCGCGCCCGCGACCGGGTGCTGTAGGTTCGGTCACCATCATTCGTAAAGAGATGCGGGAGAGTGAGTTACTGCTTTCCCATGTTTGCGCCCCTTGAAACCGAGGCCGCGGCCGAAATTGAGCAGCGCAGTGGCCCCAGATCGGGGATCGATTGGCGCATGCGGCCGCCCATGCCCGCATCAAGCTCAATCTCCTCCATCCATCACTTCAGGTGACGGTGCACTAAGGGCGTTCGGCAGGCCCCACGCTGTGCGGGGCAGCCGGCAGCGCAAGCAAACACCGGTGCCCGTGCCAACGCGGGCGAACCGGCGGCGGGCGAAAGGACTAAACTTCGCCACGAGGAGACCTCCTTGGTCTTGGCGGTTGCACGCTCACCATGCCCGAGGATACGTCCCCTCGCTCCCTACCTCCGCCTGTAGCGCACGTCTCCGAACGAGATCACCTGCCGAACAGGTGAGTGCAAGCTCCCCCGCCGCCTGATGTGATCTTCGCCCACGCCCATCTCCGGATGCCCCTCGGGGTGTACGGCCACCCCGTTTCGTGGTACACTCGGCCCTTGCGATCGTTTGTTCGGATCCCCTCGCGACGCCGAGCCGACCCATCACCACCAGGGACAGCGCCCCATGCCCTTGCACGACCGCATCACCGTCCGCGGCGCCCGGGAGCACAACCTCAAGAACATCGACGTCGAGATCCCTCGCGACAAGCTGGTCGTCTTCACCGGGTTGTCCGGCTCGGGCAAGTCCTCCCTCGCTTTCGACACCATCTTCGCGGAAGGCCAGCGGCGCTACGTGGAGTCCCTCTCCGCTTACGCCCGCCAGTTTCTGGGCCAGATGGAGAAGCCCGACATCGACCACATCGACGGGCTCTCCCCTGCCATCTCCATCGACCAGAAAGGCACGAGCCGGAACCCTCGCTCCACGGTCGGCACCGTCACCGAGATCTACGACTACCTCCGCCTCCTCTTCGCCCGCGTCGGTCACCCCCACTGCCCCATCTGCGGACGCCCCATCGCCCAGCAGTCCGTCCAGCAGATGGCCGCCCAGATTCTCGATCAGCCCGACGGCACGCGCCTGATGGTCCTGGCCCCGGTAATCCGGGACCGCAAGGGCGAGCATCAGGGCGTCCTGGACGAGATTCGGCGTCAGGGGTTCGTCCGCGTCCGGGTCAACGGCGAGGTCCGCGATGTCGACGAGAAGCTGGATCTCGCCAAGTACAAGAAGCACACCATCGAGGTGGTCGTCGACCGGCTCGTGATCCGGCACGAGGAGGGCGTCGCCAAGGAGGACCACCCGGACCGGGTGCGCCTGATCGAGTCTTTGGAAACCGCCCTCCGGATCGCCGGCGGCATTGCGGTCGCTCAGGTGATCGACGGCGACGAGCTGGTCTTCTCCGAGAAGTTTGCCTGCCCGGTCCACGGGATCGTCGGCCTGACGGAGATCGAGCCCCGCAACTTCTCCTTCAACTCGCCCCATGGTGCCTGCCCAGAGTGCACCGGCCTCGGCACCAAGATGGAGTTCGACCCGGAACTCGTGATCCCGAACCGGGGGTTGACCATCTCCCAGGGAGCCATCACCCCGTGGGTGCGCGCGGGCAAGGAGGGCGCCGCCTGGTACGAGGCGCTGCTTGACGCCCTGGCCGAGCAGTACAAGTTCTCCCTGGACGTGCCGGTCCGCGATCTCCCGGCCGATATCGTCTCTCGTGTGCTCTACGGCAGCAACGGCGAGATGGTCACCGTCCGCTACAAGTCGCGCAACGGCCGGATGCGCTCCTATGATGTCGCCTATGAGGGCGTGATCCCCAACCTTAAGCGTCGCTACGAGACCACCTCCTCCGACTACATCAAGGAGGAGATCGAGCGCTACATGTCGGCGCGCCCCTGTCCTACCTGCAAGGGCGCCCGGTTGAAGCCGGAAACCCTCTCCGTCCTGGTCGGGGGCCGCTCGATCATCGACGTGACCCGCACGCCGACCCGGGATCTCCAGCAGTGGTTCGCCCGCCTCGCGGCCGACCCGGCGGAAGATCCCAGCGCCACCTTCTCCGAACGGGAATACCTGATCGCCCGCCAGATCCTGAAGGAGATCCGGGAGCGCCTCGGGTTCCTGGTCGACGTCGGGCTGGACTACCTGACCCTCGACCGCTCCGCCAACACCCTCTCCGGCGGCGAGGCGCAGCGGATCCGTCTCGCGACGCAGATCGGCTCCAGCCTGATGGGCGTTCTCTACATCCTGGACGAGCCGAGCATCGGGCTCCACCAGCGGGACAACGCCCGCCTCATCAAGACGCTCCTCCGCCTGCGCGATATCGGCAACACCCTCATCGTCGTTGAGCACGACGAGGACACGATGCGCGCCGCCGACTGGATCATCGATATCGGCCCCGGCGCCGGCGAGCACGGCGGCCACGTCGTCGCGGAAGGTCGTTTACCGGATATCGCGCGGACGCCCTCATCGATCACGGGCCAGTTCCTCAGCGGCGCACGCTCGATCCGCACCCCGGACCGCCGCCGCACCGGCAACGGCAAGGCGCTCATGCTGCGGGGCGCGACGGAGAACAACCTGCGCGACGTCTCGGTGCGCTTCCCGCTCGGCACCTTCATCTGCGTCACCGGCGTCTCGGGGTCCGGCAAGAGCTCGCTCGTCACCGATACCCTCCACCGGCGCCTGGCCCAGGAGCTGCACGGCGCCAAGGAGAAGCCCGGCAGCCACGACGCCCTGGAAGGAATCCAGCACCTCGACAAGGTGATCGACATCGACCAGAGCCCAATCGGCCGCACGCCGCGCTCCAACCCGGCCACCTACACCGGGCTCTTCACCCCGATCCGGGAACTCTTCGCCTCGATGCCAGAAGCGAAGGCACGGGGATACCTCGCGGGACGCTTCTCCTTCAACGTCAAGGGCGGCCGGTGCGAAGCCTGCCGCGGCGAGGGCATCATCCAGATCGAGATGAACTTCCTGCCCGACGTCTTCGTCCCTTGCGAGGTCTGCCACGGCAAGCGCTATAACCGCGAGGCCCTGGAGATCACCTACAAGGGCAAGTCCATTGCGGACGTACTGGACATGACGGTCGAGGAGGCCCTCGCCTTCTTCCAGAACATCCCCGCCGTCCGGAACAAACTTCAAACCCTCTTCGACGTCGGCCTCGGCTACATCCACCTCGGGCAGCCGGCCACCCAGCTCTCCGGCGGCGAGGCACAGCGCGTCAAGCTCGCCGGGGAACTCTCCCGCCGCGCCACCGGCCGCACGATGTACATCCTGGACGAGCCGACCACCGGGCTCCACTTCGCCGACACCGAGCGCCTCCTCGGGGTGCTCCAGCGCCTCGCTGACGGCGGCAACACTATCGTCGTCATTGAGCACAACCTTGACGTCATCAAGTGCGCCGACTGGGTGATCGACCTCGGGCCTGAGGGCGGCAGCGGCGGCGGCCTCGTCATCGCTGAAGGACCCCCTGAGGACATCGTGCAGGTGTCCGCCTCCTACACCGGCCATTACCTGCGGCCCGTGCTGGAGGTGCCTCCACTGGCGGCAGATTAACCACAACGCGTCTGGCTCTGTCACGCGCGGCCAGCTCGTCCATCAACGGGCTACAGGTGGCGGCCCGTTCGCGTTGCCCCTCATCTGCTGATCCGGCGTCGCTAGCATCACGGCTGGGAGAGTTCAGCAGGGTTCCGTTCGATGTAACAGGCGCCGGCGGAACGCTTGTGCCCCTGAGAAGAACCGTGCTAGGATTTATCAATGTCCAGTCGGCTGACCTGATGGTTGCGACCGGAACCTGGTGCGAAGGTCCCCCGCGGCAACCCTGACTCCGGTAGAGGGAAGCAGCAGGGTGAATAGCGCCGTTCTCGTACTCAACCAGAACTACGAGCCGCTCAACGTCTGCACCGTTCGCCGTGCGCTCGTTCTCGTCCTTGACGGCAAAGCCGAGGTGCTGGAGGTCCATCCGCGCGGGGTGGCATCGGCATCGCGGGTCTTCCCTTCGCCTTCGGTGGTTCGCCTGACGTACCTGGTCCGGCGGCCCCGACCCCGGGTGAAGCTGACGCGGCGGGAAGTCTTCATTCGCGACGACTACACCTGCCAGTACTGCGGGCGGCGTGGCCACGACCTCACCATCGACCACATCATCCCCCGGTCTCGCGGCGGCGCCCATGCCTGGGACAACCTCGTCTCCGCCTGCAAGACCTGCAACCACCGTAAGGGTGGCAAGTCCCTGGCGCAGGCCCGAATGGCATTGAAAACCGTGCCCGGGGAACCACGGGCCGGCATGTACTACACCATCGAGCGGCGGCTCGACACCGACGTCACCGAATCCTGGCAGAAGTTTCTTCCCGGGTTCCAGCCCGTCAGGCCCGCCTACGCGCTCAGTCCACGCTGAGAGCCGATCGGGAGCGTGCGGACATCGTCCGAGACGCCTCCCTCGTTGGCGCCCCGCTCTTCGTGCGGGGCGCCACGCTGTTTAATGACGAACGACCATCGAGGACCGGAGGTAAGCACCAGTGATCGATATTCGACTCATCCGGGAGCAGCCGGAACAGGTGCGCGCGACAATCGCCACACTCAATACGGAGGCCCCCATCGACGAGATCCTGGAGTTGGACGCCCGACGCCGGGCGCTCCTAACCGAGGTTGAGGCGCTCAAAGCGGAGCGCAATGAGGGATCCAAGCTCGTCAAGGGCGCCAAAGACCCCGCTGAGCGGCAGAGCTTGATTGACAATCTACGTCTGCTCGGTGAGAGCATCCAACGCCTTGACGACGACGCCCGGGCGGCAGACTCGGCGCTTTACGACCTCCTTTTGCAAGTTCCCAACCTGCCTGCAGAAGATGTACCGGTCGGGCCCGATGAGTCGGGAAACGTCGTGGTCGCCGAGCACGGCACGAAGCGTCACTTCGACTTCCCGCCGAAGCCGCACTGGGAGATCGCCGAAGCGCTCGGGATCATCGATTTCGACCGCGGGGTTAAGGTGGCCGGCTCCCGCAACTACGTCCTGCGGGGTGATGGCGCTCGTCTCCAGCGGGCCCTCATCACCTGGATGCTTGATCTCCACACGAGGGAACACGGTTACACCGAAGTCTATCCGCCTTATCTCGTGCTTGGTGAGATGCTGGTCGGCACCGGGAATCTGCCGAAGTTCGCGGAGACCCTCTTCCACGATGCGGAGGAGGACAAGTGGTTGATTCCGACAGCTGAGGTGCCCGTCACCAACCTCTATCGGGAGGAGATCCTGGACGAGGCGCAACTCCCGATTTACCACGTTGCCTACACGCCCTGCTTCCGCCGTGAGCAGCTCTCCGGAGGGCGTGAGGTGCGGGGGATCAAGCGAGGGTACCAGTTCGACAAGGTGGAGATGGTCAAGTTCGTCCATCCGGACACGTCGGATGAGGAGCACCGGCACCTGCTCCGCGATGCTGAGGCTGTCCTCCAGGCACTGGAGCTCCCCTACCGGGTGCTCCAGATCTGCACGGGAGATCTCTCCTTCACGGCCGCGAACAAAGTGGACCTGGAAACCTGGGCGGCCGGGACAGAGGAATGGCTGGAGGTTTCCTCCTGTTCTACCTTTCGCGACTTTCAGGCTCGTCGGGCCAATATCCGCTACCGACCCGCCGCAGGCGGCAAGCCGCAGTTCGTGCACACGCTCAACGGATCCGGTCTCGCCCTACCCCGTACCATGATCTCGATCATCGAGCACTACCAGCGAGAGGACGGCACGATAGAGATTCCGTCGGTGCTACAGCCCTATCTCCGAGGTCAGTCGGTAATTGGCCCCCAGCCGCCCCTCGGCCCAGCTCGGAATACGGCGGAGCGCATCACCGCGGATGGTCGATCGTCGTGAGTCGCTCACCAAGCGCCCAAAGCACAGGTCCGCCGACGAGACGCCGTTAGCTGGTGCCGACGCCGCGATTGTGGAGGCGAGGCGAAGCAGGCTACAATTTTCGCGCGGTTGGGGGCGGAGGCACGGGGGATCCCGGAGCGGCGGTGCCATCCAGCACAGAGGATCGGGAACACGCAGAGTCACGTCCCAATGGCGACACCACTGGGGAATCTAGGACGGCAGGGAGAGGTGGCCGAGCGGTTTAAGGCGGCTGTCTTGAAAACAGTTGGGCGAAAGCCCCGGGGGTTCGAATCCCTCCCTCTCCGCCCGATGGCCAGCGACAGCATCTGGCCCAATGGCCTCAGCCCCCTGGCAGGCGCATTGGACAGGACGGGCATTCAGGGCCCGGACCGTGTCGCTGTGCGGCTCCATGCCAGCAGTCCACTGGTTGAAGGACCGGGAGCGCGTGGTAAACTACGAGGAGTGGGGAGTTCGCATAGTTGGTCTAGTGCGCCCGCCTGCTAAGCGGGTTGGGGGGTAGAACCTCCCTCGCGAGTTCGAATCTCGCACTCCCCGCCATCCTGACCACCTAAGCGACCCTCGACTCGACCAACGCCGCCGAATCCGGCGGCGGTCGGGATGATTGAAGGTCTGCCGGGTTCCTCATGTGTTGCCTTGAATCAACACAGCCCGAACATCCGTATTTCTACCGTACGAGGCCGAGTTGCTGCATTTCTAGCGGATGTTGGCCTCGACGCTGCTGAGATTCCTCTTCACAGGTTTCCGCCAGACGGCAAAATCTATTGCCATTCCGCATCCTCCCAGGTCGGTTCCTCATCGGCGATCGCGTCGATCAAACGGCGATATCCGGCCGCGGCGAATGATTTACCGCCCTGGAGGGCCGCCTGCCATTCGCCCAGGAGCAGCACCGTGGGTGCCGGTAGAAGGCGATGCGGCGCGGCACCCTCTTGGACAACAAGGAGGCGAACGGCAGAAGTCTGGGCGGCGGCGGGATGAAGAGGCATCGTTGCGGCCATGAAAGGTCTCCTGTGAAAGCCGGTTCAGCGGACCGCCGATCGGGTCCCGTGTGATAAGAGGCTACGAGCAGTCCGTCACGGGGATACGGCCGGTCAGTCACAGAATCGTCACGGGAGCGTGTCGAGCGCAGCAGCTCCGAGACCGTTCTCAGCTTGAATCGCCTTCGAACCCAACCTTCAGGTGCATGCAAATCGAATCGCGCACCATGCCACTCGTCGGGCGACCCGCTAGCAACTCAACGCCTCCCATCGTCATGCGATGCTCCATGCATGCCCGCCTCAGTTGGGCTATAATCTTTCCTGTGGACGTGGTTGCAGGCCCGCCTGGGCTTGCGCCGCGAGCGTGTGGCACCAGAACTGGCGTCTAGTCGACGCTGGGACGTGCGGCCGATGGAAACGCTGAATTTAAACGTCTCCGCCCATCACGTGCCCGTAGCTCAGGGGATAGAGCGCTTGGTTGCGGACCAAGAGGTCGGGGGTTCAAATCCCTCCGGGCATACCAGTTTCGGTTGTCTATAGGGTTCTCGTTATGTCTAAAATCGGCTTTTCTGGAAGCGTCCCTGGGGTTGCCCAGGGACGCTTCTTGCGCTAACCGAAGCGTACGCGGGCCTCGTTGGCGCGAGACTCGCTGTCGGCGTCGACGACGCGACCCACTGATCGTGCATCCCTTCACCGCGCCGACGGTGGTACGCGCCAGCGGGGAGAGGCAACGGCACACCAGATCAGCGGAGCGCGCTAGGCCGGACGCGCCCGCTTAGGTTCTCCCCGCGGCTCCGGAAGCGATCGCGATTCCTTCCATCTTGGCCGGTTGCCTGCTCCCGTCCACGGTGCGAGCCGCGGGGAGGGTCGCCCTTGTGTAGCGCCTACTTTCGTTCGACTCGGAAGCGTGCGCTAACGATCTCTCCACTCACTTCCCCGGTCGCGGTGATCGTGTTCGGTCCGGTCTTTGAGACGGGAGCCCCTGGAACCTCGAGTAGCACCGTGAAGCTACCGCTGCCGTTCGCAACAGCCTCAGCCATCACGGTTCCTTCCCACTCGAGGCCAATCCTCTCATCCGGCGTGAACCCGAATCCCTGGACTGCGACAAGACTGCCAACAGGACCGCTCGTCGGATCGATCACGAGCGTGGCCGCTGCCGTGGCTGTGGGTGTCGGAGTGGACGTTGGCACGGGTGTGTCCACCGGTGCGGGCGTGTCGGTGGCTGTTGGACTGCCGGTCGCGGTCGGCTGCGACGTAGCTGTCGGTGGCGGCGTGTTCGCCGGCGGTGGGGTATTGGTGGCGGTTGCGGTCGGCGTCGGCTCGGTCGGGGATGGTGTGGCCGTCGGGTCTCCGGGCACTGGGCAGGAGCCGATACAGGCGACATCGGCAATCACGGCATCGAACGCCATATCGTAGGTGTTACCGGCGGCACTCTCGCCGAGTTGCAAGCGGCCGATCGGCGAGATCCCGAGTGATTCCGTCTTACTCAGTCCCGGCACCTGGGCACCGTCGTACCACACCTGCGTTTGGCTGCTCGTCCCATTCACCTGGAGTCGCACCTGGAGTTCGTGCCAGGTGCCCTTGCTCACAGTCGTGCCGCTCACAGCGTCGACGCCTGTCACGTCATTCCGGGAGCAGAGAATCCCGGTGCTGCTAACGTACATTCCGAACAGTGATTCATCGGTACCAGTACGGAATTTGAGCAGATAGACCCAGCTGGATCCCTGGCTGATGATCTTGAAGCGAATCCGGTAGTAGAGATCGCTCTGGCCGCTGCTCAGCGACTTGCGGGCATACGTAGGGGTGCCCGTGCTGGTCCCACGCGCGGCATAGGCGCCGCTGGCGACCTCCTGTTTCTGGATAGTGAGGCCCGATGCCGTCGTCCACCGCGATAGGTCACCGCTCTCGAAGTCGTCACTGAAGATCCCGACCGCGGTTGACGGGGTCGGCGTGGAACTCCCGGTAGGCGTCGCGGTCGCGGTGGGCGTCCTTGTGGTGGTTGGCGTCGGCGTTGGCATAGCGGTCCCGAGGACCACTTCCGGAATGGTGCCGAAGCCGTACCCCTTGCCCCGCAGCCCGTCGATGATCTGAGGAAGGGCCGGTCCGTCTTGCGAATCCGACCCGACATGAAAGAGGTAGATGTAGTCATTCCCGTGCTGGCTCAGGATTCGGGAAACGATCTGGTCGCGGCTGAGACCGTTCCATACCTAGCGAGTCAACCGTCCACATGACGTTGTACCGAAAGCCGTCGGCCGCGATGTCCCTCAGGACGCCGGCATCCTGGTCGCCATAGGGCGGACGGAACCACGGCTTGGCCCCGGACCCCGTGAGTGCCTTCAACGACGCCTCGGTCGTTTCTAGTTCGTCCAATCGTTCCGCTGGCGTCAAGGCAGCCGCACCCGTGCTGAAGCCCGTGAAGGATCGGTGCGTGCGGGTGTGGTTGATGAGGTGGTGACCCTCCCGCCAGATGCGCTGGATGAGGTCGCCATTGGCACCCGCCCAGCCGCCGGTCATCCCAAAGCTCGCCCTGACTCCCCTGGCCGCGAGGGTGTCGAGGATCGATCCCGCGTAACCACGATCGGCCCCAGCATCGAAGGTCAACGAGACCAGCTTCTGGCCCGTCAAGCCACGGGTTATGCTTGCTGCCGCTGAGGCAGCGACGAGCGTGACGTAGGGACTGAACACGTAACCTGTGATGCTGCCAATGGTGATCTTGAACCACTGCCCGGAGGTCGCGATGCACGAGATCTTGGTCCCGTAGCTGAGCTTACCGACGATGGCATACGTCGTTCCAGGGCCGGAGCGGACGTTGAGCGTATCGACATTGACGGTAGCCGACACGCCGCTCAGCGAAACGGCAAAGGCAGATCGTGCCAGCGCCAGTCCGCCTCCGGTCAGCGCGAGCACGCCACCCCAGTGAAGCAACCGTCGCCTGGAGACCGCGCCAGCTGAGTGCCAAACCATGGATGGGCCTCCACGCTGGTTTCCCGACGTTGTCGCGACGGGTCAGTTGTGATCACAGGAGTTGGTGTGCGGAGCCGTCTCATAGTAGATCATTTCAAGTCGTGTCGTCTCACCTCCCTAGACTCTTCACCGCGTCGGTCTTTCAGGAGGAAGGGTTGCCATTCGGCGGCTCCCCTCATACGGTCCCATGGTTCCAACGTCGATTTGACGAAAGGAATGCGGTAGGTGAAACTACGCGACCCGCGGGGTATGGAGCCGCCTGGGAGGTGGTGGGAACTCCGCTGGCAGAGGGAGAGGGGCATGCAGCGGTTGTTTGCGCTGGTGGCGATGGTGGTCGTACTCCTTGGCGGCTCATCCGTGAGTGTTGCGGCTCAAGATGCCACTCCGGAGGTCGACATCGGCCGCACCCTGCCGGCACTGATTCAGGACACCGATGGCAAGACCATCGGCGTCGCCCTCCTCGCCGAGGAGGAGGACGATGAGGTGATTGTCAGCGTCGTGGCGGTCGGGCTCGACCCTGGTGACCATGGCATACATATTCACGAGACTGGAGTATGTGATCCGACCGGTGAGCGGGCCTTCGCCTCCGCCGGCGGTCATTACAACCCCACCGACGAGGAGCATGGTGACCACGCCGGGGACCTCGGCAACATCACCGCGGACGACGACGGCACCGCCAGCTTTGAGGAGACCACTGACCAATTCGTCCTCGATGAACTCCTAGATGAGGATGGCTCATCCATTGTCATCCATGCCGAAGAGGACGAGAACGACGAGGAAGGGGAGAGTTTTGGGGCACGCATTGCCTGTGGGGTGATCGCCGCTCCGGCCGCTGCCGAGGAAACGGCCACCGCAACGGCCACGACAGCAGCGACTGTCGCCGCGACCGCGACCACGGTCGCCACCGTCGCAGCCACCGCCACCACGGCCACAACCGCGGTCGACACGGACGGTGACGGCCTGACGGACGAAGATGAGGCCGCTCTCGGCACGGATCCCACCGTCACTGACACCGACGGCGACGGTGTTGGCGACGGCGATGAGGTGACGAACGACACGGATCCGACTGACCCCGCAGAATCCTAGTCTCCCCTCACCACGTGCCGACGACGAGATCGGCGAGGTGACAGGAAAAGCCAGCAGAGGCCATCGCGCAGTTGCGCGGTGGCCTCTCCGCGTTTGGTCCCACTGCTGCCCGGCTTCCTACGCGATGGCCCGGTCTACAGGTGACGTCTGGAGCTTTCCGGACGCGGAGATTTCTTGCGTTAGGCGGTGGGCTGCAAGTCGACGCTGGGGCGCCTCTTGAAGATCCGACCGTAGGGGAACAATCCCCGGTTGTCCCGAGGGTTTTCCCTCAGGTCGCCGGTCGCTGGATCGACTAACCTGCTGCTAGGCAGCCGGTTCGGCAGGAGCCATAAAGGAGATCGAGTGATCACTCGGGATTCGGTGCGCCGGCCCGGCATTCGGATGCCGGAGCCCATCGCACCCACAGCAAAGCCAACGCCTCCGGTGGAGGCCAAGCCGGTGTCGGCCGTCCCCCCCATCGCCCGTGCCCCCGGGTCGGTTGAGGAGACGGGACTCCCGACCTCCCTGATCGCCGATCTCGCGCTGAAGATCATCTACTTCAACGATCACATCACCGCGGGTGCCATCAGCGATCAACTCTGCTTGCGGTACGGCAATATCGTCGAGGGAGCACTAACGCTTCTTCGCCGCGAACACCTGATCGAGGCCACAGCAACCAACGCCTACAGCGAGCTGGGTTACGAGTACACCGTTACCGACAAGGGACTCGTCCGGCTGAACCAATCTCTTGAGCGGACCACCTACGCCGGCCCGGCTCCGGTCACCCTCGAGCACTACACGGCCGTCGTGAAGCAGCAGGCTATCGGCGGCTCTCGGGTAAGTCCCGAGGACGTGCGCCGCGCGATGGCAGACCTGGTCCTCGAACAGGACGTGGTCGACTCTATCGGGCGGGCCGTCAACACCGGCCGCTCCCTCTTCCTGTTCGGCCCTCCGGGCAACGGCAAGACCGTGCTGGCAGAGCACACGATTCCCCTTCTCGGAGGGCACGTTCTCATTCCGCATGCGATCACCGTCGACGGCCAGATCATCAAGGTCTTCGACCTACATAACCATGAGCCCATCACCGACGCCGAAGGCTGGAGCGACTACGACCGGCGGTTCGTTCTCTGCCGCCGCCCGGCGCTGATCGTCGGCGGCGAGTTGACCCTTGACGTCCTCGACCTCGTCTACGACAGCGGCTCGAAGATCTACCAGGCGCCGTTGCAGGTCAAGGCCAACGGCGGCATGTTCCTGATTGACGACTTTGGCCGTCAGCTCGTCCAGCCGCGCCAGCTCTTGAACCGATGGATCGTCCCGCTCGAGAAGCGGCTCGACTACCTCACGCTTCACACCGGCAAGAAGATCGAAATTCCCTTCGACCAGTTGATCGTCTTCTCGACCAATCTGGCGCCGAAGGACCTGGTCGATGAGGCATTCCTGCGCCGCGTGCAGAACAAGATTCACGTGGGCGATCCGAGTTTGGAGGCGTTCTGCGAGATCTTCCGCCGTCAGTGCGACTCACTCAATGTGCCCTTCGACCAGAACGGTCTCGCCCATCTGCTGCGGAAGCATTACCTCGGACCAGGACGGCAGTTCCGCTCCTGCCACCCCCGCGACCTCCTGCGCACGATGGTCGGCATGTCCAGGTACGATGGTTCTCCCCCAGTTCTCACGCCTGATCTCATCGACCGCGCCTGCTCGACCTACTTCGTGGATTTTTAGCAGCCCCATTCCCTGGTCCGGGGCACCCATCTTCGCCACCCGTGGTTGTGCCGCGGGTGGCGACGCCGTGCCGCTCGGCATCGCTCGATTCCTTGTTTCCTCGCCTGGGACCGTGCCTCAGGTCATCGGGGCCAACCTTCATCCTTCATAACTCGTCCGCGGAAGCGGTCGGTCGCAGGGGACCGGCCTTCCTCTGGCCGACCCATCACCCACTGCATCACCCCAGCTGCGTGGGGCCGGTCCCTGTATCCCCGTCATGCAGCCGCATCTCCCGGGAGAGGCTTACGCTCCCTCACTCGGGAAGGGAGTCGCAGACGCGAGATTGTCGTCCTGCGCCCCCCGGGAAGGTCCCGCTCTCGGCCTTCCGCGGTGTCTTCTGGCAGCATCTCGGCGCTGTTGGCTGGAGCTAGGGCTCGAGCCCGAGCCGCGTCGCCTCGCAAGGCGAACCGAGAAGCCCAAACAGATCGAGGTTGACCCAGCTTTCGGCCAGACATCCGTCAACGATCCGGTCGATGGAGACGCCAGGAATTGCCACGACTTGGCCACTCGGTGCAAACCCTAGGAACGGGTTCACGTGCCGACCATGGAGGATGAATCGACTAACGACCCGATCTCCCTCGGCGATCAGATCTTCGACCACCAGCTTCAAGTCCCGGAAGCCGCTCCAATATTCCACGAGGTCTATCCGGACGCCCTCCGGTCCGTAAAAGTCGCCGTCGGGGCCATGGCGGACGTGGTTAGGTGTGACGAGGTCGGCGAGCCGCCGGGTGTTGCCGCCGTTGAAAACCTCCTCGACGAAACAACGCACGACCTCTTTGTTGTGCGACCACATGTGATCGTACCTCCAACAACGCGGGACACCGAATCTCATTCGGTGGTACTGAGCGACACGAGCGCAAACGCTGCACTCAAGGACGAAATTGGGGAACCAGCGTCCTCTCCGTTGAGCCCACCGGGGCTAACGGCAAAGAACCATGTCGAATCCGTCGGTGAAGACATAGCCAGTCCACGTCAGGGTGCACGTGGAAGGCACTGTCCTCGGGGGTCCGGAGGCCGAGACTGCAAGTGGCCGATTGGCCAACTCCATTGATGACGACTTCCAGGTGAGATCTCGGCCCGGACCGCAGCGTCCCCGCTACAGGAACTACTTTAGAGCTCCTGTCTCGCGGGAGCAGCGTATGAACAACGTACTCCCCATACTTAATTTGTGGTAGCGCTCTCACCTAACCCGCAGAGACCTATCGTTCCTTCGACCGCTGGCAGCAGTGTATGGGATCAGCCGACGAAGACGCCCCCCGGCTCGCCGGTTGCCGGCAGGGGAAAACAGCCAGTGCAACACAAACCCAGGGACTGGGGTCAGCGTCGTGACCCGTGTGGAGAGGGACCGCGCAGCCCCACGGTGAAACTCGATTCAGTCTCTGGTGCCGTGAGGAGACTCCACGCGCCAGCGGCTTACCCTCCCACCGGCCGCCTCGCCCACTGATGAGCCGCAGACGCTCGGATCATGGGCAAGCCCACGCCTCTTCGTCCGGGCCACGTGCCGCCTGATGCCAGCAGTGTCCTTCCCGGGCCTCCCCCCTGCACCGACCTCCTGTCTGATGACCGCCCGCCGACTTCCATCGCCCACCCCGGCCCTTCGCTGCTCATTTCGCCGTCGCCGCAGGTCAGCGCAGAGTCCCGCTGATGCCTGCCCGTTCGTCATCCGAGGAGTCGACGGTGTGGAGATCGTCGCGGCATTGGCTCTGCGACAACATGGTGTGCGGGAGGCCGTGGTAGTGCGAACCGGACACCGCGTCGATAGAGGAAGGAGAGCCGATGAACGTAGCTGATCGACTGTGGGATTTGGTAACGGAACGGGGAGATGCGACGCTGGAGTTCACGCGGGATGGGTATCGCCTGACGGTGAATCCGGTGAAGGATCGGATCGATGAAGTCGGGTTTATCGTCTGGCGGGAGGCGGAGAGGGGGCCAGAGCCAATCGTGACCGGCCGGGCGAAGGGTAAGTCGCTGCTGGCGGACGACTATGGCTCCTACGACGGCACACCAAGCGAGCTTACGAATCTGGTGGAACGTCTACTCGATGGGGATCCGGTGCCAACCCCGCCTCCCGGGGATCCCAACTCCGCAATCCCCACCGCAACCTAGCGTCTCAGCGAGGGGAGACCGGTCGCCCATCATGGCTACTCGCGGTCCCTGAATTACCGCATCGTGGAGGGAAGGATACCCAGTTCGGCACGATACTTGGCGACCGTGCGGCGGGCGATCCGGATGCCTTGCTGAAGCAGCAGATCGCAGATGCGGCGGTCCGTGAGCGGTTCGCCCTTTTTGACTTCCCGGTCAATCAGTTCTTTGATCACGTCCTTAATGCTCAGCGAGGGAGTGAAGAAATCGCTGAACGGGATCACCTTCCGGGTCGGCAGCATCACGTACTTGTTGGCCGTAGCCCGGCTGACGGTCGATTCGTGGACGCCCACCTGTTGCGCCACCACCGCCCGGGTCAGCGGCCGCAGCTCTCGCACGCCGCCGCGCAGAAAACTCTCTTGCAACTCGCAGAGGCAGAGCGTGATCTTGAGGAGGGTCTCCCGCCGCTGGTGGATGTTGGAGATGAAGAGCTTGGCGCGTCCGGCGTACTGCCGGACGTGGGCCCGGTCGGCATCGGACGCCACCGAGCTGTAGGGAACGGTCTGACTGATGGATCCGCCGGCGCCATCTCCGCGGCCGTTGACGTGTCCATCGGCGCCGCCGTTTGCCCCGCTCCCCTGCGCGGACGCCTTCACGGTGCTCCGTTTCCGGCCGAGGTCCCCGGCAAGCCGGTCATAGATGGGGCTCATCCGGAGATGAAAGTGTTTCGTGTCTACCACCTCGACCCGCAGCTCGTCGTCCTTGATCGAGATGATCACATCGGGGGCGACGTAGGCTGAGTTCGTCGGGCTGCGCCACGACTTGGCCGCCTGCACCTGGAGTGGAAAGGGATTGAGGTGGGTCCGGATGAAGGTGCGCGCATCCTCGACCTCCTCCGCAGTGAGATTGAGGTCTTTGGCAATCTGCCCGTATTTGTGGGCGCCAAACTCGCCGAGATGAGAGGTAATGATTCGGGCGACCTGAGGCGGCACGGTTTGGGCGGTTTCCTCAAGGTAACGAAGTTGAAGGAGAAGGCACTCCTTGAGATCCCGCGCCCCGACTCCCACCGGAGCCACGTCCTGGATCACTTCCAGCACGCCCGTCAGAGTCTCGAGCGGGAGCCCGGTCAAGTCGGCCACCTCGTTGAGATCGACGGTGAGGAATCCCCGGTCATCGAGGGCGTCGACGAGGTACTCCGCGATGGGGTACTCCCCGGGTTCAAGGATCGTCCGGGCGTCGGCGAGAATTTGCTCAGGGAGACTCATGTCGGAGGCGACGAGCGTCATGGGGTCGAAGTCGTCCGAGTCGTCGCGGGTGGAGGACGCATTAACCAGTTGCTCTGGGAAGTCTTCGTAGCTCTCGGGGTCGGGGGTGGTGCGCTGGCTGACCAGGCAGGTGGTGCAGAACGTCCCATCGAGCACACTGCCGCAGAGCGGGCACGTCTGACGTTCGTCCATCTCCAGCGCTGGATTCGCCTCCATTTCGGCGGCGATCACATCCTGGAGTTCCAAGCGGGAGAGACTGAGGATGTAGTTGGCCTCAATGAGGCTGGGCGACACCCACGCTCGCATCTCCTGCCCGAGATCGAACCCGCTCTCCATCCCAGCCATGCTGCTCCCTACGTGCGACGTTGCTTCCTGGACAGCGGCTCAACGTCGAGACACCGCCGCAAGGACCGTTCGGAGAAGGTGCCGATGACGAGGGGATTTGGTGGATCCACCAGAGGGACTTGAGTTCGCGGGAATTCCGGTCACCCCTCGACCGCAACCCCAGTATAGTCATGCCGACGAAATCGTGGCAAGATTCTTGCAGAACGACAGTATCAAAATGATTTGGCGCCGCTTTACCCTCCTGGTCCCCCGAACCACCAGTTACATGGTGGAGCTGCCGCCTAGTGCATCGTCCCCGTCTTGCGATTGCCCTCCTTTTCAGATGGTCGCAATAGGCATTTCGTGTCGCTGCCTGTACAGCGCGCTGCTCTCACGGTATGATCAGTCGATGGCCGGTGTGGCCCTTTCCCGGATGTCTCCATCATCCATGCTAGTGTTGAGCCACTGGCGATTTTCGGTTGTGCCCTTCAACCCGCCGGTGGGGACGACCGGGTCACCCCTACGGCGCCGCTCCGTCAGCCACTTCGATCCCCGCCCTGTTCGATCGTAAGAGAAGCCCTGAAGGGCACGGCAATCCATGGTGCGATCGCGAACGATCGGGCACATTCGCGGGATCGAGATCAACGTCCACCCGACGTTTGCTCTTGTGCTCCTCTGGGTCTTCTTCCAGTGGGGTCGCGGGAGTGACGGCGGATTCCTCGCCATGCTCTTTGGCGTTACGCTGCTTGGGCTCGTTTTCGGCTGTGTGGTGCTGCACGAGCTCGGGCATAGCTTTATGGCGCTCCAGCATGGTATTCGGGTCCACGATATCACCCTCTGGCCCATGGGCGGTGTGGCGAGAATCGAGCAGGTACCTGCCCGACCCCGCGCAGAGGTGCTGATCGCACTCGCGGGCCCTGCGGTCAACGTCGCCATCGCCGTCGCGCTGCTGCCGCCGCTTGCACTCTTCGGCGTGATCAGCGGCTTCCGCTCGCCGGGTGATTATCTCCTCTATGTCACCGAGCACGTCTCGCCGGGCGCGCTGCTCGTCTACCTTTTTTTCGTCAACGTCGTGCTCTTGCTTTTCAATTTACTCCCTGCCTTCCCTATGGATGGAGGTCGCGTGCTGCGGGCGCTCCTGACTGCGATGATCGGGCGGGAACGAGCGACGCGAGCGGCGGTCATGGTCGGTCAGGCTATGGCTGTCGGTCTCATTGTGTTGGGACTGTGGTACCAAGAATATTCGCTCCCGCTCATCGGGCTCTTCGTGATCGTGACTGCGCACGTCGAAGGCCGGGCCGTGAAGGTGGAGTCCGCCATGCGGCGCCTCCGGGTCGGTCAGTTTGCACTGTGGGATATGGGCGGTATTGCACCCCACCATCCCCTTACCTACGCGCTCCGTGGCGGACCCCGCGATGTCGCCGTCACCGATGGGGGTCGAGTGGTCGGGATGCTTTGGCGGAACCAGGTCCTGCACGGCTTGAACGGCGGAGCTGGTATCCGCACGGTTGCCGACGTGATGGACAGCGCGGTGGTCACGGTGGATATCGACGACTCGGTCTACGATGTGCAGCAGCGCATGAATCAACTCAACCGGTGGGCAATGCCCGTGACCGAGGACGGGCAGTATCGTGGCATCTTCACTGCGGACCGGTTCGTCCACGTTTATCGGCAACTCTCCCCGTCGCCGTTCCATTTCCGGGTTCCACAAGGGCTGACCAGTGCCCTCACCGAACTCCTCCGAGCATGGGGGCGTTAAGCAGACAGGACTTCGCCACCCGCGAGCGATGCACCGAGATGGAACGACCTGGGGATCCTTGTCGGTGTCCTCGGAGTGCTCCGGGATTGGTTGCTAACACCTCTGAATCGCCGGCTACCTGACCGGGGCGAGCCGACGCGCCTTGACCGTTTACGGTCGCGAAAGTAGGATGCCATGGGAAGGGGTACGTCCCCGTCCATGGAGGCCGGCGTGAAGATCTCGAGCCGAGGCGAATATGGAGTCCGGGCGATGGTCGCCCTCGCGCGTACCTACGGCGATGGGCCGGTGTCGCTTGCGTCCGTGGCCCAGGATTCCTCCGTGCCTCCTGCGTACCTCGAGCAGTTGATCGCCCCGTTGCGCAAGGCGGGCCTTGTGGAGAGCAAGCGAGGTGCGCGCGGCGGTTACCAGCTGTCACGGCCGCCGGCGGCGATCCGGGTGGGCGAGGTCTACCGGGTGATGGAAGGCCCGGTGGCGCCCATGGACTGCGTGTCCGAAGATTCCGCTGATCAGACCTGCCCACTGATCGAGGGATGCGAGACGCGCCCCGTCTGGCTCAAGGTACGGGATTCCATTGCCGAGGCGCTCGATTCCACGACCCTGGCGGATCTGGTGGATCCAAAGAAGGCGCGCCGGTCGGACCGAATGGCGAAGACGCCTGCTGCATCGGCGTCCTTGCCCTAATCCCCCTCTTCCTCCCCACCGTTCAGCATTCTCGATCCCCTGCCGACGGGTCCCTTTGTGCCGTCCTCTCCGGAGCGATCTGATGAACCTGCTGCCACCAACCGACACCATCTATCTTGATCATGCCGCAGCGACGCCGGTTGATCCTGCCGTGATGGAGGCGATGCTGCCCTACTTCACCGAGCGGTTCGGCAACCCCTCCAGCATCTACCAATTGGGGCAGGAGTCGCGGGTGGCCCTCGACCGCTCCCGGGCAGCCATCGCCGATGTCCTTGGCTGCCGCCCATCTGAGATCGTCTTCACGAGCGGAGCTACCGAGGCCGATAATCTCGCCCTTTCCGGCGTGGCGTGGCATCGCCGTCTCGCTGTTCCGGCGGGCAGTACGCCCCATGTCATCACCACGGCAATTGAGCATTCGGCCATCCTGGCGACGGCCCGGTGGATGGAGCGCCAGGGCTTCGCCGTCTCCTACGTTCCCTGTGACAGCGAAGGTCTGGTGTCGGTGACAGACGTGGCAGCGGCTGTACGGCCAGAAACGTGCTTGATCTCGGTGACGTACGCAAACAATGAGGTTGGGTCCATCCAGCCCATCGGGGAGATCGGTGCGCTCGCCCGGGACCTCGGGATTCCGGTCCACACTGACGCCGTGCAGGCCGCAGGCGCCCTCCCGCTCCACGTCGACGACCTCAACGTTGACTTGCTGACGCTGGCCGCACATAAGTTTTACGGGCCGAAGGGCGTAGGGTTGCTCTACGTGAGGAACCAGACGCCGATTGCCTACCAACAGCACGGGGGCGGTCAGGAGAGTGGGCGCCGGGGTGGAACCGAGAATGTGCCACTCATCGTCGGCATGGCGACCGCGCTTGATCGAGCGGAGCGAGGACGGCCCAGCGACAACGCCCATTGCGCGGCGCTCCGTGACCGCCTGCTCAATGGTTTGCGTTCGGCGATCCCGGAGATTGCGCTCAACGGTCCGGCCGACTCCGAGCGCCGCCTCGCCAACAACGTTAACGTGTCGCTCCCTGGGGTCCAAGGGGAGACGATGCTGCTTAGCCTCGACATGCAAGGGATCGCCGCCTCGGCCGGGTCGGCGTGTGCGGTTGGGAACGCACAGCCCAGCCATGTGCTCCAGGCGATGGGCCTCAGTGACGAGCGGATTCGGTCGAGTCTGCGGTTCACGGTCGGTCGAAGCAACACCCCCGAGCAGGTCGACGAAACGATACAGGTGCTGGTGGAGACGGTCCAACGGGAGCGTCTCCTCGCTGGGGTAGCCTGACAAAGACATATCGGATGGGGGGAGTGCCTGCCTCCGTCCATCCTCCCCTCGTCTCGTGCCCACTGATGGGCCAGGTGTCCCATGCGGCTTCCAGCGTCCGTGACCAACAGGGCAGCATCTGCCAGCCCACATCCGTCTGACGGGGTGCCTGCGCCTCCAGGGGTCGGCGTCTCCATGCCTGGACTGCACCCGCTCCCTCACCCGACGGGGCCCCTCCGGGGATGAGCACGGGCGGCTAGCTTCCGCAGACCACCTCATCAACCGGTGTCCCTATCAGGGTGAAATGTGGAGTACGGAAACACCGATTCTATCACCGAAGCGGCGCATGGGCGATGATCACTGGCTTCCCCGTCTGCCCGGGTCGGCGGGCACGCCCTAACCCGGAGATTCCTCACGCGAGGGATCGGGCAGCAGCGCGGCGGAGGCGACCGTGGCGTCAAGGGCGGTGCGGGCATCTCGCCCATCCACTTGGCCGAGGGCCGGCAGATCGGCAAGGGAGCGCAGACCGAAGTGCCGGAGAAAGTCGGGCGTCGTGCCGTACTGAATCGGATTCCCGACGGTCGACAGACGCCCCACCGCCTCGATCAGCCCACGCCCGTGCAGGGTGGCGAGGACACCGGATGAGTCCACCCCTCGCACCGCTTCCACCTCGACCCTGGTGACAGGCTGCTGATAGGCGACGATGGCCAGCGTTTCGAGGGCGGCCGCCGAGAGCCGGGTCTCCCGATCAAGATTGAGGAAGCGGCGAACGTGGGAGGCGAACCGTGGCGCCGTGGCGAGTTGGACGGTTTCGTGGTGCCGCTGGATGACCCATCCCCGCCCGGTAGCCACCTCCAACGCAGCAAGGGCGGCGGTGACTTGAACTGGGTCCACTCCCGCACCACGGGCGAGTTCGTGAACGGTGGGAGGGGAAGGAGCTACGAGCAACAGCGCCTCCACGAGCGCAACCAGCTCGGCGCCGGACGGGGAAGCCTCTAGCCCCTCTAGCTCGACCGCGATGGGGGTCTCAACGTGAACGGACTGGTGCCTTTCGTCCAGGTCGGGGGATATGGGCTCCGGGGAATCGTACTGTGCCACCCTAGTCAGCCGCCGCTTCTTGGTGGGCGCGGATCTCTGCCTTGCGTAAGGCAATGTCGCCGAACAGTCTCTCCTGCTCCGAGTCGACCACCCGCCGCCGCACCAGAACGAGCACCGCGAGAAAGGCTGTAAGGACCTCGTGCCGGCCATTGCACCCCGCCGCCACGGTGCTGAATCGGAGTTCCCGGCTGCCGGTGAGCGCCCCGATGACCCGTTCCACCATCTCACGGAGGGAGACGACCCGGTGGACGGCGATCGCCTCCGGCGGAACCGGCACGAGGGTGAGTCGTCGGCGCAGAGCGCGAGCGAGGACCGCGGCCGGTTGGGCTGCCAGCCGCGGTGGGGCAATGGGTGCGGGAAGGATGACAGCGTTGCCGCTGGGTGCGAAGGCGCCTTGACCGCTCGCGTCCAAGGAGCCAAGTTGCTGGGCCGCCGCTTTGACCGTGCGGTACTCGACTAGTTGGCGCACGAGATCCCCGGATTCCTCCCCCTCTTCGGGCTCTGGTGGACGGGGCAGCAGGGATCGGGACTTGAGGAGAACGAGACGGGCACCCACGCCGGCGAACTCGGCGATCGCCTCCGGCGGTGCGCCACCAAGGGTTTCAACGTGACGAAGAAATTGGTCGGTCACCGCTACCAGCGAGACATCTGCGATGGCAAGTTGGCTCCGCTCGATCAAGCGCAGCAGGACATCGAGCGGCCCCTCGAAGGAGGGCAGCCGGAGTTGGTAGCTGGTGAGGGGGCCGAGGTCGGTCGGTGGGGTGGTCACGACGGGTCTAGTGTACGTGACGACGGGAAGGTGGGGATACGTGCCCGAAAGAGCAGGTGACCAACCTCAGGGCCGGAAGCCGCCCACCTTGGATCTGATGCGGGTCTCCGCAGGGCGGAGGCGGGAGACGATTCCCCCAGAGATCGTCCGAGCCAGCATAGAGGGTTGACCTGGGGGAGGGGCACGGCAGGTTCTTGGCAATCAGCGGGTGCGATGGAAGCTGAGCTACCTCGCGGCGTGGTCTGCGGCCATGAGGCGCCGCAGATCGGGATCATCCGGTACTGGGGTTGTCTCGTGGTGGGCGATTAGCCAGCACGTCCGGGGCGAGCACCCGAGTCTGGCGGCCTGTTCGGCCCCCAGACCCGGGTGGTTCACCGCCAGCGAGAACCCACGGCGCCAGCCCGGAGCTGGCGTCCGGGCAAGCCGCTGGAGCAGTCGAGGAGCAAGTCGCCGGAGGAGGACCCGCGTGACTCGATGGTGTAACTGAACTCTGCTGGCTCCGTCGACTTTACCGATGTCGTGCAGGAGGCCAGCCCGAAGGAGGTCTGGATCCTTGACTCCGTCGGTGCGAAGGATGTCGAAGGTCCGGCAGAGGTGCGCTTGATCGTGAATGGGGAGGGCAAGGAAGGCACCGGCCTGCCGCGGCGTGAGCGTGCTCGCCAGAATCGTGTCGCGGCAGGCCGGGACGCGGGGCCGGAGCGCGGTGATGCCCTGACGCACACGGTAGGCAATGGCGGACACGGTCGGAGGTTAGGTCTGGAGGCTGCCGGCGACGATCACCCGAAAGAGCAGATCCTGCACCGGGTCAATCATGCCGCCAATGATCTCCTGGCCAGCTCTGCCGCCGATGAAGAGGATCAGGAACAGGACCATGAAGCCGTACCGCTCAAGGGGTGCAAGGATCGGATACCAAAAGTTCGGCAGGATCGCCGTCAGCACCTTGTGCCCATCTAGAGGGGGAATTGGAATCATGTTGAATGACGCGAGCAGGATGTTCACCGTGACGAACCAGGACAAGAAAAAGCCGAGCTGCCCGAGGTCCGTCCCATTATGGGCGGCGACCCGTAGCGGGATCGCCGCAAGGGCGGCCTGCACAACGTTGGACAACGGCCCGGCGAAGGCAACGATACCCATACTGACTTGGCGGCGCTTGAGCCGGCCACGGAAGTTGTTGGCGTTCACCGGAACTGGCTTGCCCCAGCCGATCGCGAAGAACCCAACGGAGAGGAGCACCATGCCGATAAAGCCGATCGGCTCGAAGTGCATCGCCGGGTTCAACGTGATGCGGCCGAGGCGAGCGGCCGTGTCATCGCCAAGACGCCAAGCCGTCCAGGCATGCATAAACTCGTGAATCGTGGTCGCGACGATAAACGCGACCAGAATGGCCAGGATCTCGTTGCCCGACCGTTCCGTAAATCCCATCCGCTAGGTGGCAGCCTGGAAGGATGGCCGGCCAGCTTGCTCCGCCCCCGAACCCGGGTAAAGGTGGCAGGCCACATGATGACCGTCGCCCTGGTCGGCAAAGATCGGATCCACGACCTTGCAAACCTCCATCGCGTAGGGACAACGGGTGTGGAAGTGGCAGCCGGACGGAGGGTTGATCGGGCTTGGCACGTCACCACTGAGAATGATCCGCTCGCGCCGCTTCTCGATCACGGGGTCCGGAATGGGCACCGCGGAGAGAAGCGCCTTGGTGTAGGGGTGGAGCGGATCGTCGTAGAGCGCGTTGCGGTCGGCCATCTCGACGATCTTGCCGAGGTACATCACCGCAACACGGTCGGCAATGTGCTTCACCACCGAGAGGTCATGGGCGATGAACAGGTAGGTGAGGCCGAACTGGTCTTGCAGGTCTTCGAGGAGGTTAACGATCTGGGCCTGGATCGAAACGTCCAGCGCCGAGACGGGTTCGTCGGCGACGATGAAGTCGGGGTTCGCGGCGAGGGCGCGGGCGATCCCGATCCGCTGTCGTTGGCCGCCGGAGAACTCGTGCGGGTACCGGTTGGCGAAGTAGGGATTGAGTCCGACCGTCTGGAGCAACTCCTGGACCCGCTGGGTGCGCTCATTCTTCGCGACCAGCCGGTGGATCTGCATCGGCTCAGAGACGATGTTGCCGACCGTCATCCGGGGGTTCAGCGAGGCGTAGGGGTCCTGAAAGATCATCTGGAGGTGGCGGCGCATCCGCCGCATGTCGCCCCCATCGAGCTTGGTCAGGTCCTTGCCGTCGAAGACCACCTCGCCTGACGTGGGCTTGTAGAGCTGGAGGATGGCGCGGCCGGTCGTGCTTTTGCCACAGCCCGATTCGCCGACCAGCCCCAGTGTTTCGCCGCGCTTGACCGTGAAGGAAATGCCGTCCACCGCCTGAACGGCACCGACCTTCCGCTGGAAGATGATTCCCGAGGTCAGCGGGAAGTGCATCACTAGGTCTTTAACCGTCAGCAGCGAGTCACCAGCACCGTTCTGGCCATTCTGGCCCGGCGTCTGCGGCAGCGGCTGGGTGCGGCGGTCAACCACCGTGTTCGTGGGCGGCTTGGGCGCCGACGCGGGACTCTGCATCAGACCTGCCTCCTCGTGTCAAGGTTCGGTTGGCTGGACGGGCTATCCGGGTGCATCGGGTCGGCGACCCCGTGCGAAGTAGGGATCCGCGTGGAGTCCGAGTAGTCCTGGCGGCTCGACGGCTCAGGATGAGCGAGGGAGCGGGCCACCGCGTCCTGGTCGGCGTCTTTGCTCACCTCTTCCCAGAACCAGCAAGCCGAGTAGTGACCGGGCTTGACCTCCAGGAGCGGTGGATTCTTTTGCTCGCACTTCTCGCGCGCGTAGTTGCAACGAGGCACGAAGGGGCACATGTCCGGCAGATCAATGAGGTCGGGTGGAAGACCGCGAATCGGCTCCAGTTTCTCCTTGCGCTGCGCATCCAGGCGGGGGATCGACTTCATCAACCCGACCGTGTAGGGGTGGCGGGGGTTGGCAAAGATTTCCTCGGTAGTTGAGGTCTCGATCACATGGCCGGCATACATCACCTGGACCCGGTCCGCCATGCCCGCGACCACCCCCATCGAGTGGGTAATCATGATGACCCCGGCGCCTGTCTCGTTCTGGAGGGTGCGCATCAGGTCCAGAATTTGAGCCTGGATGGTCACGTCAAGCGCGGTGGTCGGCTCATCGGCGATAAGCAACTGCGGGTTGCAGGAGAGCGCCATTGCGATCATCACGCGCTGGCGCATACCGCCGGAGAACTGGTGGGGGTACTGGTCCACCCGTTCGTGGGCGTTTGGGATGCCGACCATAGCCAGCAGCTCAATTGCCCGCGCCTTGGCCTGATCCTTGTTCATCCCCATGTGGAGCTGGAGGGACTCGCTGATCTGCCGGTTGATCGTCAGCACCGGGTTCAACGACGTCATCGGGTCCTGAAAGATCATCGCGATGTCGTTACCGCGAATCCTTCGCACCTCGTCGTCGCTCATCTGAAGGATGTCATCGCCGTTGAAGACGATCTGACCCGAAACGATCTTGCCCGGCGGGTTGGGGATCAGGCGCATGATGGACAAGCCCGTCATGCTCTTGCCGCACCCGGACTCACCGACGATTCCCAGCGTCTCGCCCGGCATGACGTGGAAGGTGACGTCGTCGACGGCCTTCACGACCCCATCCTGGGTGAAGAACTGGGTCTTGAGGCCTTTGACCTCCAACAGCGGGCGACCGTCTGCCCGACCGTGGGTCTGGACGGCAGTCTGCGTCTGAACGCGCGGTTTTGCGACCATGCCCGCTCCTCCCTTTGTTCCGGTCCCATATCGGGTGGTGTGACTGCCAGGATGCCGCGCCATGCGGCCCGTGCTACGGGAGTCGTGGCGCGGATTCTACGGTATCCCGCGCCACCATGCTTGCGGAACTTCCACGTCAAGTCCGACCTGGCTCAGGCGCTTGGCGAGAAGCCTCGGACATGCTGCTAGGTCGATCCTACGGCCACGTTTGTTTAGGGTGTGCTAGCGCGGGAAGATAGCATAAACCCATCCCCTGGGCAATAGCCATGCACGCCTTCCGAAATTTCAGGATTGTGGAGGAGCTCGCACGAGGCCGTTCGTCGGTGGGATGGGACGATCTGCCCGGAAGCGGGAGGGGTGATTGGGCCAACGGCCGGTGGGTACGGACTTAGCTCCGAGATCGTGGCATGAGGGTTGCTTCCTCTCCCCAAGGGCGTGGGGCCGGATCCTCGGGAGGACCCGGTCAACGGGCGCCCGGAGGCGCCGAGAGGAGGACAGATGGGAACATTGATAGGGTGGCTGATCGTCGGCCTTATTGCCGGCGGAATCGCAAGCTTGATCGTGCCAGGGCGCACGCCGGGCGGCGCCATTGGTGCGCTGGTTGTCGGTGTACTGGGCGGCATCCTCGGGGGCTGGCTTGCCAAGCTCATCGGGCTCGGCGGCAACACCAGCTTGATCGGCTCGTTGATCGTGGCCGTGATCGGCGCGGTGATTATTCTGTACGTGCTGCGCTCGACGAGCAATCGCTCAAGCGCCTGAGGATAGTTGAACAGGCACAAGTGAGTGATGAGCGAGACGGGCGGCCAAAATCGGGCCGCCCGTCTCTCGTGTTCCCATCGCGGTCTTTCGACGATTTCTGAGTCAGGGCCTAGCGCCGCACGTTCGCAAGGAGGTCACCGGCGGCTCGTGCGAGGAGGGTGGCAGCGTTGGCTCCGATCATCCGGAACCCTCGCTCCAGCTGATGGTTGATGCTCTCAGCGTCGGCAGCAACCGTGCCTAGCGTCACGCTGCCGCCTCGCGTTGCCGCGATGACCCGGTCGATGAGGGCCTGGACCTCGGGGTGGTTCGGTTCGCCGGGGAACCCCATCGACTGGGCGAGGTCGTTGGGACCGACGAACAGGACATCCAGGTCGGGCGTCGCCAGGATGGCATCGAGTTCGTCCATCGCCGAATTGTGCTCGAACTGGACGATGGTCAACATCCGCTCGTTGAGGCGGGGCACCAGGTTCTTGGGCGAATCCCCGAACCCCCAGGCAAAAGAGCGGCCGCCCGCGATCCCACGTAGGCCGCGCGGCTGGTACTTCAAGGCGGCGACCGCGTCCTCTGCTGCCTGGGCGGTGTTCACCTGAGGCACCATCACGCCGGAGATGCCAATGTCCAGGAACTTGAGAATCACCT
>JADDPH010000128.1 GCA_016781925.1 Sphaerobacteraceae bacterium | reverse complement strand
CATCGTCCAGATCACCAGCTCTTCCGGCAAAGCCTGCTGCAACGGTGTTACGCGCCAACACTAAGGCGGTAACCGGACCCGTGCCTCCCGGTACGGGCGTGATCGCCGCCACAACCTTCTGGACGGCATCGAAGTCGACGTCCCCGACGATCCGGCCGTCAACGACGTTGACTCCGAAGTCCAGGACCACCGCATCCGGCTTGACCATCTCGGGCCCGACGAGCCCCGGGTGACCAGCGGCCACGGCAAGCACATCCGCCTCACGGCAGATCGAGGCGAGATCGACGGTCTGACGGTGGCAGACCGTCACCGTGGCGTGGCGTTGCATGAGGAGGGAAGCCAGGGGGCGACCGACGACGTTGCTGCGCCCGATCACGACCGCCCGGGCCCCAGCAATGGGGATGTTGTAGTGGTCAAGCAACTCGATGCCCCCTTGCGGCGTGCTGGGGCGTAGGGATGGCAGGCCCATGTGCAATCGCCCGGCGTTGGTTGGGGTGATGCCGTCGACGTCCTTCACTGGTGAGAGATGTTCGAGGACGAGGTCTGACGGCAGGTGGTCGGGTAGTGGCATCAGGACCAGGATCCCGGTCACGCTCGGGTCGTCGTTCAATGCTCGGATACTTGCAAGAAATTGGGCAGAGTCAATGTTCACGGAAAGGTCGACGGGCTGGTGGCGAATCTCGACGCGGGCGAGCGTCTTGACGATGGAGCTGCGGTACGCCTCGGCGGCCGGATCTCGGCCCACTAAGACTGTGGCGAGGGAGGGCGGATCGCCGCCCGCGTTCGTCAACCGCAGAGTGGAGGTTGCGATCTCTTCTCGAATACGAGCGGCGAGTGAAGCACCGCGGAGAACCTGGCCGGTCATCCCGCTTCGAACCTTCCGTCACGCCGGCCCGCGTCTCGCGCTTCGGCTCATCGAATCCTTCCATCGTCGATCCGCGCCGGAGGGTCGGGCGCATGTGCGGCTCGTCCGGTCCCGTTGGGCCACCGATCTGAATCCACTATAGGGGCTTGAAACGTCGGCCTCCCATCTCTTGGCTGTCGGCGGCGACGATATGGGCGGACGACATCTCCTACTCTAGCCCCTGCTCTCGGTCAATCGCGTTGGAAGACCTGAGGATCAGCTCACGACGCTCCGAGATGTGACAGGGGCAGGCGGTCCTAGTGACGCTTGCACGTCACACCGGACCGCGGGCGCTCCAGCCCCCCTTGCCGCCGATCTCGGTGACTTGGGCGACGTCGAGCGGCTGGCCACCCCAATGCCATTACTGAGCGCGGGATGACTCCACTGGGTAGCGGCCATCCGCTTTCAACCTAACGCAGTTTCGACAGCAACAGGTTAGCGAGAGCGCCTGGCCCCAGCCCGTCAAGCGCCTCTGAGACCCGCTTGCTCGACCACGTCGCACGATCAGTGGCTGCCGGTCAAGCTCGATTCACCCGTCAATGACGCCCTACGACTCTATTACTGTCGTTTGGCGTCAAGTGTCGTTGGTCTTTGTCGAAACCATTGATAGATTCGACACCTAAGATCCTGCCCGGTGGAAAGAGTGGATAAGATCTTGACCACCGGACAACGGGATGTTACGATCATGCCAGGCGGTCAATGGCTCCCATGCCTCGGTGGCAAGGACGGATTGAGTCATGACCAGTGGGCACGAGGGGTGGGCGGTGCTGCATAACGGTGGGGAGCTTTTTGGGGCGGCATTGAAGCGGTATCGGGAGGAGCGACGGGTCTCTCAGAGCAAGCTCGCCGAGCGAGCCGGCTTCGACCACAGCTACGTAAGCCGACTGGAGAGCGGAGCGCGGATGCCAACTCGGGATGCCGTCCTGCAGTTGGCGACGGCACTGGGCTTGGATCCCTCGTCCCACGATGCCCTGCTTGCGGCGGCGGGCTTCCTGCCGCGGGAGGTGTCGAGCCTGCTGGTGGCAGAGCAGCAGGTCAGCGAGGTGTTGGACGTGCTCCGGGATGACTCTGTTCCAGAGGAGTTCCGCGACAATATGCGCCGGATGTTGGGCCTCCTGGCCGAGCAGGCAAGGTTCGCCCGGCGGCCCCGGGCCGCCGAGAAGGTGTCCGGACTGGCGGCCTAATCGCCGACCTCTTCGCCCCCGCCGATCTCCTTTTGCTGCGGCGGACCTCGCCCCCGGGTCCGCCGCTCCACCGTTGCACCGCAGCTAGTGCTCGTTCCCCCGCTTATGAGGCCGGTGTCGGTCCGTCTGGTTGACCGGGTCGTCAGTCAGTGGGATGGGCCGTGTCAGGCAACTGGACTTGTCCGAGCCGTGAGATGTACGGCTCGACAAGCAGAGGCCCACGTGGCATGAGGAATCCATGGCGCTATCGATGACGGTGGCGCCGCTCGCATGGTGACAGATCCGTTCTGCTCCATCGGGAAGGGCTGGCGCCGGCGACGCCCGGTGTTCGCGCCGGTACGCTGTCTGAGGCTTGAGATCAGGGATGCTGACTCAGCGGGGTCAAGGTCGCGAAACGGCTTACGCGTCAAGGGTTATGACGGCTGCCTTCCGCCACCGGTGGGCGTCAGCACAGGGACGCTAGGGCACGCGGCTGGACTTTTGGGTGTTGCCAGGGCCGACACGGGCTGCGCTGTGATGCCGTGGGATCGGCGTATGTACGTACAGGCGTGATAGGATCACGTTTCCGGTCCTGGGGGTAAATGACCGGCGGGTCGTGGCTCCCGATGTCATTGTTTCTTTAGGAGGAGATCGTGGCGGAGTTCGCTCACCTGCACCTGCACACCGAGTTCTCGTTGCTCGACGGTATGGGCCGTATCAACGAGTACATCCAGCGGGCGAAGGAGACCGGCCTCCACCACCTGGCTGTCACCGACCACGGCGTGATGTACGCCGCGATGGACTGGTACAAGGCGGCATCGAAGGCGGGCCTCCACCCGATCGTCGGGATGGAGGCCTACCTTGCCGAGGGCAGCGCCAAGCAGCGCGAGCGCAAGTCCTACCACCTCCTCCTGCTTGCTGAGAACGAAATTGGGTACCGGAACCTGCTGCGCCTGGCGACCCGAGCCAGCCTCGAGGGGTTCTACTATCGTCCTCGGATCGACCTGGACATGTTGGGGGAGCATGGGGAGGGGATTATTGCGACTTCTGCCTGCCTGGGCGGTCCGGTCGCCAACAACTTCCTCCACGGTCGCCCAGAGGTCGCTCGCGACTACGCTGGCAAACTGGCCGACATCTTCGGGCCAGAGCGGTTCTTCATCGAGATTCAGGACCACGGGATCAAGGAGCAGATCGAGACGAACCGTCAACTGATTCCGCTCGCCCGTGAACTCGGCCTGCCGCTCGTGGCCACCAACGATGTGCACTACTGCAACCGCGAGGATTCGCCAGCTCAGGACATGCTGGTTTGCGTGCAGACCAACAGCACGCTGAGCGATCCGAAGCGGCTCAAGACGGAAAGCGATCAGCTCTATCTGAAGGGCCCCGATGAGATGGCCCGGGTGTTTGGGGAGATCCCCGAGGCGCTTACGAATACCATCCGCATCGCCGAGATGTGCTCGTTGGACCTGGGATTTACCGGGTATCACATGCCTCATTTCGACGTGCCCGAAGGCCATACACCTGATTCCTATCTGGAGGAGCTCTGCCGGATCGGTGTCCGGCGGAAGTACGGGCATGACGGCGGAGCCGTGGGGGAGCGTTTGGCCTACGAGCTGAGTGTGATTCGCTCCATGGGCTTCACCAACTACTTCCTGGTCGTCTGGGACTTCGTGCGCTTTGCCAAGGAACAGGGCATCCTGGTCGGACCTGGACGGGGGTCCGCCGCTGGGAGCATCATCACCTACGCATTGGACATTACGGCGCTGGATCCACTCAAGTACGACCTGATTTTTGAGCGGTTTCTCAATCCCTCGCGGATCTCGATGCCGGACATCGACATCGACTTCGCGGACGATCGCCGGGCGGAGGTTATCGACTACGTCGTTCGCAAATACGGCGACGACCGGGTGGCCCAGATCGTGACGTTCGGGACGCTGGCGGCCAAGGCGTCGGTGCGAGATGTCGGACGGGCGATGGGGCTCAGCTTTGCCGAGACCGATCGGGTGGCGAAGCTGATTCCGGTGGGGCCGGGGATCACGATTGAGAGTGCGTTGACCAAGGTGCCGGAGCTGCAAGGGCTGTATGACGCCGACGCCGGGGTGCGCGAGCTCATCGATATGGCGCGGAAAGTCGAGGGCATCGCCCGCCACTCGTCCACCCATGCGGCGGGGGTGGTGATCTCGCGGGATCCGCTCGTCGAGCATGTGCCGCTGCAGCGAGCGGGCGGCAAGAGTGAAGGTGAGATTACGACGCAGTACCCGATGAGTCAGCTTGAGGCTCTCGGTCTGCTGAAGATGGACTTTTTGGGGCTGAAGACGCTGACCGTGCTTGGGAAGGCCGTGGACCTGCTGCGCGCCTCCGGTCACGACATATCCCTTGAGTCACTACCTCTTGATGATCCGAAGAGCTATGAATTGCTGCGCCGGGGCGAGACGGTTGGTGTGTTCCAGCTTGAAGGCGGCATGACGACCCGGATGACGATCGATGTCGCGCCCAACTGCTTCGAGGATTTGATTGCCTTGATGGCGCTGATCCGGCCCGGGCCAATGGAGATGGCGCCAGACTACATCGCCCGAAAACATGGCCGCACGCCGATCGAGTACATGCACCCAGAGATGGAGGCAATCCTTCAGGAAACGTACGGGGTCGCGCTCTACCAGGAGCAGGTGATCCGGATAGCGAACGTCTTGGCTGGGTTCTCCATGGCGGAGGGCGACGGCCTCCGGAAGGCGATGGGCAAGAAGCTGCCCGAGGAGATGGCGAAGTATCGCGACCGGTTCGTGACCGGTTGCGTCGAGCATGGCCTGGCCAAGTCGCTCGGTGGCGAGATTTTCGACATGATCGAGCGGTTCGCCGGCTATGGGTTCAATAAAGCCCACAGCGCGGCCTACGCCGTGATCGCCGCCCAGACCGCGTACCTCAAGGCAAACCACCCGGTCGAATTCATGGCGGCCCTGCTGTCGACGGACATCGGCAATACCGAGAAGATCGTCTTTAACGTGGTGGAGTGCCGGCGGGCCGGCATCGCGGTGCTGCCACCCGATATCAACGCGAGCGAGTTGGAGTTCACGGTGGAGCCCGGCGAGAACGGGGCCGCAGCCGTGCGGTTCGGCCTGGGCGCGGTGAAGAATGCAGGGGAGGGGGCGGTTCGCGGCGTCATCTTGGCGCGAGCCGCTCAACCGGGCGGCCGGTTCGCGGACCTGGACGCGTTCTGTGAGGCCGTAGACTGGTCCGTGGTGAACCGGCGGGTGGCAGAGTGTTTCGTGAAGTGTGGCGCGATGGACGGGTTCGGTGACCGACCTTCGCTGCTCGCGGCTCTTGAACCCTCCATTAGCGCAGCGCAGCGCCGGCAAAAGGCGAGCGCCCGGGGGCAGATTGGCCTGTTCGAGGTACCAGGGGCGTCCGTGCCGGTGGAAAGGGTGGCGCCCTCCACAGCCGTGCCAGAGATTCCACGAAAGCAACTCCTGGCGTGGGAGAAGGAACTAATCGGCTTCTACCTGAGCGACCATCCCCTCACGGAGTATCTCGGCCCGGGTCGGGCGTCGGCGACAACCCAGATCGTGGAGCTGGAAGAGCGGACGCCTGGCGAGAAAGTTAAGATCGTGGGGATGATTGCCGGGATACGAAAGGTTACGACCAAGACGAACCGGACCATGGCCATCGTTGAGTTGGAAGACCTGACGGGCAACATCGAACTCGTGGCTTTCCCAGACTGCTACGAGAAATACCAAACGCTCTGGGAGATCGACGCCATCGTCGAGGTGGTCGCCAAGCTGGAGCGGCGGAATGAGCAATTACAGCTCGTCTGTGAGACCGTGACCAACGACGTCACCGTCGTGCAAGGGCCACCGCAGCAGCGGCGAACCGTCCACGTCCGGCTGCGCCGTGGCTCCGACATCTGGGCCGACATCGGCTGTATGCAGGAGGTCGACGCCATCCTGCGACGCCACGATGGTGATGACGATGTGGTGCTCCACATTCACCATGGCGGCTCGCTCGTAGCGCTGCGAAGCCGCTCCCGCCGGGTCGAGTGGAGCCCGGAGTTGCAGGAAGAACTGCATGCCCTTCTCGGTACCGGAGGCGTCTCTGTGGAGGAGACTGGCCCGTCCACGGGGGAGCGCATCGCCTCATAGCGGCCGCTCCCCGGTGGAAGAGAAACTCGGTCCGTTCGTGATCGGGTCCGACTCGGCCGGCTCGACCTGCGATCGTGGTCCATTCGGAAGAAGAGGGTGGAGGACTGGGTCGTGAACGGCCGGTTCGATCTACACCTCGCCGCGGCGGAGCCATGCCTCGATGCGCTCGATGGACCAGCAATTCACAATCTGTCGCGGATCAGCGCCCGCTCTCCGGGCCGTCGCGATTCCATATTCGAGCGCGTCAAAGCCGCTGGTGCTGTGGGCGTCACAGTGGATCGTGAGCAAGCATCCGGCCTGGAGAGCGCGACGGGCAAGGTCTCCGCTCAAGTCCAGCCGTTCGGGACTCGCGTTGATCTCCAGGGCGGTGCGATTCGCGGCGGCCGCCGCGAAGACGCGGTCCCAGTCGAAATCGCCGCCCTCCCGTCGCTCGACGAGGCGGCCGCTCGGGTGGGCGATGATGTCTACGCGGGGGTTGTCAATCACGGCGAGGAGGCGCTCGGTCAGCACATCCCGTGCTTGCCGAAGTCCTGAGTGAGTGGAGGCGATCACGACGTCGAGGGTGTCCAGGACATCGTTGTCGAAGTCGAGCGAGCCGTCGCGGTGCACCTCAACCTCGCAACTGGCGAAGACGCGAAAGCCAGTGGCCTGACGCACTGCCTCGATTTCTCGACGCTGAGCGGTGAGGCGCGCGGCGTCGAGGCCGTTCGCCACCCCCAATCCCCGACTGTGGTCGGAGATGCCGAGGAAGGCATAGCCCCGGTCGGCGGCGCTGCGGACCATCTCAAGAACAGTCCCGGTGCCATCGCTCCACACCGTGTGGGCGTGAAACTCTCCTCGCACGTCCCCCGTTTTGAGAGGTGCCGGTAAGGTCCCAGCTTTGGCCAGCGTGACCTCGTCGCGGCCCTGACGCAGCTCGGGCGTGATCCACTCCAGGCCGAAGCCGGCATAGATGGCTTCCTCGGTGGGTGACGCGGGCAGTGGACCGGGGAGCAGGGCCAGGTGATCCGCGGACCCAGTGGCAAGGATGAGCGCCGTGCCAAATCCCGATGGTTCGACAACAGTGATATCGACGGGAATGCCGGCCTGGGTGGAAATCTGAAACTGGTTCGGAGCAGTCTCGACCATGCCCAATACCTGAGGGAGATCAGCCACGGCGGACGGAAGGGACTCGGCCGCGGTCGTGCTCATCACGAGGTCGATGTCGGCGACCGTCTCCTCCATCCGGCGGACACTGCCGGCAATGGCGACAGCGGCGTCCGAAGGCAGTGCGGCTTGGAGGTCATCTACCAGGCGACGGGCGACGGGAAGGGCCGCCCCGAGGAGGAACCGCCCGGTGCGTCGTTGTATCGAGTCCATGGCCGCAAGGATGTTGGCTTCCGTTTTGGAGCCGAGTCCTGGCAGCACTCGGATGCGGCCGGACTGCGCGGCGGCGACCAGCCCTGGGAGGTCGACCACGCCCAGTTCCCGATAAACCCGTGTCGCCGTCTTGACTCCCACCCCCGGAACTTGGAGGAGGTCGAGCAGTGTCGCTGGGACCGTTCGCTGGAGTGCTTCCAGGGCCGGGAGAGTGCCCGTGAGTACCAGGGCCTCAATCGAGCCCGCGATGCCACTGCCCACGCCTGGAAGTCCGCGTAGGTCGCCACGATCGATCAACGCTGCGACCGGTTCATGAAGGTCTCGCACCACATCGGCCGCTCGCTGAAAGGCGCGGGAGCGAAACGGGTTCTCCCCGGCGATCGAGGCGAGGTTGGCGTAGCGCTCCAGTGTTTCGGCAATTTCCCGGTTGCTCAATGGAGGCAAGGTCTGGTCTCATCAGGCGCCGCCGGGAACGTGGCTTCGGTGACCAATCGTGTCGTCACGCTCGTTCGGCTCATCAATCACCAGACCTGGGGTTAGCCGGGCAGGTTGACGGACTTGCCGGCCCGCTGCAGAGCCCGGATCACGGAGGCGGGGTCATCAGCGAGAAAGAGCCCGGTATCGCCGGGGCGGAGCAGTTTGAGAGCGCGGCTTACGGCTCGGCGCTCGGTCGGCACGTTCACGACCACGGGTGGCACATCGTTGAGGGCGGCACCTTGGCGAAACAGTGAGGCCCGGAGGGCGTTCGGGTCATGGGAGTGCAGCACGAGGACATCACTGGCACGCCCAACGAGCCGGCCCACCTCCATGAGGTCACTCTCAGGCACGCGATCCAAACGGCCCGCGACGGTGATCGTCCTGCCGTGCTTCTGATGACCGAGGGCACGAAGGACGGACCGGAGAAACCATGATGGCGCTGGTCGGTCAACGACCGCCGTGAACCCCTGGACCTCAATGACGTTGAAGGACCCGGGAAGCAGCGCTGGCGGTACTGAGAAGGCCGGCAGCACGCCCGCTACAGTGGCGCGTGGGACGCCACAGAGGAGCGCCATTGCTGCGGCTGTGAGGGCATTGTGAATCTCGAAGATTGCCCGGCCCTGAAGGGCGAACTGGAGATCCTTGACGGAGCAAAGCAAGGCTGAGTCGGAAAGTGATCCGGAGCGCAATCCGTCCTCTTCGCACCACGCGCCAAAACCGCCGCCGGCGAGATGAGCGCGAAGCAGGGGCGTCTCCTTGCTTTGCGCCACGAGAGCTGTCGGCGCGCGGTGGCCGACCTCTGACCCCGACACGGCGTAGTCCTCTCCGTTGAGGACCAGGACCCCGTTCCGGTCCACGGCCTGAACCACGCTCGCGTAGGCCCGGATGGCCCGGCGGGTCTCATCTTGAATCAGGCATACGTCGTTGTTGACGCAGATGTTGGTCACACCGACGACGGGGTAGACCCCCGAGGGCAGACCGACCGCGTGGACCGTGGACCAATCCAGTTCCTGGATTGCGACATCCAGCGTCCCCTCGGCGAGGCGGGAAAGGGCCCGGGACCACGGCGCGAGTTCCCCGGACTGACGACGGCCACGGATCTCAACCCCGGAGCTTGTCCATGTTGCGGAGCGGAGACCCGCGTGAGCGAAGATGGCATCCAGGAGACGGACGACGGTGCTTTTGCCGCGGGATCCAGCCACCGCGATCACCGGCAGCAGTTGTCGCTGGATCACCTGGGACTGCCATTCTGAAATGGAGCCAGGACGCAAGATCGTCCGGCCTGGGGGTAGGTCGACGAGGGAGGAAGTCATTGGGCTTCGCCGCGGCGCGGCTCGCCGATGGGACCGAGCAAAGAGAGCAGCACCGGTAACACAGCCTGGTACGCCATGGCTCGGTGGCTAATCTGATTCTTCTCCTCCGGTAATAACTCCGCCATCGTCCGCCCAGACGGGAGACGGAAAATCGGGTCGTATCCGAAGCCATACTCGCCTGCTTCCGCCGCGGCGATGACCCCTTCGCAACTCCCCTCGGCGAGTGCCACTAAGCCGGAGACATCGGCGATCGCGACAGCGCAGCGGAACCGGGCTGTCCGATCAGGGTCGGGCACCTCGCGCATCGCAGTCAGGAGTTTCTCCCGGTTTGCCACATCGGTGGCCTCATCGCCGGCGTAGCGGGCTGAGCGAAGTCCGGGCTCGCCGTCAAGTGCATCTACCTCAAGACCTGAATCATCCGCGATGGAGAGCATGCCCGAACGACCCGCGGCGAAGCACGCCTTCGCTTCGGCCGTTTCCGCAAACGTTGTGCCGTCTTCCGGCGGCAGAACGAAGTCGAGGTCACGCAGCGTACGCACGTGAACGTCGGGTGGCAACAGTCGCTCGAACTCCGCTCGTTTGCCGGCGTTCGTCGTGGCCAGCAGGACGGTTCTCATGCCCTGGCTCACGGAAGCGCCGCTCGGTCCATCACCTGGCTCTGGTGAGGGAGGGGCGGAATAGCTAAGCCAAGCGCCGCGACCGCACTTAGGGTGGTCGCCGACGCGATCGTTCCCACGTCGGTACCCCTGAGATCAGCGAGGTGACGGGCGATCACCGGAATGTTCGCCGGAACATTGCGGCGCTCCTTGGTGCGGGCTGGCATCAGGTAGGGCGAATCGGTCTCAAGGATTAGCCGCTCCAAGGGTAGACCAGCGAGGATAGCGCGTAGTTGTTTGGATCCGGGACGGGTCATGAGGCCCCCGACGCCGAAGAAGTGCCGGTGGTCCAGGGCCCACTCAGCCAGCGTTTCACTTCCCTCGAAGCTGTGCAGCACGATGCGAAGCGACGGCGGGGCACCCCGAAGGATCGCGAGACAGTCGGCCTCGGCGGCACGCTGATGAATCACCACCGGCAGAGAGAGTCGCTCCGCGAGGAGCAGTTGCTGCTCGAAGGCATGGCGTTGGACGGCCGGTTGCGGGCCATTGCGAAAATAGTCGAGCCCGATCTCGCCGACCGCGCACGCGCCAGCCATTGTGATGGACCGTTCAAGTTCGTCACATGTCCCCGGCGTGAACTCGTCAGCGTGCTGAGGATGAAGGCCGAGGACCGCCGTGACCCGCGCCGAGGTGGCCGCGAGTGCGCTCGTCGTAATCCAGCGACTTGGGCGATACCCGATATTCACCACCATTGCCACGCCCGCCTGGACGGCACGGTTGATGACCAGCTCTCGATCCGGATCAAACGCCGGGTCATCCAGGTGAGCGTGAGTGTCGACGAACGTTGCGGCCCCCAAGTCCATCGCCCCGTCGATCAAGGGCGGCATTCCGGGGTCACTTGACGGTGACACTCTTCGCGAGATTGCGCGGCTTGTCCGGATCATTGCCCCGAAGCAGCGCCGCGTGATAGCCCAGCATCTGCGCAGGCAGGGCATTGACCAGTGGCGCCGCATCACCAACATCCGGCGTCGGCAGGTGGACATCGAACACGGGATCTGGCTCGGGGCCTACCCCGATCATGTACCCGCCCCTGCTCTTCAGTTCCATTGCCCCGGAAAGGATGTCGGCCCGGGTCTCATCGGATGGGGCATAGACGACGCACGGCGTGCCGGGCGCGACGAGGGCGATCACCCCATGCTTCAACTCCCCGCCGGCGAACCCCTCGGCGTGGATGTAGCTGACCTCCTTGATCTTCAGCGCGGCCTCAAGCGCCGTCGGGAAGGCTAGACCACGCCCGATGACGAAGAGATGCTCCTCGCGATGGATCCGCCGCGCCACTTCCCGAACCTGAGCGACCCACGCATCTGACAGCATCTCCTGGAGCCCGGCGGCGGCCGCGAGGACTTCCTCCTTGCCCTTCTCCGGGGAGCCGGCTAGCGCGTGAGCGGTCATGAGGAGCACGGCCACTTTGGCGGTGTACGCCTTCGTGGACAGGACACACTGCTCGGGGCCAGCCCCCAGGTGCACCCGGAGATCGACCATCCGGTCGAGCGTCGAGCGAGGGACGTTGACCAGCGCGCCAAGCCGAGCGCCGCGCCGCCGCGCGGCCAGCATCGCCTCAATGATGTCGACCGTCTCCCCACTTTGGGAAAGCGCAATGACCAGGCTGCTGTCGGTCAGGAAGTGCTCGTGATACTTGAACTCGGATCCGACCGTAAAGTTCACGTGCCTGGCGGCGATCCGGCTGAAGAGATACGCGCCGGTCAGGGCGGCGTAGGACGCGGTGCCGCACCCAACAAGGAACGCTCCGTAGGAATCGCGGATGGCAGCGGCAAGATCCTCGATTTGACCCGTCGCGTCCCGGACCAGCCGTTCGAGCACGTCCGGCTGCTCGGCCATCTCCTTCGCCATAAAGTGGGGAAAAGCACCGAGCCCCGTCTCGCCTGACTGAAGGACGAGCGGGGCAAAATCGGCTGAGAGCTCGGACATTGAGCGCCGGTCGTAGAGGGTGATGCCGTCAGGGCTCAACCGGACCAGATGGTGGTCTTCCAGGTAGAGCACGCGATCGGCGTGGCCTTGAAGAGCAAGCCCGTCCGAAGCGATGGACGCCCCGCGGTTACCCTCACCGACCACAAGCGGGGACACGTTCTTCGCCGCCGCCAGGGTACCGCTCCGGACATCCATCGCGATCACCGCGTTGAGCCCCTCCAGGCGGCCAACAACCGCAGAGAGGGCGGCGGCAAGGTCACCGTCAGCTTGTGGCAGGGCGTCCTCAAGGAGGTGGGCAATGACCTCACTGTCCGTCTCGGATACGAAACGGTGACCGCGGGCCAACAGGCTATCCCGGAGCGGGCGGAAATTCTCGACGATGCCATTGTGAATGACGGCGAGACGGCCGTCGCAATCGAGATGGGGATGCGCGTTGGCGTGGGTGACGCCGCCGTGGGTGGCCCATCGGGTGTGCCCAAAGGCGATGGGAGACGGTGGAAAGTCGACGTGCGCGCCGGCGATCTTGCCGGTCCGCTTCTCGACGCCGATCCGGCCGTCCACGCCAACCGCGACGCCCCAGGAGTCGTAGCCACGGTATTCGAGGGTCCGCAAGGCCTCTAAGACCTCGCTCCCGATCTCGCGTTCTTCGCCGACGTAGCCGAAGATGCCGCACATGGGGACTTGATCCTCCAGGGATGGTGACGACCACGGTGGCCCAGGGGGCACCGCCGTGTCGCGGGAAGATCGGCACGCACAACGCCGCGGCCAGCACCGCCCTACCGGCGGGGGGCCGGGGTTGGGACGCGGTGGCCAAGATGAACGTGCCGAACACCGGGGACGGTCATCGTCGGTTGGTTGAGGAGGATCAAGGGGGTGTTGGCACCTTGGCCGGGGATTGTCGGCGGGTCACCCCGCCGGTTTGTACCGGTCATCACGACTGTGCCCGCCGGGAAGCCATCCGCCGAATAGTTCGATCGGCTTCCACCTCGTCGACTCGCACCTCCTTGCGAGTCCTGGCGCTGGAGTGAACTTCGTCCTCATACTCCCTTGAGTTCCCGACCGGTCCTCAAGTCCGTCCGTTCGTTCAGTCTAACGACTGGCGGCGGCAGTGGCAACTACCTCGGGCTATACTCGGGCCATGATGAAGTTCGTGTGGTCCTCTACCGATCCCAGGCGATCCCGATGATTGGTCGATATACGCGTCCCGAGATGGGGCGAATCTGGAGCGAGGAGCATAAGGTCGAGACCTGGCTAATGGTCGAGATCGCCGTGTGCGAGGCGTGGCATCGCCGAGGGCGAATTCCGGATTGGGCCATGGAGGCCATCCGGGCGGCTAGGCGCGATCTTGAGCGGATGCGTCAAATCGAGCGGGAAACCGACCACGACGTCATCGCATTTCTCCGGGCCACCGGGGAGAGCGTTGGCGATGCGGCTCGGTTCATCCACCTCGGTCTCACGAGCTCGGATGTCGTCGATACTGCCCTTGCTCTTCAGGTCCGGGAAGCCGGGGATCACCTTGCCACAGGTCTTGAGCGCCTGACGGACGTGATCGGCCGCCAAGCGGTAGCGCACAAGGAGACGCTGACGATCGGGCGGACTCACGGCATTCATGCCGAGCCGACCACGTTTGGTCTCAAGCTCGCGGTCTGGTACGACGAGCTACGGCGGCACCGCGCCCGGCTGGACCTGGCTCGCGAACAGATGTCCGTTGGCAAGATCTCCGGGGCGGTTGGCACCCACGCTCACGTGCCACCCGACCTAGAGGACGAGGTGTGCGCGGCATTGGGTCTTACCGCGGCGCCGGCGTCCACGCAGGTGTTGCAGCGAGACCGGCATGCCTTCTTTCTCAACGTGCTCGCTGGGATTGCCGCGAGCCTCGAGAAGGTGGCGGTCGAGGTTCGGCATCTTCAGCGGACAGAGGTGAGGGAGGTCGAGGAGGCGTTTGCGGCGGGCAACCAAGGATCTTCGGCCATGCCGCATAAACGCAACCCGCACGAGTCGGAGCGGGCGTCCGGCCTGGCGCGGCTGCTGCGCGGCTACGCGGTAACGGCGTTGGAGAATGTTGCCCTCTGGCACGAGCGGGATATCAGTCACAGCTCAACGGAGCGGGTCATCTTTCCGGACGCCTGTATCGTGCTCGACTACCTGCTTGACCTCGTGGCGAACCTGGTAGAGCACCTCGTGGTCTACCCGGAGCGCATGCGAGCGAATCTTGAACTCACAGGAGGGTTGATCTTCTCCCAGGAGGTGCTGCTGGCCCTGGTCGACGCGGGTATGGACCGACAGGCGGCGTACAAACTGGTGCAGGGGTACGCCCTTGCTGCTTGGGACGGCGGAAGGCGGTTCCGGGACGCGCTTCGAGACGATCCTACAGTGGCACGTTTGCTAGAGCCGGACGCTCTTGACGCCCTATTTGATCCTTTCCGCCAGCTTCGCTACGTGGACGCCATCTTCGCTCGCATGGGACTTGTCGCTCGTTCGCCGGAGAGTGGTGCTGGGGCCACCGCGATGGCCAGTTCATGACGGCGGGCAGCGCGTCGATTGATTTATCGGGTCTGCTCCTGTTTCGGCGTGGAAAGGTTCGTGATACCTACGACCTCGGCGATCGGCTCTTGATGGTTGCGACCGACCGATTGTCGGCCTTTGACGTGGTCCTCCCGACGTTGATTCCAGGGAAGGGGGTTGTGCTAACGCAGCTTTCGCGCTTCTGGTTCGATCTGACGCGAGGCTTGATCTCCAATCACTTGATCACGGCGGATGTCTCACTTTTCCCGGCCGAACTCTTGCCTCATACAAAGCTACTGGCGGGACGATCGATGATCGTCCACAAGGCGGAGCGGATCGACATTGAGTGCGTCGTCCGTGCCTATCTGGCTGGGTCTGCCTGGGAGGAGTACCGGCGGTCCGGCCAAGTTGCCGGAGAAGTCCTTCCGGACGGATTGAGCCAGGGCAGTCGGCTGTCCGCGCCGATCTTCACCCCGGCAGCCAAGAATGATGAAGGCCACGACGTCAATATCACCCTTGCCGATCTACGGGCTTTGGTTGGGCCGGCGTTGGCAGCGCGCCTGGAGGAGGCGAGCCGTGACATCTTCAACGTCGCGTCCGATCTTGCTCTGCAGCGAGGCATCATCCTCGCAGATACCAAGTTTGAGTTTGGGATCGTTGATGGGAACCTGGTGCTGATCGACGAGTTGCTTACCCCTGACAGTTCGCGGTTCTGGGATGCGACCTCCTCCGAGGCAGGCCAGGACCCGCCGAGCTTCGACAAGCAATTTGTCCGAGACTGGCTGGTGGCAAGCGGGTGGGATCGCCAGCCGCCGGGGCCTGATCTGCCTCAAGAGGTCGTCGAGGGCACCCGAGCACGGTATCTGGAGGCGTACGAGCGACTCACCGGGTCGCCGTTGCCGGCGGAGGTGATGGACTGTTGAATGGGACATCGTGTGGCGAGGCCAACGGCACGGCCTCGGGCACGCGTCGATGGCTGGCCGACGTTGTCGTGACGCCGAAGCCGGGCGTGAATGACCCGGAAGGTGAGACGATTCGGGGGGGGCTGCGCTCGCTCGGATTCGGAGTGGACGATGTCCGGGCGGGGCGCTTCATCCAACTCGTCGTGGAGGCGCCGGACATCGGCGAGGCCGAGCGTTCTGTCACCTCCATGTGCGACCAGTTACTCGCGAACCCCGTGATCCAGACCTACGCCATCACGATTGTGGAAGGTGAGGCGAGCGGGACTGGTCCTTCTGGCGGTGCACGATGAGGAGTTGGGTCGCCGTCATCTCCTTCCCCGGCAGCAACGGGGACCAGGACGCCCTCTCCGCGCTGAGGGATGAGGTGGGGGTGGACGCGCGCCTGATGGATCACCGGGAGACGACTCTGGATGGGGTTGCCGCGGTGGTGCTGCCCGGCGGGTTCTCCTATGGCGATCATCTTCGCTGCGGCGCCATTGCCCGCTTTGCGCCCGTGATGACGGAAGTTCGCTCCTTTGCGGCGCGGGGTGGGCCGGTGCTGGGCATTTGCAACGGCTTTCAAATTCTCACCGAAGCTCATCTGCTGCCGGGTGCTCTTCTACGCAACCGGACGCTTCGATTTCACTGCCACTGGACCCACATCCGATTCGAAAGGCACGGCAATGCCTGGCTAAGCAACGTCCGACCGGGCGAGGTTCTTCGCCTGCCGGTCGCTCATGGGGATGGTGCCTACTTTGCCGATCCGGAGACGCTGGACCGGCTGGAGGCAAACGGGCAGGTGGTGGCGCGCTATTGCGAGCAAGACGGACATCTCTCCCCAACGAGCAACGCCAATGGTTCGTCGCGGTCGATTGCCGCCGTCTCAAATGAGGGCGGGAACGTCGTCGGTTTGATGCCGCATCCGGAACGGGCGACGAATCCCTTGATCGGCGGCGAAGACGGCCTCCGGCTCCTGCGGTCAGCCCTGGAAATACTCGCCGTTCCCGCGTAGGACGGAGGCGATAGGGGAGGACCCACGGGTGGCGATCGCACCAGGGCAATGGCGGGAGGTCGCGCTGAGCGACGACGAATACCGGCTCCTGGTCGAGGTGCTCGGCCGGGAGCCGACGCCGGTTGAGCTCGGCATGTTCGGCGCGATGTGGAGCGAGCACTGCGGCTACAAGCACTCCCGCCCGCTGCTCTCGCAGCTTCCGACCGAGGCGCCGTGGGTTTTGGAAGGGCCCGGTGAGAACGCCGGCGCGATCGATGTCGGTGACGGGCTCGCCGTCGTCTTCAAGGTTGAGTCGCACAACCACCCAAGCGCGGTCGAACCTTACGAGGGGGCCGCGACCGGGGTGGGCGGTATCGTGCGGGACATCTTCACGATGGGGGCCCGCCCGATCGCGCTGCTCGACAGTTTGCGGTTCGGCCCTCTCGACGTGCCTCGCAATCGGTACCTGCTCGACAACGTGGTGGGCGGGATCGGAGGTTACGGTAACTGTCTAGGCATCCCGACCGTGGGCGGGGAAGTCTTCTTCGATCCGTCGTTCAATGGCAACCCGCTTGTCAACGCGATGTGTATCGGGGTGACCGAGCACGGCGCGTTGATGCGAGCGAGGGCGAGCGGGCCGGGAAACGTGATCATGCTGGTCGGGGCCGACACGGGGCGTGACGGGCTTCACGGCGCAACCTTCGCTTCTGTCGATGACCCGACGTCCTCCCACCGGGGCGTCATTCAGGTCGGCAACCCCTTCCTGGAGAAGCTGCTGCTGGAGGCGTGTCTGGAGTTGCTCCATGGCGACGACGTGGTCGCGATGCAGGACCTCGGCGCGGCTGGGTTGACCAGCTCAGTTGTAGAGTGCGCGAGCCGCGGCGGGGTCGGGGCAGAAATCGATGTCGCACTGGTGCCGCGCCGCGAGACCGGCATGAGCGCTTACGAGGTGATGCTCAGTGAGAGCCAGGAGCGGATGCTGCTCGTGGTTCGCCCAGAGGGGGTGGCGCGGGTCCGATCGGTGGTTGAGCGCTGGTCGTTGCACGCCAGTGAGATCGGTACGGTGACCGACGACGGGCAGGTGCGTATTCGCGACGACGGAACAACCGTGGCGGAAGTTCCGGCTCATCTCTTCACCGATTGCTGTCCAACCTACGTCCGAGAGAGCGCTGAGTCCATTGACACCATCGCCCGCCGCAATCTTGATCTGACAACCATCCCCGACCTCCCGAGCGAGGCGAATGCCGGACCCCAATCCGTCGCCGGTTGCCTTCTGAGTCTCCTCTCGTCGCCAAATATTGGGAGTCGCCGCTCGATCTACGAGCGGTACGATCACACGATCCTGGCGGGTACGGTGGTGGCACCTGGCGACGGCGATGCCACGGTTCTTCGCCTGCGAGGGACGGGACGCGGCATCGCGGCGGCCATCGACTGCAACTCCCGATACTGCTCCCTCGATCCCTACCTCGGAGCGGCGCATGCGGTCGCCGAGGCCACGCGAAACCTCGTCTGCGTCGGGGCACGGCCATTGGCAATCACCAATTGCCTCAACTTTGGCAATCCGGAGAAGCCGGCGGGTTATTTCCAACTGAGCCAGGCGGTGGCCGGCATGGCTTCGGCGTGCCGAGCACTCGATGTGCCGGTGGTGAGCGGCAACGTGAGCCTCTACAACGAGACTGGAGAGAGCCCCATCATGCCGACGCCCACGGTAGGCGCGGTCGGGGTGCTGGATGATGTCCGCATTCATGCAACGCTTGCCTGGCGTGAGGGGGACGTGGTGGCCCTCATCGGCGGCGCTTCGCCCTCCCTTGGGGGTTCGGAATACCTTGCCCACGGGCACGGTTTGGTCGCTGGATCACCTCCTCCCCTGGATCTGAACCAGGAGGCGGCGGTCCAGCGGACGGTTCGCAGGGCAATTGACTCGGGGCAGATCCGCACGGCCCACGATTGTGGCTTAGGCGGCTTGGCCGTGGCACTGGCCGAGATGGCCATCGCCTCGGGGGTCGGCATGACGATGGAGGCCGAGGTGCCGGGCGGGGCAAGCGGTCGAGTTGACGAGGCGTGGTTCGGGGAGGCGCCGGGGCGAATCGTGGTCGCAGGCCCGGAGGAGCACGTTGAGGCGTTGATCGCGTCGGCTGTGGGGGCGGGTGTTACCAGTACCCGTCTGGGACGGGCCGGTGGATCGCGATTTGTCGCCAGCGGCGAGATCGACGTGGAGATTGCCGAGCTGGCGGCGGCGTACGCCTCTGGGCTTGACACGCCGGATCCACTGAACGGACACCAACCCGTGGTAGACTGAGAGTCGTCATAATTATCGACACTGGGCTGGTTGAGGGCCGTGATGTGGGATGACAAGCCGCGCGAGGAGTGCGGCGTCTTCGGGATTTTCGCCCCAGGGGAAGATGTCGCCCGACTCACCTTCTTCGGCCTCTACGCGCTGCAGCATCGAGGGCAGGAGAGCGCCGGGATCGCCGCATCCGACGGCGTGCGGGTCTCCCTCCGCACGGGTCTCGGTCTCGTCGCTCAGGCGTTCGCCGAAGAGGATCTCCGAGATCTGACCGGTGACCTGGCAGTCGGTCACGCGCGCTATTCGACGGCGGGTTCCAATCGAGCTTGCAACGCCGGCCCCATCCTCGCCCAGAGCAACATCGGGCCGATATGCGTCGCCCATAATGGAAACCTGACCAATGCGCTGTCGCTGCGGGACGACTTAGAGCAGCGCGGAGAAGTTTTTCGCACCTCGACTGACAGCGAAGTCCTCACTCGCCTCATCGCCACGGCCCCGGGAGGCGACATCATCGAGAAGACGCGGCGGGCGATGGCTCGCATGAGTGGTGCATTCAGTCTGGCGATCCTGACAAGGGACCGGCTGCTTGCCGTTCGTGATCCACTCGGCGTGCGACCGCTCTGCTTGGGCCGGCTCGGGGAGCATTGGGTCGTGGCCTCCGAGAGTTGCGCCTTGATGACCATCGGCGCGTCCTTTGAGCGAGAAGTTGAGCCCGGCGAGATCGTCGAGATTGACGCCGACTGCTGCCGGTCGCACGCTTTCACCGGTAACCGCCGCGACGCGATGTGCCTCTTCGAGTTGATCTACTTTGCCCGCCCGGACAGCCTAATCCAGGGCAAGCGACTTCACCTGGTGCGTCAGCGGATGGGCGCCGAGTTGGCTCAGGAGGCGCCGGTCGACGCTGACGTGGTGGTGGGGTTACCAGACTCGGCGACCCCAGCGGCCATTGGCTACGCCAATGCGTCTGGGATTCCCTATCAGGAGGCGTTGATTAAGAACCGGTACATCGGCCGCACCTTCATCCAGCCGGATCAGCGGCTCCGGGACACGGGCGTTTCTCTAAAGTTCAACGCGCTGCCCGAGGTCGTGATGTGCAAGCGAGTTGTCTTGGTGGACGACACCATCGTACGAGGCACGACCAGCCGGCCGATCGTGCAGCTGCTCCGCAGCGCGGGGGCTGCGGAAGTCCACATGCGGGTGCACGCGCCGCCAATGATGTGGCCTTGCTATCTCGGGGTGGATCTGGCGAGACGCGAAGACTTGATCGCAGCCCGGATGAGCGTGCCAGAAGTGGGGGAGTTTATCGGTGCAGACAGCATCGGTTATCTCTCGCTCGATGGTCTCTTGAGGGCCATCGATTTGCCGCGAGCTGGCTTCTGCACCGGCTGTCTCACCGGCAACTACCCCGTGCCGATGCAGCTCGGACTGGACAAGCTGCTGCTCGAGCGGGTGTAGGTGACGCACGACCTGCCCGGGCAGTGGCGCTTGACGGTGTCTTTTCGGGACTCCTAGAATCCACATGTGATGCCGCTCGACGGAGGTTGTTGACCGTGTCCGACCGCGATTCTCAGTCCGCGCCTGCGGCCGAGCCGCCACCTCGGCAGACCGCCCTTCATGATCGCCATGTTGCCCTGGGAGCGAGGATGGTGCCCTTCGCTGGGTGGTCCATGCCGGTGCAGTACACGGGGATCCTGCAAGAGCATCGCGCCGTACGGTCAGCCGCCGGTTTGTTCGATCTCGGCCACATGGGCCAGGTCCAGGTTGCTGGGCCGGACGCCGTGCCGTTTCTCCAAGCAATTACCACGAATGATGTTGCGGCACTCCAGCCCGGGCAGGCGCAATACTCCCTGCTCCCGAATGAGCGGGGTGGCGTCATCGACGACATCATCGTCTACCGCGAGCCGGATGGATCCGGATTCATGGTGGTGGTCAACGCGTCAAATACGGCGAAGGACGTTGGCTGGATCGTGGAGCAGCGGGCCAAGCGACCCGATGCCGATGTTGAGATCCAGGATGTCTGCGCTGGGACCGGCATGGTGGCGATCCAGGGGCCGTTGGCGGAACGAATCGTGATGTCGATTACGGACGCCGATCTGGCCTCTATCGAGCCGTTCAGTTGGCGCGAGGGACTCGTAGCGGGCGTCAAGGCGCGGATCGCCCGCACGGGCTACACCGGCGAGGACGGGTTCGAGTTCTACGTCGCCAACGAGGACGCGCCAGCGCTCTGGGATGGGCTGATGGCAACGGGAGCGGAGCACGGACTGCAACCGATCGGTCTCGGAGCGCGAGATACGCTGCGCCTTGAGGCTCGGATGCCGCTGTATGGGAACGAGCTCGCGGACGACATCGGGCCACTGGAAGCGGGACTTGGCTGGGCGGTAAAACTCAACAAGGGTGACTTTGTCGGGCGTGATGCGATCGCGGCGATGAAGGAGTCGGGACCACCCCGGCGAACCGTCGGCTTCAAGACCGTGGAGCGAGGCGGGGCGCCCCGGGCCCACTACCCGGTGATGGTGGACGGTGAGCCGGTTGGCCACGTCACCAGTGGGGCGGTTTCTCCGACGCTCGGCGAGAACATCGGTTTGGCCCTGGTCGATCGAGAGGTGGCGGGGGTGGGTCGCCCGTTAGAGATACTGATCCGGGACCGGCCCGTCCGGGCCATTCAGGTCAAGACACCATTCTATAAACGTGAACGGTGAGCGCCAATTCAGGTCGAAGCTGGTCCACTAGCACGAGAAGGAGGGCGACAAGGTCATGGCCTCGCCGAGCGATTTGAAATTCACCCGGACGCACGAGTGGGTCCGCCTCGACGGCGATGTGGCGACGGTGGGGATTAGCGACCACGCTCAAGGCGAGCTGGGCGACATCACCTACCTGGAACTACCGGAGGAGGGGGATCAGGTCTCGCAAAGCCAGCCGTTTGGCATTGTGGAGTCGGTGAAGGCTGCGTCCGATATCTATGCTCCGTTCGACGGCGAGGTCGTCGAGCGGAATGAGGATGTCCTGGAAGCGCCGGAGCTCGTCAACTCCTCGCCGTACGAGCAGGCGTGGCTCCTGAGAATTCGACTGTCGGATCCTTCACAGATCGAATCACTGATGGACGCTTCGTCCTACGACAGTTACGCGGAGCAAGCAGGCCCCCACTAGGGAGCAAACCTGCCATCGGGGCCACGGGCAACGTGACCCAAACAGTTGGAGAAGGGAAAGACGGGACTGATGACGTTTAATCCTCATACCGCGGGTGACCGTGTAGACATGCTTGAGTCGATCGGTGTCTCGACTGTCGAGGACCTCTTCGCGGCGGTGCCCGAATCGGTCCGGTTTCCTGAGCTTCGACTTCCTCGCGCACTGACGGAGATGGAGGCAGCAGCTCGAATGGGTGAGCTGGCTGCCCGAAACATGCCTGCGAACGGGGGGACCACCTTCCTAGGCGCGGGCTCCTACAATCACTATGTGCCGGCGACGGTGGGTCAGATCCTTTCGCGGGGTGAGTTCTACACCGCCTACACGCCCTACCAGCCCGAGGTGGCCCAGGGCACCCTCCAGGTGATTTACGAGTTTCAGAGCATGGTCGCCGCGCTCCTCGGGATGGAGGTCGCGAATGCCTCGATCTACGACGGGGCAACCGCCCTGGCCGAAGGAGCACTCGTCGCCGTCTCGTCAAGCAAGAAGAAAAATCGGCTCGTCATCTCGGGTACGGTCCATCCCGCCTACCGCGAGGTCGTGCGAACGTACCTCTCGGGGTTTCCGGTGGAGCTCGTCGAGCTTCCCGTTCCCACGAGCGGGTTCATGGCGCGGCCGGAGGACCTAGCTCCGCACCTGGGAGAGGGACTGGCCGGGGTCGTCGTGCAGTACCCCAACTTCTTCGGCGGGATTGAGGACCTAGCGACGATGGCCGATGCGGTCCACGCCGCGGGCGGATTGCTCATCGTCAGCACCTATCCGGTGCCCCTTGGTTTGCTCAAATCGCCGGGGGAGCTTGGCGCGGACGTGGTGGCGGCGGAGGGGCAGGCCCTCGGGGTTGCCCAGAGCTACGGCGGTCCATACGTCGGTCTGCTCGCGACCCGGCAGGCGTTCGTGCGGCAGCTTCCCGGGCGCCTGGCCGGGATCACGACCGACAGCGAAGGTAAGCGCGGGTTCGTCCTTACGCTGCAAACCCGGGAGCAGCACATCCGGCGTGAGAAGGCGACCAGCAACATCTGCACCAACCAGGGCCTAATGGCAACGGCGGCGACTGTCTACATGTCCAGCCTTGGGCCAGGGGGCTTTCGAGAGGTTGCGACGCGCTGCTACCAGAACGCCCATTATCTGGCAGACCAACTGAGCGCCCTCGACGGGTACGAGGTGCTGGTAGATGGAGAGTTCTTCCACGAGTTTGTGGTGAGGACGCCGACGCCGGCAGCGGAGATCAACCGCTCGTTGATGAGCGCCGGCATTGTGGGCGGTTACGACCTCGCTCACCTTGATGATTCCCTCGACCACGCCCTGCTGCTGTGTGCGACGGAGTTGAACGACCGCGCGAGTATTGACCGGTTGATTTCGGCGCTCCGGTCGGCAACCTAACAACGTAGGAGTTCGCTGGGCAGAGCAGGGACGTCGTGTGGCTCAGACGTGGCATAACATATCCCCTGAGACCACACCCACAATGACACGGGCCCACAGAAACAAGACTGCTATACTCCCGGCCTGCAAACAACAGACAAGCTGCACGCCCAGATGTCGTGCAAGAAGCGGTTGGGGATCTGGTGAGTAAGCCTATCGTCGCGATTGTCGGCCGACCGAACGTCGGCAAGTCCACCCTCTTCAATCGGCTGGTCGGCGAGCGCCGGGCAATCGTCGAAGACATCCCGGGGACGACCCGTGATCGGGTCTACGGGACGGCGGACTGGGGAGGACTCGAATTCACCGTGGTGGACACCGCGGGGCTACAGGACGAGCAGGAGATCGCCTCCGCGTCCCTGTCGGAGATCGCTCGCCATACCCGAGACCAGGCGACGAGCGCAATCGACGAGGCAGACGTGATCGTCTTCGTCGTCGATGGCAAGTCAGGTCCCACCTCTGGTGATTATGAGGTGGGGGATCTGCTGCGGCGCGCCGATAAACCGACCATTCTTGCCGCCAATAAGGCGGAAAGCCAGGAGCGCCGGGAAGCAGCGGTCGAGTTTTACAATCTGGGGTTGGGTGAGCCGATCGCGGTCTCCGCCTATCACGGCTCCGGCACGGGCGATCTGCTCGACCGCATCGTGGAGGCGCTCCCCGAGGCGGAGGAGGAGCCAGAGACCGAGGGCCCGCGGATCGCCATCGCCGGCCGGCCGAATGTGGGCAAGAGCCGGCTGCTCAACGCCCTCCTCGGCCAGGAGCGCGCGATCGTCAGCGATGTGCCGGGTACCACTCGTGATAGCTTGGACACCCAGATCGAGTGGGCAGGTCAACCGGTGACACTTGTCGACACCGCGGGCATCCGACGGCGGGGGCGGGTTGAGCAGGGCATCGAGCGCTTCAGCGTAATCCGCTCCATGCGGGCCATCGACCGATCAGATGTCGTGCTGCTCGTGATCGACGCAAACGAGCATATCACCGCCCAGGATCTCCACATTGCCGGCTACGTCGAAGAGCAGAAAAAGGGCATGGTCCTGGTCGTCAACAAGTGGGACCTGATTGAGAAGGACGCCCAGACCATGGAGGACTACCGGACGCGGGTGCGGGAACAGCTCGACTTCATGCCCTACGCGCCGGTGGTCTTTATCTCCGCCAAGTTCGGGCAGCGGGTTCAGCAGGTCTTAGAGACGGCGCTGCTCGTGGTGCACGAGCGAGAAAAGCGCGTGCCCACGGCCGGACTGAACAAGCTGTTACGGGAAGCCGTCGCCAAGCACCCGCCGGCGAGCAAGCCGGGCAAGTGGGTCAAGTTCTTCTACGCCACCCAGGTTGATGTGGCCCCACCGACGTTCGTCTTCTTCTGCAACGAGCCGCAGCAAATCCACTTCTCCTACCGGCGATACCTTGAGAACGAGTTGCGAGCCGAGTACGGCTTCACCGGCACTCCGCTCCGGGTCAGCTTCCGGGGCCGCGACGAGGGGCGGTGAGAGATGGTCGCGCTCGGTGGCTTGGCGCTGATGGCCGGCGCCTATGCCCTCGGCGCTATCCCCTGGGGGGTTGTCCTCGGCCGCATCTTCACCGGGGTTGACCTGCGGGGCTACGGTAGTGGGGCAACCGGGACCACCAACGCGCTTCGCGTGTTGGGCTGGAAGATCTCCGTCGCCGTGTTCCTCCTCGACTTCGTCAAGGGCTTGCTGCCCGTCGTTATTGGGCGCTGGATCGGTTTGCCCGGTTGGACAGTGGCAGGCGCCGGCATCGCGGCGGTCGCAGGGCATTGCTGGTCGCCATACATCGGGCTGCGAGGCGGGAAGGGCATGGCGACGGGGGCCGGCGCGGCCGCGGGGCTGCTGCCCTGGGTGCTCATCGTCACCCCGGCGATCATCCTCGTCGTCCTCAGGACCAGGTACGTCTCGTTGGGGTCCCTCGTCGGGAGTGGCCTTGGACTCCTCTTGGTCATCGTCGCGGCCGTGCTCGGCTGGTCAGGCTGGTGGGTGGCAGGAGGGGTGACGGTTATCGTCGGTATCATCGTCCTCAAACACCGCGGCAATATTCGTCGCCTCCTCGACGGTACTGAGCGTCGTTTCGGAGAGCGCGCGCCAAGCTCTCGCGCCTCAACCGCAGGTCAGTCTTGATCCTGTCCGGCGGTTAGGACTGACCGTCGTCCTGATATCCGTGCGGATGAGCTTGGAACCAGCGCCATGCACTGCCGACCATCTCGTCCATGGTTGACCGTGTCGGGGTCCAGCCAAGCAGACGATGCGCCTTGGAGCTATCGGCCACTAGAGCAGGGGGATCACCCTCGCGGCGTGGGCCGTACTCGACTGGGAGATCCCGGCGGGTGACGCGCTCGACCGCCGCCACGATCTGACGCACTGAGAACCCGTCCCTGGTCCCAAGGTTGATCGGTCCCAGCGTCTCGTCGAGTCGCTTGAGCGCCAGGATGTGAGCTTCAGCGAGGTCGACCACATGGACATAGTCACGAATCGCCGTGCCGTCCGGCGTGGGGTAGTCAGTCCCGAAGACGGAAAAGTGGGGCCGCTTGCCGAGGAGCACCTGGAGCGCGACGGGAATGACGTGCGTCTCCGGCTCGTGATCCTCGCCGTGCTGCTCGGTGGCCCCAGCGACGTTGAAGTAACGGGGGCAGGCATAGCGGAGACCGTATGCCCCGGCATGCCACTCCAGCATCTGCTCAACCATCAACTTCGAGCGTCCGTAGGGATTAATCGGCACCGTCGGCGCAGTTTCAGTGATTGGCAAGGTCTCTGGCATGCCGTAGACCGCCGCGGTAGACGAGAAGACCAGTTTCGAGACACCGGCGTCCCGCATCGCCACCAACAGGTTATGGCTGCCCACTACGTTGATCTCGAAATACTCGGCCGGCTGAACCACTGATTCCCCGACCAGCGTCGCCGCCGCGAAGTGGAGCACGGCGTCAACCCACGCCTCCTTGACCGCCCTAATGGTGTGATCACGGTCACGGAGGTCGCAATCGACCTTCTCCACACCGGTCGGAACGGCGGGCTGGTGGCCGCGCCAGAAATTGTCGAGAACCACAACATCGTAGCCCGCTCCGAGCAAACACTCGACGGCGACGCTTCCGATGTACCCTCCACCGCCGGTCACTAGTACCCGCATCGTCGTGTCGTCTCCACTTCCCCTCGCAACGCCCCCAACTCGGACCGAGCCAGCCGGGGCGACATGGTACACTAGCGCCGCTTTCGCCCCCGCTGCTGGCCCCTGATAGCTCACCTTCGCAAGGTCGATTCCGGCGCATGAGCCGGTCGCGAGCAAGGGAGACGATCCGATGCTCACGTTGTCCTCCCTCAGCCAGGTGGACGCCGCGGTTGCCGACGCCATTGGACGGGAGCGGCGTCGTCAGCGTGACGGAATCGAGTTGATCGCATCCGAGAATTACACCAGCGCGGCCGTTCTGCAGGCCGTCGGCAGTGTGCTGACCAACAAGTACGCCGAGGGTTACCCCGGCAAGCGGTACTACGGTGGGTGCGAGTTCGTTGATGAGGTGGAAGTCCTGGCCATCGATCGCGCCAAGGCGCTGTTCGGGGCCGAGCACGCCAACGTTCAGCCCCACTCCGGCGCCAATGCCAACATGGCCGCCTACCTGGCACTCTTGGAGCCAGGTGACCGCATTTTGGGGCTGAATCTGCAAGAGGGCGGGCATCTGACGCACGGCCTGGGGGTCAACTTCTCCGGTCGCCTCTTCGAGCCACACTTCTACGGCGTCGATCGTGAAACGGGTTTGCTCGACTACGAGGCCATTGCCACGAAGGCGCGGGAGGTGCGCCCGCGGGCGATCATCTGCGGAGCAAGCGCCTACAGTCGCACCATCGACTTTGCGCGCTTCCGCGAGATTGCGGATGAGGTCGGGGCCTTTCTCTTTGCCGATATCGCGCACCCCGCTGGTCTGGTCGCGGCGGGTCTCCATCCGAGTCCGATCGGGCACGCGCACGTCACGACGACGACCACCCACAAGACGCTGCGCGGCCCCCGGGGCGGGATGATCCTCTGTGGAGAGGAGCACGCCAAGGCGATTGACAAGAGCGTTTTTCCCGGCCTGCAAGGTGGACCTCTGATGCACGTCATCGCTGGGAAGGCGGTTGCCTTCGGCGAGGCGCTGCTGCCCGAGTTTCGCGCATACGGGGAGCGGGTGATCGAGAACGCCAAAGCGATGGCTTCGGAGTTGACCCGCCAGGGGTTGCCGGTCATCTCGGGAGGCACCGACAATCATTTGCTGCTCGTAGACGTGGGCGTGCTGGGGTTGAGCGGGCGCAAGTCGGAGCGAATCCTCGACGAGGTGGGTATCTCCACCAATCGCAACACCATCCCGGGGGAGACCCGGCCGCCGACTCAGGCCAGCGGCTTGCGGCTAGGAACCCCCGCCGTCACCACCCGCGGTTTCGGGGTGCGAGAGGTCGAGCAGGTTGCGACCATGATTGCGGACGTGCTTCGCGAACCGGAGAATCCCGCGACGCTTGGTCGCGTCGCAGATCAGGTCCGAGATCTCACCTCGCAGTTTCCAGTGCCGGGTATCGATGACGGGTCTGCCTAAAGCCATCCAGACGATGACGGGCCGTCGCGCACGGTGAGCCAGCCGCTGATTGTCCTCCTGGTCTTTGCAACAACGGCAGCAGCGTCGGCCCTTTTCGTCGCGAAATCGATCGTCCTTTCTCGAAAACTTGGACTGCTGGATCAGCCCGGCCCGCGTCGCGTTCACCCAAGTCCCGTTCCGCGCGGGGCCGGTCTTCCAATGTACGTGGCCTTCTGCTTCGGGATAGCGCTCACCTACGTCGTCGATGTCTTTCGGTACAAGGTCGAAACCGAGCGACTTCTTCTGCTTCTTGCCGCGACGGGCCTGCTGACCGTCGTCATGCTCTACGACGACGCCGTCGGTCTCGGAGCCGGGATCAAGCTCGCGTGGCAGGTCACGGCGGCCGCGCTGGTGGTCTTACCGCGTCTGCGGGGTGAGGACCACGGCATCGTCATCGACCGGTTCAATTCGCCGTTCGGCGGGACAGTGGAACTGCCGCTGCTCGCGGCCGTGGGCTTCACGCTGTTCTGGCTCGTCGGGATGACGAATACGCTGAACCTCCTTGACGGCCTGGACGGATTGGCCGGCTCGGTGACGCTCGTCGCCTGCACGGTCCTGTTCGTCCACACCTACTTCTGGCCAAGGGAGAATCCGCAGTTCACGATCTCCCTGCTTCCGGCGGTACTCGGTGGCGTGCTCGTCGGCTTTCTGCCATTCAACTGGCACCCGGCCCGAACGATCATGGGGGACGCCGGTGCAAATTTCCTTGGTTTCACCTTAGCCGTCATCTCGATCATCGGCGGGGCGAAGATCGCTGCAGCCCTCCTGGCCCTGGGCTTACCGGTCTTGGACGTCGCGTGGGTGATTGTCTACCGGATCATTCACGGTCGCTCCCCTGTCGGCGCGGACCGCGGGCATCTCCACCACCGCCTGCTCGATGGCGGCTGGACGCAGCCTCAGATCGTCGGCTTCGTTGCCGGCATCTCGGCGCTCTTTGGCTTCGCGGCACTGGTGTTGCCGACGCGAGAGGCCAAACTTGGGGCCATCGGGGCCGTGGGGATCGTCCTGCTGACAACGGTGGCGGATCTGGCGCGACGCGACCGCCGGCGCCGGGCCGCGGCGAGGCAACTGGCGGCGCCGAGGACATCCACCCGCCAGTGATCCCGCCGCTCGCGAGGGCGGAACCTACTGGAGGAGTAAGTCGAACCTCGGCTCACCTTCTTCGGATCGAGTCAAGCGGCGGTCAACCACGCCGATCAGGCTCGCGACGAGCTGCGTCGTCTGCCTGCCGAGCAGGGTGCCCGCCACTGCCCCGGCTGCCCCACCCACGGCGGCGCCAAGGAGGAATGGCAGCACCGGGTTGAGGTGCGACGTGGCTCCTTCAGCCCCTGGGATCCGAAACGATTCGTTGTCCCTTTCACGCGTCAACGGCATCTCGATGTCCCCCTCGCCCTGGCTGACTCTAACTCCCGGTCCTGACCACGAAGCGGGGCGACGGAAAGATGACCGCAGCTCATTGGAGGCATGGTAATGGAGAGGTGCCGTGCGTGAAATGGCACCATCATTGGATCGCGAGGAGTGTCTGCGCCTCCGCCCAGAGGTCCTCAAGGCGATAGAACGAGCGCTGATCGACGTCGAAGATGTGGACGATCACTTCGCCGTAGTCGAGCAGAATCCACCCGGAGGCTGGGTTCCCCTCGATGCGCTCAGGACGAATGCCATCCTCGGTCAACTTCTCAAGGACATCTCGGGAGATCGCCCGTAACTGCCGTTCATTCTCCCCGGAGCAGATCACGAAGCAGTCCGCGACCGGCGAAATCTGGTGGATATCGATGACAAGCGTATCGGCAGCGGGGGTGTCTGAGATGAGGTCGGCAATCCGCAACGCCAGTTCGCGGCTTTGCTCGGCCAACCGGTCCCCGGCGGTCATCTCGTCCTGGTGGGAGTTCATCTCGGCGTCGATGTTCGTTCTCCTCTAGCGAGAGACGCGCGCTCGGAGACCCTTAGCGCCGGAATCAGGCCATCGCTGCTCGGGATGGACCGACCGGGGACGATCCGGCGCATCCTGGTGGGCCTGGCAGGGATCGAACCTGCGACCCTGGGGTTATGAGCCCCGTGCTCTACCGCTGAGCTACAGGCCCGACAACCAGACGATTATCTACGCTTGGGACATATCCGCTCTTGCCGGCGGACTTCGTCCCTTCAACCATCAGCGAGGCGACCGGAAACCGGCGAGAGCGCCCGGGGCGTCAAGAGGGCCTCACCCCTAGGTCGCACCGCCCATCGTGGCGGGCAGCAGCCCGCCCGTCTGCCTGTCAGAGTGTAGCAGGGCCAGGTGAGGAAACAAACTTGGGGTACGCGACCAGCCGTGGGCTCCGAGCAGCGCCTCGACGATGGTTGAGGGGCCACTCTGGACGGCCAGATTAACGGGAGGAACGACAACGCAGGGATAGCTGGTGATCCGCGAGAATCCGGCCACGAGACAAGAACAGAGAACCACATTCGGAGCAAGGGATCGGATAGGTGGCACCGACCGGTCCTGCGACCCATTCCATGCCGACCGTGGAGCGGGAGACGGGACTCGAACCCGCGACAACCTGCTTGGAAGGAACGAACGCCTTTGTGTGCCTGGGACTTCCCCGAATGCGCCTTACTCTCCGAGGCTGACGTACCTGTCTGAAAGGGAGTATAGCGGGTTGAGGAGAGAGAACAAGGGGAGCGGGATTGGAGCGGCGGACGCGGTTCGAACGCGCGACCTGGTGCTTGGAAGGCACCCGCTCTGCCAGCTGAGCTACCGCCGCATCACCGACAGTATAACTCACAATAGGTTGGTTCTGGCAAACTCCCCAAACAACTGGAGGGCAGCCTGGTCATAGACGTAGGCGGCTTCTTCGCGGTCACTGTAATTGCCGAGGTTGATTTTTTGGTAGTCCATCATAATCTGGCAGCGCCAGGACTTCCGATCCGCTTGCCACGACACGCCCTTGAAACCGCTCATACAGTCCGACCTTCGACTCTGATTGCGGCAGTTCTCAGCATTCGAGCAAAGTCTTAAGTTGTCGCGACGGTTGTCGAATGTGTCTCCATTGATATGGTCTACCCGCTGGTGGGGATAAGCATCGACAATGATTTTGTGTAGGTAAATCAAACGAGCATGACCGTTGGATGAGACCGCATATGGCCATTGCCCTGTTGTTACGTACCATGAACGCCCACTATACCGGTCAAAGTCCTCATCATCCACCAACGCAAACTTTCCCTCTCCATACTTTCCGTGCAGTGCTATTCGTTTCATTAACCTCCTAAAAAGCCCCCAACTTGTTCGTGGCAAGCCAGGGGCATCTTCAAAGGGTTGTCGCCACGAACGACGGTTGTCCCTCTATTATCTCATTTATCGTCAACCTAATCTCGGAGTCCAGCAGACCCTGTCTATCCCCCGAAACACCGAGCATTCTGAGTACGGCCAGGTGGCCCGTTTACGGTAGGAGGAGTGACGTGACAAAGTCGTTGGACGCAGCATTACTAGACCCTGTCGCTCAGGTTACCCTGGCACACATGAAGAACCAGGGGCCTCTCCCATGCGTCCTTGATCACATCCAGGAGGCGGAATACGAGCTGGGCCAAGCCATCCGGCGGGGATTGCTGGTGCTGGGAGACGAGGACTCCAGACAGGCCCTCTCGGACCTCCACCACACGATGAAGCGTTTAGAGGAGACTTGGAAGATGGCTCGCGTGCTGATTAAGGACGAGTGGAACCGAGAACTGTCCTAATGTCCTAAATCGTACTCGTCAGACGCGCCCGGTCAGCAATGGCCGGGCCTTTTCATGCCTGATCGATTACGCTGCGGTGCATGGACGACCTGCGAGCCTTTGCCGAAGAGCACGAGTCGATCATTCGGGAAGAGATGGGAGAGACGGAGACGATGCTCGTCTGGGTGGTGGGGCACCTCGACGACCGGCTGTATGTCCGTCAACGATGGGCACTGATGTCCAATGGCTGGGTCGTCAAGCGACGGCTCACCTTACCGGACGGGCGGGAGGCGGTCTGCCTCAAGCAGAAGCCACCCTGGCGGAAGCGGGTCATTTACGCGAGCGACGTATGAGCGGGGAGAGGGCGGAGAGGATGGAAAGCATCTATCGGGACCAGTCAACCCGGTGAACGAAGGCATCAGCCGCCGTCCGTCTCAGTATGCCCCTTACAGCTGAACCAACACCCCGAGCCACAGGCTGCTCGGCCAAACCTTCCTCGTCGAATAGCTCTCCAGTCAGCCTGACGGTCCCTCCACCACCACGTCAATCTGTTCCGCTGACGCATGAAGAAAAATCTCGCCGTTCTTTGACTCATCGTCCTCCTAAGATCAGGTCCACATCCTCCGGGCACGTCGCAACCCCCGCGTAGCCTCCCCGCTTGCTAATCTCGGCCAGAAACTCCTCCTGGGCCGGTTGCAGCTTCCACGAGCCGTCAGGCCGCTTCACCTCGATTGCCAGGAAGCGTCCATCGGGAGCGATG
>JADDPH010000052.1 GCA_016781925.1 Sphaerobacteraceae bacterium | reverse complement strand
TCGCTCAGCGACTCCAGGACCGGGGCGACGACGCGCTAGCTGCGACGATCCGGGCGGCGATAGACCGCCGACGGCTCGACGAGTTCGTGTCGGTCGACCTCACCGACGACGAGCGGGCACGGGTGCAGACGGTGCTGGCGGAGTAAGCGGAGAGAACGGGGCCGTCAGTGGGAAGCGGACGCCTCGACAGCGTACCAAGTTCCCACCCGCCGGCCGATCCACCAGCCGACGGCCCCGGCCAAGAGCGTGGGGGCGCGCGTCACGAAGACCAGGTCCACCCATCCGTTATCGAAGACCCCGCTCGTGTTCTCGATAAAGACGAACGTGGAGGTGGAGCAGCAGCTGATGGAGCCGAGTCTCTGGGTAGAGACCCGGCCATTCGATCTCGATGTCTTGCTCGCCACCATCCACGCCGCACTCCGCCCACCCGAGGGGAAGACGTAGTCAGATCCGTTTGCGGACAAGTCTTCGTCGGCGCGAAACCCGTCTGGACGGGCTTGACGCCCCGAGCGCGGGCGGGTGTAGGGAAGAGGCACCTCGGACACAAAGACGGCGCCCGCGCCGCGTGTAACGTTTGCGTAATGCCGGTTCGCTATCGTGGAGACACGCGGTCCGCGGGGACCGCGGATGCGGAGCACAGGGCCGTCCTGTGTGCCCACATCAGCCACAATCGAGGGGGTTGATCATCCATGTGCCGCACCACCACGGCCCTGGCCGTCGCCTTGATGCTGCTCGCCGGCCTCGCCGCCCACCCGGCCGCCGCCGCGCCAGCCGAAGTTTTTTTCAGCGTCTGACGCACGGTTTCGTGAGAGATGCTCTCCACCACCTCCAGCCGCACCAGTTCGTCGGCCAGCAGCCGCAAGGTCCAGCGGGCCTGGCCGTCCGGGGGTACCGAGCAGGCTACCGCGATGAGGTGGGCTTCTTGGGTCCCGTCCAGTCGCCGCTCGTAGACGCGGTCGGGCCGCCTGCGTGCTAGGGTGGTGTCCAGGCCCTCGGTGACGAACTGGCGGCGGACGCGCAGCACGGTGCTCGCGTTCACGCCGAGGGCGGCGACGATGGCGCTATCCGCCCACCCGGGACCGCCCTCCCCGTGGTCGGCCGTGAGCAGGATGCGGGCGCGGGTCAGCATCCGGGCCGGGGCGCTGCCAGAGCCGACGAGGCCGCGCAGTTCGGCGCGCTGCGCTTCCGTGAGGACGACGCGGTAGGGATACGCCATGGCGGGACCTCCGGGGCAAGCCGACAGACCGACACCTCCATCCCGCACGCACCTTGCCGCCCGCACATCACCCTTGACACACCACTAGAGTGTTGCACGCTTTAGCTGTCCGCGGGGAGAGGGTAGCCGCAGTGGGCGTAGAAGCCGCGCGTCGGCGACGCTCACGGCGTCGAGGGCCCACTCGATGGCGGTAACAGCGTCGCGAATGCGCGCGCCTCCGCCCGGCGCAGCGCCTGCTTGATCTTGGCGAACGCCGGCTCGATTGGCGTGATGTCGCGCGAGGAGGCCGGTAGGAGGAGCAGCTTGCAGCCAGCCCCCTCGATCAGCCGGCGGACCTCCTCGCCGGTGTGGATGCTCAGGTTGTCCGGGATGACGGGCTGGACTCGACCACCAACGTCGGGCCGATGCCCTCCGGGTCAGCGTCGGGAGCAGCGCGACGTTGGGTCCATGGTTGTGGGGCATGGCCTTCCGCCCGCAGCAGGGCCAGTGCCATGGACCCTACCGTGCCAAACTCCTGTGAAGGTGCATTTTCAGATATGATGGCGGAGCCAGGGAAATAGTAAAGATACCGTAGGACACAGGATGAGAGGAGGACGGTCAGTGACTGAGGAGCCCCGCCTCGAGCAGATGCCGCTTGCCGGAGTACGCGTTCTCGATTTGGGTCGCCACCTCGCCGGACCGACATGCGGGATGCTCCTCGGCGACCTGGGTGCTGATGTCATCAAGATTGAGAAGCCAGGATCTGGTGAGGACGGCCGCTCATCTGGCCCGCCTTTCTTCGATGGTGTGAGCGCCTTCTTCCTCTCGGCTAACCGCAACAAGCGCTCGGTCGCACTCGACATCAAGCAGACGGAGGGACAGCGCGTCTTCTGCCGCCTGGCCGATACCGCCGATGTCATCATCGAGAACTTTCGGCCCGGGGTCATGGACGCCCTTGGCATTGGCTACGAGGTGATGCGGGAGCGCAATCCACGCATCATCTACTGCTCAATCTCCGGTTTCGGGCTCGATGGACCCTTCGCTGACCGGCCCGGTCTCGACCAGATCATCCAGGGCTTCTCAGGGCTGATGAGCGTGACCGGCTTCGAAGGCGGCGAGCCGGTCCGCGTCGGCATCCCAATCGCGGACTTGCTGACCGGGCTGTACGGCGCTTACGGCATCCTCGCTGCCCTTCAGGCGCGGGAGCGAACCGGCTGCGGGCAGGTGGTAAGCACGTCGCTGCTCGAGAGCATGGTCGGGACACTCGGATTCCAGGCAGTACGGTACCTGAACGGTGCCGGCGCGCCGCCGCCTGCTGGTAATCATCACCCAATCAACGCGCCCTACGGCGTGTTCAGGGCACGTGATGGCTACATCACGCTCGGTGCAACCGGCGATAAGCGCTGGACACAACTATGCGAGATTCTGGATGTCCGTGAGTGGCTCGACGATCCTCGCTTCAAGACTAACGGAGCCCGGCACGAAAATCGCCTTCTCCTGGCCGACCTTATCAGCGAAAAACTCCAGGTCCACACAGTTGAGGAATGGGAGCACATCCTGAACCGGCACGGCATTCCAGCCGGACCGGTCTACCGGATGGATCAGAGCCTGGACCACCCCCAAGTCCGGCATCGCGAGATGGTGGTGGAGCGCGAGCACCCCGTGATGGGGACGGTCCGCCTGCTCGGCCTGCCGGTCAAGTTGAGTGAGACTCCGGGGGACGTGTACCGTGTCCCGCCAGCCCTCGGCGAGGATACAGACGCGGTGCTCCGGGAGATCGGCCTGGGTGACGACGAATTGAACCGACTGCGAGAGCAAGACATCATCGGCAAGTCATCGTCGCCGGGTTGAGTTCTTGAACGACAAGATCTGCCTGAACGTCGAGCTCTGTCACCAGGACCAATTTGAGTTGGTCAAGCCATGGTGATGCGGATCGATGCTCGCCAACGTCGACGGAGCGCACTGTTGGGAGGGAGGCTAACGATTTCGCGGCGGACGCCGCCGCAATCAACGTCAGGCTGCGCGATATTGCGAATGAATCGTTCCACCGCAAGGACGTGGCAGGACCACGATCGGTCGTGTGGAAAGTGGCGGTGCTCCTCGCTCAGGGTCATTCGTCCGCAAGCTCAGTTTGATACACAAGGGCCCGGTCCCGATAATGTGCCGCACCGGCCTGGATATTCGCCATTTCGGCATCGGTTACCTGGCGTACGACCTTTGAAGGCACACCTATGATGAGCGACCGGGCCGGGAACTCCTTCCCTTCTGGAACCAGCGCCCCGGCGCCGACGATGCAGCCGGACCCGATTGTGGCCCCGTTGAGGATGATCGCGCCCATCCCAATCAAACAGTCATTGCTGATTTGGCAGCCATGAAGAATGGCCCCGTGGCCAATCACCACCCGTGCTCCAACCGTGCAGGGGAACCCTGGGTCGGCATGGAGGATTGCTCCGTCTTGAACGTTCGTTTCAGAGCCGACTGTGATCCGATCGCTGTCGCCGCGGATGACGGCGTTGAACCACACACTCGCGCCGGGTCCAAGAACCACGTCGCCGATCACTTGGGCACCGTCGGCCACAAAAGCAGTCGGGTCGATCCGAGGATGATGACCGCGAAGGGAACGTATCGCCATTATCTGATACTCCTCCCGTGCCAGAGCCGGTGTGTTCGTTGGCATCTGCATTTCGTGGCCGGATGATGGCAGCCGTCGGGCGCTTTGACAATCCTGCCACCGGTCTTTATCGCACCGTGATTGTCCCGCCCAGAGGGTGGTTTGGACTCGTAGGGACTGCGCCGAGTCTTTCGGGGCCGTAGAGGCGCCGAGAGCATCGCAGATTGGCCGTGAGGGCCAACTCGACATCGACGACCAATGCGTGGAAGAGTCGGCGAACCGGTCCTCGTTGTGATAGAACGGTGAACGCACAAAGTCGCCTTCGAAGTTGATAACAGGCTCAAGATAGTCGCGTGGGACTCGAAGCCATGCATTTAAGAGGCCGGCCATCTTGCATTGGTCGCCCATGCCGAGCTAAGCCGTGATGGCCACGACAGGAATGCGTTTCGGGAGGATGCACCTTTGGCAGTTGCACTCGATGGTATCCGGGTCCTGGATCTATCGCGGATACTCAGTGGTCCGTACTGCACGATGGTTCTGTCTGATTTCGGGGCCGAGGTCATTAAGGTTGAGCGGCCGGGCGCCGGGGATGATACGAGACACTGGGGACCGCCGTTTGTTAGCGGCGAGAGCGCATACTACCTGAGCATCAATCGAAACAAAAAGAGCATCACCATCGACCTGGGAACTGAAGAGGGACGTGAGATCATTTACGCGCTTGCTCGGGTCTCGGACGTAGTCATCGAGAACTTCCGGCCTGGCACTGCGGATAGGATCGGGGTCGGCTACGAGCGGATGCGCCGAGAGAACCCGCAGATCGTATATTGCTCCATATCAGGCTTTGGTCAGGTCGGGCCGTATCGGGATCGGCCGGGGTACGATGCGCTCGCCCAGGCGATGAGCGGCATGATGTCAATCACGGGGGAGCCCGGGGGTCCGCCGACGAAGCACGGCATGTCCATCGCCGATATCGGCGCCGGGATGTGGGCCGCGTTTGCCATTGTCACTGGGCTGCTGGTTAGGGAGAGGAGCGGTGAAGGCCAATATATCGACGTCTCTCTGCTAGACACGCAACTTGCGTGGCTGACCTACGCGGCCGGGAACTTTTTCGCGACAGGGCACGACGCGCCACGCTACGGCTCCGCCCACCCCAGCATCGTTCCGTACCAGCCCTTCGAGACGGCCGATGGTCACATCATGCTCGCGGTCGGCAACGACCGACTATGGCATCAGTTTTGTCAGGCGGTGGCCCGGCCCGAACTCACGGAGCAACCCGGCTTTGCAACAAGCGCGGAGCGGGTGCTAAACCGAGAGACGGTTGTCGCCACGGTCGCCGAAATCATGAAAGCGCGAACGACCGGGGAATGGATGCGTCTCCTTGAGGAGAAGGGGATTCCTAGCGGCCCAATCAATACGATCGACCAGGCCCTCAATGATCCGCACGCGCGGGCACGAGACATGGTGGTGACACTCGAGCATCCGACGGCCGGCCCGGTGACTATGATCGGCGTGCCGGCCAAGTTGTCGGCTACTCCCGGGGCAGCCCTATCAGCGCCGCCGCTCCTTGGTCAGCACACAGACGAGATTCTCGAGAGCCTCGGCTACGACGAACAATCCATTGCCGCTCTGAAAGCGAGGAATGTCATCTAGCGCCCGCCTGCAAACCTACCGGGCATCGGATCGCGGGGCTCCAGGGCAAGTGCTACGATGGGCAGCGGTGCTTAGTCCGCACTTGAGAGTCTAGAGAAACTCGGATCGGCCAGGATGCAGCGCATAGTCGGATCTGCGAATCGGCCGGGCCCTCCTCCTAATTGTGTTTGCAGGCACCCGCTTGAGGCACCTATGGAGGGGCGAGCGCGGCATGCGGAAGGGGGAGACGGTCGGCTCACGGCCGTGGCTTGAGCGTTGCGGATTGTTCCGCTACGGGCTCCCTCCATGGGTTGCCGCTGACCCTCGTGCAGGCGACGAAAGACAGGGGAGGTCAACATTGACTCGTGATCATAACGACGAAATTCTCTTCGAGGTCCAGGGTCAGATCGCGACCATCACGTTCAACCGCCCCCAGGCGCGGAACGCGATGACCTGGAACATGTACGACCGCCTGGTGCAGTACTGTGATGAGCTCGATGCGAACGACGAGATACGTGTCGCCATCCTAAGAGGCGCCGGTGATCGCGCTTTTGTTGCAGGTACCGATATCGGCCAGTTTCAAGCATTCAAGGACCCGAAAGACGCGATCGACTATGAAAAGCGGACTGGTGAGGTCACCGGCCGTCTAGAGCGCGTAGGCAAGCCCACGATCGCCATGATCCATGGCTACTGCGTCGGGGGAGGAGCCTCGATTGCACTGGCCTGCGACTTCCGCTACGTCGCTCCCAGCCTCCGGTTTGGCATCCCCATCGCGCGTACGCTCGGGAACTGCTTGTCGCTGCGGGGCTACAGCCGCCTCATAGATTACGTCGGCCCGGCCAAAGCCAAAGAGCTTATCATGCTGGCGCGCCTGCTCAATGCCGAAGAAGGACTCGGTCTTGGCATCGTGACCGAAGTTATCCCGGCCGAAGATCTGGAAGCTCGGGTGCGTGAGGTAGCCGAGCAGCTAACGCAGTTGGCGCCGCTGACGCTCCGGGCAACCAAAGAAGGTATCCGGCGTATCCAAGCGGCGCGTGGCCTGGACAACCGGGAGGGGGAAGACCTCATCCTCTCGTGCTACATGAGCGAGGATTTTCAGGGGGCGGTGCAGGCGTTTCTCGAGAAGCGCTCGTACAGCTGGACTGGGCGGTAGGCGAGGCCGGCCCGGCTCGTGCTTGAGTCGGGCCAGGGCCACGTTGCCGAACTCAGTCTTCGCCGGGCGCAACGTACCTGTCATTGGGGGACATCGGCGGCACCTGCCTTGTCTGGCCGACGCCGCACGATCGCCCACATCACGAGCGGCCACAGCAGGGCGGAGACGGCGACAACCATCAGAACACCCGAGATCGGGCGGGTGAAGAAGATTGACCAATCTCCCCGGGATAGGGTCAGTGATTGCCGGAGTGATTTCTCTGCGAGCGGACCAAGGACAAGTCCCAGGACAAGGCCGGCCGCGGGGTAGTCGAGGCGTTTCATAAAGAAACCGATAAGGCCGAAGGCGGTCATAATGAGAACATCGCTGGGGTTATTATCCAGAGAGTATGCTCCGATAATGGCAAACAGGACGACGAAAGATGCCTGGATCGCATAGGGCACCCGGAGCATACTAGCAAACAGAGGAATCGCAAAGATATTGAGCACGACGAGCATCAAATTACCGATGTACATGCTCGCGATCAGGCCCCAGGCGAAGTCCGGGTGTTCGGTAAAGAGGAGCGGGCCGGGTCGCAGCCCCCACAAGAGGAAACCGCCCAGCAGGACCGCCGTCGTTCCCGACCCCGGGATGCCGAGTGTCAAGAGCGGGATCATTGCGGCAGCCGAGGCAGAGTTGTTGGCCGATTCCGGAGCTGCCACGCCCTCGATCGCTCCCTTGCCGAACTCCTCGGGATGTTTAGACGCACTGCGCTCGGCGCTGTACGCGATAAACGACGCCAGTGTCGAGCCCGCTCCCGGCAGGACGCCGACGAAGAAACCGACCAACGTTCCCCGGACCATTGCCCCCCGTGAGCGGATCCACTCCGCGGATGAGGGCAAGGAGTTGCGCCAGCTCAGCGAAGTCCGAATCATCGGATGATCCGCTGGGTTCATCATCCCGTCGAGGATTTCACCGATTCCGAAGAGGCCGATGGCCGCCACGAGAAAGCTAAACCCGTCAAGCAGCCAGTCTTCGCCGAAGGTGAAGCGCGGCCGACCCGACATGATATCCAGGCCGACCGTGGAGAGCAGTAAGCCAATGATGACCGAGACGAGCCCCTTCGCAAGCGACGTGCCGGAAAAAGCGCTGAGGGACGTGAAACCGAGCAGGATCAGCGCGAAATACTCGGGCGGCCCGAATCGCAGAGCGAACGTCGTCAGCACGGGGCTCAGCAACGTCACCATCACGACGCCAAACGTCCCGGCGACGAAGGAGCCTATCGCGGCAATGCCCAGCGCCTTCGCAGCGCGCCCCTGCCGTGCCATTTGGTATCCATCGAGCGTGGTAACGACCGTGGCCGCCTCGCCCGGCATGTTGATCAGAACGGAGCTGATCGTGCCTCCGTATTGAGCCCCGTAGTAGATGCCGGACAACATGATGATGGCCCCGGTGGGGTCCATGTTGAACGTCAGTGGCAGCAGGAGCGACACGCCAACAACCGTCCCGATGCCCGGGAGCGCACCGATAATCTGGCCGGCGGTCACGCCGATAAGTGCGAACAGTAGATTGGTCGGGGTAAGAGCAACGGCAAACCCGCGAAAAAGGCTCTCCAGTGTCTCTATCACGTCAACGGTGCCTTCCTTTTTACCTATCTAGAACCCTAAGGGACCCGACGGCAGAGGAACCACCAGGAGCCGAGAGAATCCAATGTATAGGGCAATCGGCGTAACGACAGCGAAGAGAATGCTGGAGAACCACGTTCGCTGAGCTGCCCACCGCATCGTAACCAGCATAAACAGAGCCGTAGAAAGTAATAGGCCTAGTGGCTGAAATAAGAACGCTAGGGCAAGGATGCTGCCCAAAAAGACTAACCAGGGCTGCCGTGAGCTCTTGCCCATCGATAGGTTGGTGTTCGCATGGTCTGGATCGTTGGGCCCTGTGGCGGCTCCTTCGCTCGCCGCCTGGCTTTTCGCCTCGCGGAAGAGAAGGGCCGATAACAGGACCAAGGCAATCCCTAGCCAGAAGGGAAGAAAGCCTGCCCCGGGTCCGTACTCCGCTGAGTACGGCAATTGGCGGGACAAGTAGATCGCCGCGAGGCCGAGAGTTGCTACGAGCAAAGCCGCTGCGTATTCTGCAAGACGCACAACCGCTCCTCAACTACTACACGTTCGCGACCCAGGGTCACGGTACCCCGCGGGGGTTCTCTCCGCAGGGTACCGACAGTGAGATTTCAGCGTGGCCGCGCACTATCTATCAGGAAGCAGGCGTCGCCGGGCTCCCCTCGGGCCCCAGGCCCATCTCCTTGATCGAGCTTTCGACCTTCTTGTACTCTTCGTCGAGAAACGTTCGGAACTCCTCGGGCGGCAGGTAACCCGAGCGCAACATGTTCTCGCTGATATATTCCTCCTGCCACTGCTCCGACTCTGAGAGTTGCTTGAACGCATCAGCCCAGAACTGGACGGCTTCCGGGTCCATATTAGGCGGGCCGAAGACACCGCGGAGCTGTTCGTAGACCGCCTCAATGCCCTTCTCTTTCAGCGTCGGCACGTCCGGTAACGCCTCAAGGCGTTCCTCGCCAGCGACCGCCAGCGCTCGCATCCCGCCGGCCTCTAGTTGGCCAAGGATCTCATTGGGGTTAGCCGACGCGACATCGACGTGCCCGCCGAGT
>JADDPH010000120.1 GCA_016781925.1 Sphaerobacteraceae bacterium | reverse complement strand
CAAGGGCGAGCGATATCTTCCTGCCTAAGAAGTCGACACTTGACGAGGACGGGCCGGACCCGTAGCATCCCCCGCCATGGGTGGTCCGGATGACCCGTTAATCCACCGACCCATCTGGGCACATCGCGGCAACTGGAGGCTCAATGGTGAGCGAGGAGAGTGGGTAGGTCATGAGCGAGGTGCTCCTTTCGCGACGCGCCCTGCTGAAGCGGTCCGCCGGAGCGGCCGCGGGGACCGCGCTCGGCGGTCTGGTTGGGCTTGGCACCGACTTGCGCCCGGCGGCGGCGCGGATGCAGCAGTTGCGCATCAAGGAGGCGAAGGCCTACCCGAGCGTCTGCCCCTACTGTGCGGTCGGCTGCGACACGATCATCCACGCGGTTGACGGCAAGATCGTCAACATCGAGGGAGATGTCCGCTCCCCGATCAACCAGGGCAACCTCTGCCCCAAGGGGGCCGCGACCTACCAGCTCCACGTTAATCCCAACCGGATCACCCAGGTCCTCCACCGCGCCCCAGGGGCCACCGAGTGGACGCCGATGGGCCTCGAAGACGCGATGGATCGCGTCGCCGAACTGGTCAAGAAGACCCGCGACGAGACGTTCGTCGAGACCAGCGCCGACGGCAAGATCCTCAACCACACTCTGGGGATCTTCTCCCTCGGCGGCGCCACGATGGACAACGAGTGGAACCACATCCACCAGAAGCTGATGCGCGGCCTCGGGATCGTCGCCATCGAAAACCAGGCCCGCATATGACACAGCTCGAGCGTCCCCGGTCTGGGGACACGACTCGGACGCGGCGCCGCGACCACCTATCCCGGTAACCTGATCCACTCGGACTGCATCGTCATCGAAGGCTCCAACATGGCCGAGTGCCATCCGGTCGCCTTTCGGTGGGTGTCGCAGGCCAAGCTCCAGGGCGCCAAGCTCATCCACGTCGACCCGCGGTTCACCCGCACCTCGGCGCTGGCCGACATCCATGCCCCGGTCCGGGCGGGGTCGGACATCGCCTTCCTGGGTGGGATGATCAACCACGTCATCAACTCCGAGCGCTGGAACACCGAGCCGTTCTTCAAGGAGTACGTCGTCAACTACACGAACGCGGCGACGATCATCAACGCCGAGTTCAAGGACACCGAGGACCTGGATGGTCTCTTCTCCGGCCTCGGCGAGTACAAGGAAGGCGCCTGGGGCCTCAACGGCTTCGTCGGCCAGTACGACAACAAGACCTGGCAGTACGAGGCCGCCCCCGTCGGCGACCAGGGACGTACCTCCAACACCGGCCAGTCCGGTGAGCAGGGGGTCACCTCCGGCCAGCCCGGTGCTGAGGCTGCTCCGGTTCCGCCCGGACCTCCCTATGACCCGCTGGTCCAGGCCCTGCCCCGCCCGACGCCCAACCGGGACCCGAGCCTGCAGGACCCCCGCTGCGTCTTCCAGATCCTGAAGCGGCACTTCAGCCGCTACACCCCGGAGATGGTGGAGCGCGTCACGGGCTGCCCGCGTGACCGCTTCATCCAGGTCGCGGAGACCCTCCTCCAGAACTCCGGGCCGGATCGCACCAGCGCCTTCTGCTACGCGGTCGCCTGGACCCAGCACACGACCGGCGTCCAGATGATCGGCGCCGCGGCGCTGCTGCAACTTCTGCTCGGCAATATCGGCCGCCCCGGCGGCGGCGTGATGGCCCTCCGCGGCCACGCCACCATCCAGGGCTCGACCGACATCCCCACCCTCTACCACTCGATCCACGGCTACATGCCGCACCCGACCGCGCTGAAGAAGCACAACACCGTCGCCGAATACCTCCAGACGGAGACGCTGCCCAAGGGCTTCTGGGCCAACACGCCCAAGTTCTTCGTCAGCTACCTCAAGTCCATGTACGGCGACGCCGCCACGCCGCAAAACGACTTCGGCTTTGCCTGGCACCCGCGCATCGCTGGCGATCACTCCCACATGCCGATGATGCTCGCCATGAGCGAGGGCCGGGTCCGGGGCATGTTCGCGATGGGTCAGAACCCGGCCGTCGGCGGCCAGAACGCCGGGTTCCAGCGAAAGGCGCTCGCCAAGCTGGAGTGGCTGGTCGTCAAGGACAACTTCGAGACCGAGACGGCCGCCTTCTGGCGCACCTCCCCCGAGGTCAAGAACGGCCAGCTCAAGACGGAAGAGATCCAGACGGAAGTCTTCCTCTTCCCTTCGGCCCAGGTCGCGGAGATGGACGGCTCCTACACCAACACCCAGCGCCTGGTGAAGTGGCACCACAAGGCCGTCGATCCCCCGAGCGATTGCCGCTCCGACCCCTGGTTCACCTACCACCTCGGCAAGCGCCTCAAGGCCATGTACGCTGGCAGCACCGCCCCACGGGACCAGGGCTTCCTCAACCTCGTCTGGAACTTCGAGCCCAACCCGGAGGAGGTTGCCGAGTCCCGCATCAAGGACGAGCCGAGCGTCTACGCGATCATGCGCGAGATCAACGGCTTCCAGACGGGCACCGGCGAGCACCTCAAGGCGATCGGCGACATCAAGGACGACGGCTCCACCACCTGCGCCTCCTGGATCTACTGCGGCATCTTCCCGGAGGAGGGCAAACTCCTCGCCGCCAGCCGGGAGCCGGATCCGGACCCGCTGCCCGGTGCCAACCTCAACTGGGGCTACTCCTGGCCGTCCAACCGGCGCGTGATCTACAACCGCGCCTCCGCCCGGCCCGATGGTCAGCCCTGGAGCGAGCGCAAGAAGTGGATCTGGTGGGATCCGACCAAGGGTGATCCCGCCAAGAACGAGAAGGGCAAGTGGGTCGGCTACGATGTGCCGGACTTCGCCCCCGCCAAGGCCCCGGACACCCCGGCCGACCCGAACGGGATCGGTCTTGCGGCCCACTCCGGCGCTGACCCCTTCATCCTGAAGGCGGACGGCAAGGGCTGGCTCTTCACGCCCACCGGCCTGGTCGACGGTCCTCTGCCGACCCACTACGAGCCGGTCGAGACGCCGGTCAAGAACCCGCTCTATGGGCAACAGAACAACCCCGTCTACAAGAACTGGGCGCGGGAGGGCAATCTGGTCACGGGGGCCGAGGACCCGGCCTTCCCGTATGTCCTGAGCACCTACCGCCTCACCGAGCACCACCTCTCCGGGGTGATGAGCCGCTGGCTGCCCTGGCTGGCAGAGCTGCAGCCGGAGCTGTTCGCCGAGATCAGCCCCGAGCTGGCGAGCGAGAAGCAGATCAACAACACGGACATGATCCGGATCATCACGCCGCGCGGCGAGATCCAGGCGAAGGCCCTGGTGACACGCCGCCTGCAACCACTGACGGTGGCCGACAAGACGGTCCACCACGTCGGCCTGCCGTGGCACTGGGGCTACCAGGGGCTCGTCACCGGCGCGGTGGTGAACGACCTCTCCGCCCTCGTCGGTGACCCCAACGTGTCGATGCACGAAGGCAAGTCCTTCGTCTGCAACGTGGAGAAGGCGTGATGGCGCAGACAGCCCAGGGCACGCCCGCCGCCTCAGCGCAAGGCAGCCCGTCCACGGAAAATTTCCCGGCCGGGACGCCGGTCATCGTCGAGGGCACGCCGGCACTCGGTGGGTCTCCCATGCCGGGTGGGAGCCCTCCCCCCCCAGGGACCCCGGTTGGGGCAATGGTTGGCACGCCGGCCGCGCTCCCGTCCCCGGCGGACAACACCGCGGCGTTCCCCGCCGCGGTGCCGTTCGACGCGGTCCCGATGGGGTTCTACACTGACACCACCGTCTGCATCGGCTGCAAGGCCTGCGAGGTCGCCTGCAAGGAGTGGAACGGCCTCTCCTCGTACAACGGCGGGGTGAATCTGCTCAGCGGCGACAGCTACGACAACACCCGCCGCCTCGACGGCGAGCACTGGCGGCACGTCAAGTTCATCGAGCAGTTCGACGACACCAGCCAGGGCCGGCAGGGTCGCTGGCTGATGATGAGCGACGTCTGCAAGCACTGCGTCCACGCCGGCTGCATGGAGGTCTGCCCCACCGGGGCGATCATCCGGACCGAGTTCGACACCGTGGTCATCCAGTCGGACGTCTGCAACGGCTGCCGGGCCTGCATCGGCGCCTGCCCGTTCGGGGTGATCGAGATCAACCCGACCAACAAGACGGCGATGAAATGCACGCTCTGCTATGACCGGATGCAGGCCGGCCTCACCCCCGCCTGCGCCCAGGCGTGCCCCACCGCCTCGATCCAGTTCGGCGCCATCGACGACCTGAAGCGGAGCGCCCAGCAGCGCCTTGAGCAGCTCCAGGGGCTCGGTGAAACCCGCGCCCAGCTCTACGGCGCCGACGACAAGATCGTCGGCGGTCTCAACTCCTTCTACCTGCTGGTGGACGAGCCGGAGGTCTACGGCCTGCCGGCCGCCCCGAAGCTTCCCTCACGCAACGTGCCGACCGGCGGCCTGATGTCCACTGCCGGCGCCGTCGCAATGGGCGTTCTCGGACTGGTCGGCCTGCGCAAGCGGCGGATGGACCAGTTCGCGGCCGAGCGCGCGGGAGCGGAAGATGGGACGACTCGCAGGGACGAGGAGGTGACCGGTGACTAACATCCCCTCGCTGGTGCTGGCCCTGGCGCAGAAGGAGCCCTCCGACACCTTCTACACCCATGCCCCGGAGTGGACCTGGCTCGTCGTCGTCTATTTCTTCGTCGGCGGCATCGCCGGCGGCAGCGCCTTCCTCGGCGCGATGCTGGACCTGTTCGGCGCGCCGCAGGATCGCCCGATCGCGCGGCTTGCCTACCTCGTGGCCCTGCCGTTGATCACGATCGGTGGTCCCCTGCTGATCTGGGATCTCAACCGGCCGGAGCGCTTCTGGCACATGTTCATCCAGTCCGAGACCGGCCGCCCAATGTTCAAATACTGGTCACCGATTTCCTTCGGTGCCTGGGGCGTGGGTGCGTTTGGTCTCTTCGCCCTGCTGGCGGGGGTCGGCGCCCTGGCGGAAATGGGCCTCCTGCCCCGAGCCCTGCGCGCACTCCGAGAAGGACCGTTGGGCAAGATCATCTCCGCGCTGGCTGGGCTGTTCGGGCTCTTCGTGGCCGGCTACACGGGCATCCTGCTCGCGGCCACCAACCGCCCGCTCTGGGCCGACACCAGCCTCCTCGGACTGCTCTTTCTCTTGTCGAGCATCTCGGCCGCGGCAGCGGCCCTGATCCTGCTCAGCTGGCGGCGCGGCCACCCCGGATCGCTGCACTGGCTGTCTCAGATGGACGCCTACAGCTCCGTGCTGGAACTTGTGACTCTGATCGTCATCGTAGTCTCCCTCGGTTCCGTGGTGCGAGAGGTCTGGGGTAACGGCTGGGGCGTCCTGCTGGCGGTGGGAACGGTGCTCCTTGGCATCCTGATCCCCCTAGCCCTCCATTTCCGGCCCCGGCTAGCCGGACGGATGAGCTTACCCGGCGCCGCGGCGCTGGTCCTGATCGGTGCGTTCGTCCTGCGGGCGGTCGTCGTCCTCTCCTCCGAGGCGGTCTAAGATGGACGGACGAGCCCAGGCCACATCGGCCTCCGGTCCGCACTGGCGTAAACTCTTCGTCCTGGTGCTTCTAACCCTGGCGCTTGGGCTGACCGCCTGTAGCCCGGAAGCGTCACGAATTCAGGGTGGTGGGCGCGGCTCGGATGTCGGCAACCGCGACGCCAACGTCGAGATGCACGGCGCCGAGGAGGGCCCGGACGCCCGCGATACCCGCATGTACAACGACACCCCAATCGAGATTACGACGACCGGCGAATAGGCGCTGCGGCGCCCGCTATGGCGTTCCGGGGGCCGGCACCGCGCCGGCCCCCGCGCCTTGCCCGCCAGTCGCGAGGAAGGAGATCCGAGCGGTGACGGTACGCTTGCCGATCATGTCGCGCTCTGGAGGCGGCGCCCGGCGCCAGCTCGACGGTTTGGCCCAGGCGCACCCTGAGTGGCGATCCTGGCTAAACCTCTATGCCGAGACACTGCGGGCCAGCGAGGATCCGACGTGGGCCGACGCTGTTCCCGTGCTTGCCAACGACCGGTCGCCGATCGCGCCGCTACTGCTGGGCGCGAGGGTGCCACTGTCGCCGCGCCAAGCCGATGCCTGGGTTCGCCATCTGCTCACCATCGCCGGCCGCGAGGAAGGCCCTCAGTCCGGCGCCCTCGCTGCCGCGGCTGAAAGCGACCGCCTCGACGCGGTCGCGCTGCTCGAGGCGACCATCAACCAGGACGCGCCGCGCCTCGCGGCGCTGGCGGACGCGGCCGGCGTCGATCCCGATGCCCTCGGAGCAGTCGTTCAACTAGCGGCGCTGCCCCTCCTCCGCGCCTGCGCCCGGACGCTGGCCCCACTGGTGCCCCAAGCCTGGAACGGCGGCTGCTGCCCGGTTTGCGGCGCCTGGCCCGCCGTCGCCGAGAGCCGGGGCCTGGAGCGCTCCCGCCGCCTCCGCTGCGGCCGGTGCGGCACCGATTGGGGGCTTGTCGCGCTGCGCTGCCCCTTCTGCGGCACCGACGAGCACACCCAGCTCGGCTCGCTGATCTCGGAGACCGAGGGCGAGGCGCGGAAAGTAGAGACGTGCGAGACCTGTCGCGGTTACGTCAAGTCGGTGGCCACCCTACGCGCCTGGTCCCCCGAGGAGGTGCCGCTCGTGGACCTCGCCAGCGTCGACCTGGACCTCGCGGCCATCGACCGCGATTTCGGTCGCCCCACCGCGTCCGCCTTTGATCTCGGCCTGCGCTTAACCGACCCCGCCGCCGTACCCACCAGCTAAGGACGTTCCATGGACGACCGCGAGACCCTGCTCGCTCCGACCGCTCCCTCCACCCTCCGCCCCGCCCAGATCTGCGGCCAGCTTCTGGCGGCGATGGACGGTTCGGAGGGGCGTCGTAAAAAACGGAAGCGCAACACCACGCCAGACGCCATCGGCATGGGCATCAAGCGCGACCTGCTGACCCGGGTCACCGTCGATGACCCCGAGCAGGAGGACTTCGAAGCCTGGCTCCTCCACCAGTGCCTGACTGCCGGCCCACTCACTGGCGCGACCCGCGCAATGGCCATGGATATCCTCGACGAGTGGCGCTTGGCCCTCGCCTCTGAAGAGTTCCGCGCCTGGCTGGACGAGGGCGCCCCCTCCGACGACGTCGAGTCCTGAACTCAGCGCTCTGACCCACCCGCGCCCACTCCCATGAGCCCTGCCCCGATTTTCCGGGGCAAGATCCTTGACATGCTCCTGGTTCAATGTAAAAGTCGCGAATCCTGCAACGGATGATGTTCCAGCCGGCGGAGCCGTGGGGAGAGAGGAGGCGCAATGCGCATTGCCGCGTTCGATGACGGACGAATCGGCATCATTGGCAACGACGAGACGGTGGTCGAAATCACAGACCTCTTGCAGGCGTATGAGCCGCTGGGCCCGCAGGACCTGCTGCCGGACCTGATCACCCACTTCGACGAACTCAGACCAGAACTGGAGCGGAGAGTCGCCGCCGGGGGAGGCAGGCCGCTTGATGGGGTGCGGCTCCACTCTCCCCTCACCCGGCCCTCGAAGATCGTCTGCCTGATCGGCAACTACCGGGAAGGGACGGACCGGCCAATCCAGATCCTCGATCTCTTCTTCAAGTCTCCTGAAGGAATTTCTGGCCCTGGCGACACCGTGGTCCTTCCGCCGCACCAGGCCAACATCTTCCACCACGAAGCCGAGATCGCCGTGGTGATCGGCCGGGAAGCAAAAGATTTCAGCGAAGCGGAGGCGATGGACGCGGTCTTCGGCTACGTCGTCTACAACGATGTCTCCGCCCGTGGCCTCGGGCGCTCCGGCATCAACAGCTTCCTTGGCAAATCCTTCGATACCTTCGCCGCGTTCGGCCCGTGGATTGTCACCAAGGACGAGATTTCCGACCCTCAATCGTTGAGCGTCACCGTGGACGTCAACGGCGAACGCCGCCAGGACTATTCGACCAGTGACATGGAGCGGCCGATCCCGGAGTTGCTCACCTACATCTCCTCGGTGATGACGCTCCACCCCGGCGATGTCATCTGCTGCGGCACGAACCACCAGGGGCTCGGCGCGATGCAGGATGGTGATGCCGTCGTGACCACCGTATCCGGTATCGGATCGTTCACCATCCATGTGCGAGACGAGCATGAGCGAGCCTGGCAGCGAGGGGTTGATCGAGCGATGGCCGAGCAGGTGAGGGCAGGGGCCCAGCACCCAGCGGCACCACGGAGTGGAGGTTCCGCCTCATGAGGCTCGTCCTGACCAATGACAATCGGATCGGCGTGCAGCAAGACGGCGGCATGGTTGACGTCTCCAGCGCCTTCGACGACATCCGCTATCGAACAAGCGCCGACCGGATGCCGCGCGTCCTGGCTTCACTGCAGGAACGCCGCTCCCGCGTCGAGGACCTGGCAGCGAGCGGCGAGCGGGTGCCCCTCCCTGGCCTCCAAGCACCGGTTCCACGACCGCCGAAGCTGATCGCTGCCTTCGGTAACTACCGAGAAGGATCAGACCGCGAGCGCCAGGTCCAGGACATGTTCCTGGAGAGCCCGGACTCGGTCATTGGCCCGAACGGCACGGTCATTCTGCCGAACCACCCGGCGACCATTTTTCATCACGAAGCCGAATTGGCACTGGTGATCGGCCAGCGGTCCAAGAACCTCCCGGCCGACGAACGCGCCCTCGAGGCGCTGGCCGGGTACACCTGCGCCATCGATGTCTCGGCACGTGGCTTAGGACGCATGGGTCCCAGCCGGATCGGCAAATCGTTCGATACCTTCACTCCGCTCGGTCCAGCGATCGTGACCACCGATGAGGTGCCCGACCCGCAAAACCTCCGTGTCACCATGACGATCAATGGTGAGCTTCGCCAGGACTACACAACGAGCGACATGGAGTACAGCGTCGTCGAGGTGCTGGCCTTCATCACCTCCTACATGACCCTGGTCCCCGGTGATGTCCTGCTGTGTGGGACAAACCACCAGGGGCTCGGCGCCCTGCAGGACGGAGACCAGGCCGAGATGACCATCGAAGGGGTCGGCACGCTGGCGGTCTCCGTGCACGATCCGCAACGACGAGAGTGGCCGCGCGGGGTCGATCAGGAGATGGCAGCCCGGCAGCGGGCGGTAGGAGCCTCGTAAGCCGGCCACCGTCAGCGACATGCGGCTTGTCCTGGCCTGGCCTCCAATCGATGTCCACGGCGGGGCGATCTCACCTGCCGCAGAGCAGCAGATGGTGCCGACATCAGCACGACTTGGGGGAGCGGGACGGATGTGTAGCCCATGCTAAGATACCGGGACGGTTTCACCGGCAAGTGAAGATGGATGAGGAGGAGACGCATGCGCTCGCGAGAGCAGCAGGACAAGCACGCAACGACTCCAGCGGAGGACCAGGTGCTTAGAACCTGTTATGGACTTCAGGAGGTGAAGCCGAGTCATGCGAGGGT
>JADDPH010000063.1 GCA_016781925.1 Sphaerobacteraceae bacterium | reverse complement strand
GGCCACTCCGGAGAAACACCTTCCACAAAGTCCATAACACGCTCTAGACCGCGGTCAAGGTCAGCATCGGCTTGTAGCGAGACGCCGCCTCCTCGGGCTCGTCACTGATGCCGTTGCGACGATCTTCCAAAACCAAGCCAATCTCCTGCTTGAGCGCGTCGAGCATCTCCGCCTCGGCAATCGTGCGCACGATCTTGCCCTTGCGGAAAATCACACCCTTTCCGTTGCCGGCTGCCAGCCCGACATCCGCGTCGCGCGACTCGCCTGGCCCGTTCACCACGCAGCCCATCACGGCAACCCGGATCGGCTCGTCCACCGTGGCCAGGAAGTCGTCCACTTGATTCGCCAGCTTGAACAGGTCGACTTCGACTCGTCCGCAGGTCGGGCAGGCGATCATCGTGGCGCCCTTCTGCCGCAACTCCAGTGACTTCAAGATCTCGTAGCCGACGAAGACCTCTTCGACCGGGTCGGTGGTGAGGGAGACACGAATGGTGTCCCCGATTCCCATCGCCAACAGGGTGCCGATGCCCACCGCCGACCGAACGCTTCCCGCCCTTGGCGTGCCCGCCTCCGTCACCCCGAGGTGGAGCGGATAGTCATTCGGGAGGCGCGCAAAGCGACGATAGGCCTCGAGCAACACGGGGACCTCAAATGCCTTCAAGCTGACCTTGATCTGCCCGAAGTCCAGATCCTCCAAAATCTTGATGTGGCCGAGCGCCGAGCGGACAAGCCACTCCGCCCTCAACTCGAGCTGGCTCGCGCCCTGCGACGCCATCTCGTCGACGAACTCCTCCGTCATCGGAGCGACGGAACCAAAGTTGACGCCGATCCGAATTGGCGTTTGCTGCTCCTTAGCCTTCGCGACGACCTCGCGAACATCCTCCGGCTTGCGGATGTTGCCCGGGTTCAGCCGCAGGCCATGGATCCCCGCGTCGAGCGCCTTGAGCGCCAGAGTGTGCTCAAAATGGATGTCGGCGATCAGGGGGACCGGGGAGAAGGGCACGATGTCCGGCAGCGCAGCCGCGGCCTTACGGTCCGGCACGGCCACCCGGACTATCTCGCACCCCGCCTCCGCCAGCTTCCGAATCTGAGCGAGGGTGACAATCGGATCACGGGTGTCGGCGGTAGTCATTGACTGGACCCGGATGGGGTTCTCCCCACCGATCCCGACTCCCCCGACATCCAACACCCGGGTCTTCCGGCGCGGTGCTACCAATGACATGACCTGTTACTCCTTGGGATGAACGCCGAGTATGGAGTGCAGACGGCGGCGTCTACGGCAGGAACGATCGGCCGTCCACGATGCGATCCACGTCGAAGAAGGCAATCACGAACATCAAGCCGAGCAGGACAACGAGCCCGAAGAAGTGGACCACGCCCTCCTTCTCAGGGGCGATCCTCCGCCCACCCCGCAGTATCTCGATCAGGACGAAAAAGAGTCGCCCTCCGTCGAGCGCCGGCAGCGGCAGCAGGTTCAGCACGGCCAGGTTGAGCGACAGGACGATGGCGATCTGCGTCAGCACACTCCAGAGCGGCAGCGGGCTGGCCTCGATCGTTTCGCTGGTGATCTGTCCCATCCCGATAGGACCGGCCACCTGGTCCCACTGGTCCCGGCTGGTCACGAGTTCCCGGAGTCCACGGATCATCGTGACGGTCTGGTCGTAGGCTTCCCTGAAGCCCCGCGGGATCACCTGACCCGCCGGTACGTCCTCAAACCGCGGCTCGATCTTCGGATCAATGCCGATGGGCGCGTAGGCGCTCGGGAGCGAGGCATTGATGCCGATCCCCGCCAGGACAGTATCGGCGCCGGAGAGGTCCGGCACTGCCACCTCCGTCGCCTGTGTGGACCCGGCACGGACGACCTCAGCCGGCAGTGTAGTGCCCTGAGCCGCTTCCAAGGCGTCCGCCAGGACCTGTGGCGACGTGATGGGCTGCCCCCCAATGGAGACAACCCGGTCGCCGGCCTGCCATCCCCCAGCGGCCGCCGCCGACCCCTGCTCCACGTCGGTGATGGTCAGCCCCATGACGGGCACCGACAACTGCACCTCGCGCGGTTCGCCGTTCCCTTCGTCACCGGCGACCGTCACTGGGACGGTCTTGCCCTGAAGCCGATCCAACTCGAAGGTCGCGGCGTAGTTGTCCTCCACCGTGCGGCCATTCACGGCGAGAATCCGGTCTCCGGCCTGGATCCCGGCCTGCTCGGCGGGACTGCCAGGGGTGACAGACCCGACGTAGATGAGGGCCGCGGTCGGGTTGGCAAGGTTGATCCCGGTTGGACCCTGTCCTGCTGGAGGATTGGCGCGAGGCGTGACCGTGGTCGAGATCCGCTGTCCCGCCCGCTCAACCACCACGTTCATCGGCCGATCACCGTACTCACCGGTGACGCCGATTACATCGTCCGTGTCGTCAACGGGAACGCCCGCGACCTCCACGATCTGGTCACCCGGCTGCCAGCCGGCGGCGGCGGCGGGAGAGTTCGGGGCGACAGCGTCAATGTAGGCGTTGCTGCTCGGGACGCCCTGGATGCCGACTAAGAAGATCATCAGGACTACGGCGAGCAGCACGTTCATGCCGGAGCCGGCGGCGAGAAAGAAGGCCCGCTGCCCGGGAGACTTTGTGTTCATGGAGCCCGGCTCCATGCTCTTCCCGTCTTCCCCAAGGACCCGCACGAAACCGCCGAACGGGATCGCGTTGATCGACCAGATGACGCCCCGGCGCGTCCACCCCTTGATGCGGGGCGGGATGCCGATGCCGAACTCCTCGACCTTAACCCCGACCATCCGCGCGGTGATGTAGTGCCCGAACTCGTGAATGAGGATGAGGACGGCGAGGATGGGAATAATGAAGAGGCCGTTCAAGGGATTGCCTAACGCGTCGGGGCCGAGCCCCCGGGTGGGACACCTTTCGAGCCGCCCTTATGCTCCGAGCGGGGACGAGGTCCGTCTGGATGGAATGGTAGCGACCCCTGCATCTAGGCGCAACGCGCGGACTGCTACGGCGCTACGGACGCGGTCCTGGCTGAGCACCAAGTCGTCGCAGGTTTGGCCTACCCAGCGCTGAACCCAGCCCGTTGAAACGTGGTAGCCGTCCCGCGCACGAAAGGTGAAGCGGTACCTCCCTAGTTGCCTCAAGGGGGAACGCGATCCAGACAATCGAGTTATGGCCGACATAACGTGTGGCTTGACCTTATGTTAGAATGTCGTAACCTGCGATGGTCAGCGTCCCGCGAAGCTCGGCCTGCGAAAGCGGTGCCTTGGAGCCGTGCTGGGTCAGGCAGTGGTATCGGTTGGGGAGGGGAACCAGGCGCATGATCGTCGGGGTGCCGCGAGAGATTAAGGACCGCGAGAACCGCGTCTCAACGACACCGGCCGGTGTGGTGGAGTACGTCGCACGGGGCCACCAGGTCCTGGTGGAGCGGGAGGCTGGCGCCGGAAGTGGCTTCTCCAACGCCGAGTACGAGGCGGCCGGCGCCCTTGTCGTCGAGACGCACGAGGCGGTCTTCGAGCGGGCCGAGATGATCGTCAAGGTCAAGGAGCCGATCGCCGAAGAGTATGACCTGCTTCGCCCCGATCAACTCCTCTTCACCTATCTCCACCTCGCGGCGGAGGAAGCCCTGACCCGAGCCTTGATGCGAAACCGGGTCAAGGCGGTAGCCTACGAGACGGTTCAGCTTCCCAACGGCGTCCTGCCCCTCCTGACGCCCATGAGCGAAGTCGCCGGCCGCATGGCGGTGCAAGTCGGCGCTCACTATCTTGAGCGCACCCACGGTGGGCGGGGCATGCTTCTTGGCGGTGTTCCCGGCGTGCCGGGGGCCAATGTGGTGATCGTAGGTGGCGGCGTGGTTGGCACGAACGCGGCCCAGATGGCCCTTGGGATGGGTGCCAACGTGACCATCCTGGATCGCAACGTCGAGCGTCTGCGCCACCTGGACCAGGTGCTGCATGGACGCATCCACACCCTGGCATCCAACAGCCAGAACGTCGCCGCCGCCGTGCGGGAAGCCGACGTGGTAATCGGCGGTGTCCTGATCGCTGGAGCCAAGGCTCCCAAACTGGTGACTCGCGAGATGATCGGGACGATGCGTCCCGGGTCGGTGGTGATCGACGTCGCGATCGATCAGGGCGGATGCATCGAGACCGCGCAACCGACCTCCCACAGCGACCCGATCTATACCGTGGATCGCGTCATCCATTACTGCGTCACGAACATGCCAGGGGCAGTGCCTCGCACCAGCACGTTCGCCCTGTCGAATGTGACGCTGCCGTACGCTCTTGAGCTGGCCGATCTGGGGTTGGAGGAGGCCATTACGCGGGATCCCGTCCTCGCCAAGGGTGTCAACGTCCTCGATGGTCGCGTCACCTACGGGGCAGTGGCCGAGGCATTCGGCCTCGAAGCCGTGCCGCTCGCGGGAGTCGCGTAACGGGTCGAGGACGCCCGCAGGCGGGGAGAGGGGTGGCCGCTCTCCGTGAAACCGGGCCGCGGGGTGGCTGGTTCGTGACCGGCAGAGAATGCGAAGGGATTCGAATGCACGACAGTGTGGAGCAGTTCCTGAAGGTCTTGGAGGGGGAGCGGGGATTTTCCCTCAATACCATCGCCGCCTATCGGAACGACCTCAACCAGTTCATCGTCTACCTTCGTGAACCGCCGCCTGACGACCGACAAGAGAGCTGCGCCGCCTGGACGGAGCTCACGGATGGTCACCTGACCACCTACCTGCTCCATCTCCGCCATCGGGAGTACGCCTCCTCCACCGTGGCTCGGAAGACGGCGGCCATCAAGAGCTTTTGTCATTTCTTGCTCGGTGAGGGACTGACACCAGCCGACCCCGCTGCCAACATGGCCTCCCCCAAGGTCGACAAATACGTGCCCCGGGCGATTAGCCCGATCGAGGTGGCACGGTTGCTGGAGCAGCCGTGCAAGGACGTGCTCGACGGCTTGGAGCGGCCTGAAGCCCTGCGCGATCGGGCGATGCTGGAAACCCTGTACTCCACTGGAATGCGGGTCACCGAGCTCGTTTCCCTCGACATTACCGATGTGGACCTGGACGCCGGACAGGTACGCTGCGCGGGTAAGGCCGGCCGCGAGCGCACGGTGCCCTTGCGCGAGAGCGCCGTGCGTGCCTTGGCCGTCTACCTCGAGGACGGCCGCCCCGCCATCGTCTTCGGTGATGACCCCGCGCTGTTCCTTAACCACCGAGGCAACCGTCTGACGCGACAGGGGTTCTGGCTGATCCTCAAGTCCTATGCGCAGCAAGCTGACATTGGGAATATCACGCCCCATACGCTGCGCCACTCCTTCGCCACCCACGCCTTGAAGCACGGCGCGAATTTGCGCGACGTCCAACAGATGCTGGGCCACGTCAGCATCTCCACCACCCAGGTCTACCGCCAACTTGTCGGCAAGTCGGTGGTCCTGGAGGCCGCTCTTGACGGGAGTGGCGCCGACGGCGTTGGCTCAAGCGACGGCCAGGGCGTGCTCAACTAACGAGCGACTGTCTCATCCGAAGGGTTTCCAACATACGGCTCCTCCCGCCTTCCGTGTCACTCCCGTGGCAGGGAGGGCGGGGACAACGCGGGCGTCGCTGGGACAGCCGACGACGATGAGGAGATGGCAACGTCGATGACCGAGACCAGCGAACCGACAATTCCGACGACCCGCGCAGCGACGATGGAGAAGATTGTCGCCCTCTGCAAGCGACGAGGGTTTGTCTTTCCCGGCTCGGATATCTATGGAGGCCTCGCCAACACCTGGGACTACGGTTCGCTCGGGGTAGAGCTCAAGAACAACGTCAAGCAGCTCTGGTGGCGCACCTTCGTGCAGCGCAGGCGAGACATCGTCGGCCTGGACGCGGGCATCCTCATGCACCCCCGTGTTTGGGAAGCCTCCGGCCATGTTGTCAACTTCAACGACCCGCTCGTCGACTGCAAAACCTGTAAGAGCCGTTTCCGCGCTGACCACTTGATCGGGGAGAAGCTCGGGCAACACGCCGAGGGCAAGTCACCCGAGGAACTGACAGCGATCCTGGCCTCGGCCAACCTCCCGTGCCCTCATTGCGGCAACCGCACGTTGACGCATGCCCGGCAGTTCAACATGATGTTCCGGACGGTTATCGGCCCCGTTGCCGAAACCGGTGTTCAGGTCTACCTGCGACCGGAGACGGCGCAGGCGATGTTCGTCCAGTACAAGAACGTCGTGGCCACGGCCCGCGTGAAGCTGCCATTCGGTATCGCCCAGATCGGCAAAGCCTTCCGCAACGAGATTACCCCGGGCAACTTCATCTTCCGCGACATCGAGTTTGAGCAGATGGAGATCGAGTACTTCGTCCGGCCGGAGGAGGGCTCGGCCGCCTTCGAGGGCTGGTTAGACGCCATGCGCGGCTGGCTCGACCTGGTTGGTTTGTCTGGCGAGCACGTGCGCGTAAGGGAACATGCCGCGGCGGAACTTTCCCACTACTCCAACCGCACGGTCGACTTTGAGTATCTGTTCCCCGGTTCCATGGGCTGGAAGGAGCTATACGGCCTCGCCAACCGGACGGACTTCGACCTCCGCCAGCACCAGGAGCACAGCGGTGAAGACCTGACCTATTTCGATCAGGCCAACAACACCCGCTTCCTCCCGCACGTCATCGAGCCGACCTTCGGGGTCGACCGCACCGTGCTCGTCCTGCTCCTCAACGCCTACGACGAGGAGCAGACGACCGATGTCAACGGCAAGCCGGACACCCGGATCGTGCTCCGGCTCCACCCCAGGATCGCCCCCTACAAGGCGGCCGTCCTGCCTCTGATGAAGAAGCCGGAGCTGGCGGGGCCGGCCCGGGCGCTCTTCGAGCGGTTAGAGGCGGAGACCGGCGCCCTGGTCGACTACGACGAGACTGGCAACATCGGCAAACGCTACCGGCGCCAGGACGAGATCGGCACGCCCTTCTGCTTTACCGTGGATTACGAGACCCTCGACGATCATGCCGTCACGGTCCGCGACCGTGACACCACGGATCAGCACCGGGTTCCGCTCGCTGAGGTTCCCGCCTTTCTGCGGGAGCGGATCGCGTAGGACCCTTCGCGTTCAAATGGCGTTCGCCCCGGGCACTGGCTCCGCCCGCCTCACGCCGGCGTTCCGCTCTGCTCTTGTCGAGCGTAGTCGAACGTCGCGCGGGGGTCATCCGCGGACGCATGACCGCCGACGACGGTGACATAGCGCAGCAGGAACCCGCCAACCAAAACCAGGACCGACGAGAGCATGCCGAGCCTGCGCCCGGTCTTCTCACTCGTTAGGCGAGCGACGGCGTGGAGCCCCAGTGGCACCAGAAGGCCCGAGCCGACGGTGCCGTAACGCAGCAGTGCCCCAGGCGTCCCTGTTGTTACCGGCGCCGCGGTAGCACTGAGTCGGGCTCTGGATGCCGCCAGTAGACCCAGTTCAGCCCCGATAGTCAGCCGTTCTAGTCGTTCCAGCCGTTCCAGCGTCGCGGGTTCCGTCCCCTGCGCCGCCGAGAGGGCCAGTCCGATGGCCGATGCCGCGGTGGAGAACGCCGACGCGAGGAAGAGCGGCCCGAGCAGGAGCGCGTTCTTAGCCCACAAGGGAACCGCGGTCGCTCCAAGCAGAACCCCAGTGTAGCCGGCGACAAACAAGCCCCACGGCATCCCAGCGATACCGATGATTTTGGAAGGCCACCTCCCCACAGCTCTCGCCCTCAGCCCTCGGCCCAGTATCCCATCCTCGGCAGCCTGCACCAGAGCAGAGAGGGCGGAGAAGCCGCCAAAGACCGTCAGCCCCCACGTCCCGACCGACATCGGCGAGCGTAGCTTCACCACTCGAAGCATCTTGTAGAACCGCCCCGGTCGGCCAAGGTCAAGGATGAGCAGCGCCGGACTGGGCACCAAGGCTACGAAGGATAGGTAGCGCCCCGCGCGCACCAGTCTCCGGTCTTCTGAAGGCCCTACCAGGTGCGCGATGGAGGCAATCACGTAACAGGCACCAGTGATCCCCCCCAAGAAGAAGTAGAGGATGATCAGCCAGTGCCAGTGGGCACGGTGGATCACCGGTACCCCGTAGTAGCTGCCGCGAGCCTCGTCCGCCGACGTTCGCCCCCGTTGGGCTGCTAGCGCGCCCGTTGCGGCCGCTCGCCTTCCTCGCCGGTCCGGCTCCCAACGCCGCGCGAACGTGTTCATCAGTCTGAAACTCCGCCAATCCGTTCCAATTGGGGACGAGACGTCTAACCGTCATCGTCCCCTGAGCGCCGCCACGGCCGCGAGGCCGAGACCGAGCGCCGCCGCCGCCGTCGTCAAGAATGCCGGGAGAACCTGGTCGCTCGGTCGTTGAGGGCTGGCGGGTAGGTTGTAGGTTTCCGGCGGCGCGGTCAGGACGAAAAAGGCGTTGAGGCCGTTGATCCCACCGGTGCCGCCCCAGGCGCGGTCGCCGTAGATGTGCGCCTGTTCGACGCCTCGGTTCTGCAGCTCCGTGACACGTTCCACCGCTCGCGGCATCAGTTCGGAGATCGGGCCAAACTGAATCGAGTCGGTCGGACAGGCCTTGGCACAGGCCGGCTCCATCCCGTCCACCAACCGATCGTAGCAAAGGGTGCACTTGTGGGCCCCACGATCCCCCTCCCCGAGTTGAGGCACGCCGAAGGGACACGCTGGCACGCAGTACCCACACCCGTTGCAGACATCGTCCTGGATGACCACGGTGTCGAAACGCGTGCGGATGATCGCTCCCGTTGGACAGGCGTCGAGGCAAGGCGCGTTGACGCAGTGTTTGCAGACATCGCTGAGCATGAGCCAGGCCATTTGTGTGGGCGCTGATCCCAGAAGGCCAGCGAGGAGATCTCCGGTCGGCGCGGGCGCCTGTTCCACGAACGCGACGTGCCGCCAGGTAGTCGCCCCAAGATCGCCGGTGTTGTCATAGCTGAATCCGGTCAGGCCTGAGCCGGCGACGGAGCCGTCTGCTGGAAGCTGGTTCCACTGTTTGCAGGCGACCTCGCATGCCTTGCAGCCGATGCAGAGCGAGACATCCGTCAGGAACCCGACGGCGCCAGGTCGCGCGCCGGTGCTGCCGGATGGCGATTCCTGAGGCTCCGAAGCCACGCTCATCCCGCTCCCCGTGCAGAGGCGCGGTCTGTGACCGTCTCATCGCTGCCCACGTCACCTAGGCGGCCCTTCCGGACCGCGCAGGTAAACGCCTTTGCCTCATGGATCAACGAGTTCGGGTCTTCGATGAGGGCGCTCAAGTCGTTGGCGATGCCGCCCACGGCGATCCCGGTGTACCCGTAGTGCCAGGGGACCCCGATCTGGTGGAGGCGCTGACCGTGAACCGTCAGCGGCGGGATGCGATCCGTGACCAACGCTTGTGCCTCGATCGCTCCTCGCAACGTGCTGACCGTCACCCAGTCGCGGTTATCCACGCTCATCGAGCCCGCAAGCACCGGATCGATCTCCACGAACCCTTCCGGCTGCAGCTCCGCCAGCCACGGCACGAACCTGCTCATCGCGCCCGCCGTGTGATGCTCTGTGAGCCGATAGGTGGTGATCACATGCGGGAAACGCGGGTCGCCGATGGCATGGTAGCGATTGTCCGGCCGGTCATGCAGCTTGGCTGATGGACTCCGTGGCTGGTCAGGATAGAGGAGGTTGCCGACCGGCGTCTCCCAGGGCTCGTAATGAGTGGGCAAGGGACCGTCCCGAAGACCGGTCGGGGCATACAACTGTCCCTTTCCATCGGCCATCATAATGAATGGCGCGTCACCACCGTGAGCCTCCATCCCCTTGGCGTCCGGAAGCGGACGAAAGCTCGGCGGCTTCGTGGCGGGAAAGTCGGCCGTGTCGTGCCCGGTCCAGCGGCCCTGCTCCGCATCCCACCAGATCCACGCTTTCCGCTCCGACCAAGGGGTGCCGTCGGGTCGGGCAGAGGCCCGGTTGTAGAGCATGCGTCGGTTAGCAGGCCAGGCGAACCCCCAGCCAAGCGACGCGCGCTCGTCACCGCGGCGGTTCCTAGCCAGGTTTCGTCCCTCCTCGGGCATGATGCCAGAGTAGATCCAGCAGCCGCAGGCAGTGGAGCCGTCATCCTTCAAGGCGGTGTAATCGAGCACTAACCGGCCGTCGCCGACCGTGTAACCGTTGATTTCCCTGACCACCTCATCAAGATGTGGCTCGCCGCCCGTATCCGGGTAGTCCCAGGCGAGGGCCTGAAGTTGGCGGGCTGCAGGGGTATCCTCCCCCTCATAGAGCTCCTTGAGGCGGCAAGCCAGATCGTGAATGAACCAGGCCTCCGAGCGGGCGGTGCCGGGCGGGTCAACGGCCTTGTCATGCCACTGCACCAACCGCTGGGTGTTGGTGTAGGAGCCATCCTTCTCGGGTGTGACCGCTGCCGGAAGCAGAAAGATCTCCGTCTTGATGTCCGCGGCCCGCACCTCTCCGCTTCGGACTTCGGGAGCGTCGTGCCAGAACGCTGCGGTCTCCGTCTCGAACAAGTCACGGACCACCAGCCAGTCGAGGTTGGCGAGCGCCCGGCGGGCGAGGTGGGCGTTTTGACCGCCGACCGCCGGGTTCTGCCCCATGCAAAAGAGTCCCTGCATGGCGCCTTCCTGCATCATCAGGAGCATCGGCTGGAAGGAGTAGTCCCCGCCGATCTTGGGCAGCAGGTCGTAGGCGAAGTCGTTCTCCGGTTGGGCCACGTCGCCGTAGTAGGCCTTGAGGAGGCTCACCATATAGGCGGGGGCATGGTGCCACCAGCCGGTCGGCGCCGTCACCTGGCCGAGATAGTCCGCCAGGGTGGCAGACGGTTGGGCCGTGTTGGGCATCGGCAGGTAACCGGGCAGCAAGTTGTAGAGAGTTGGAATGTCGGTACTGCCCTGGATCGTGGCGTGACCGCGAAGGGCCATGATCCCACCGCCCGGCCGTCCAATATTACCAAGCAGGAGTTGGAGCAAGGCGCAGCAGGAGATCATCTGGGTCCCGGTGGTGTGCTGAGTCCACGCCACGGCGTAGGCAAAAGCCGTCGTCCGTTCCGGGCCAGAGTTGCGGGTGATGGCGTCCGCCACCTGAAGGAAGAGCTTTCGCGGCACGCCGCAGGTCTCCTCGACCAACTCCGGGGTGTACCGCGAGAAGTGGCGCTTCACGATCTGGAAGACGCAGTTTGGGTGCTGCAAGGTCGGATCGACCTCCAGCGCCCCATCGGTGCGGCCAACTCGCTGGTCGTACGCCTGAGAGTCCTGGTTGGCATCCTCGGACGGCGCCGGGTCGGTCGCCTGACCGGCGTAGCGCCAGGAATCGAACTCATAGCGCCGCTCGGCGGGGACATACCCGGAGAAGAGGCCCGCCAAGTCCTCGGTGTCGCGGAAGTCCTCGCCAACGATGGTCGATGCGTTGGTGTAGTGGCGGACGTACTCGTCGAACCAGAGCCCGTTCGTCAGGACGTGGTTAATGAGCGCTCCGAGAAAAGCGATGTCCGACCCCGCGCGCAGGGGCACATGAAGATCCGAGAGGGCGGACGTGCGGGTGAATCGGGGGTCAACGTGAATGATCGTCGCCCCGCGCTCCCGGGCCTGAACCACGAACCGGAACCCGACCGGGTGGTTCTCCGCCATATTGGCGCCCATGATCACGATGCAGTCGCTGTTCGCGAGGTCCTGAAGGAAGGTAGTCGCGCCGCCGCGTCCCAGTCGGGCGCCCAGACCGGGCACCGTGGAGGAGTGTCATATGCGGGCCTGATTCTCCACCGCCGCGATACCGAGGCCGGCGGTGAAGAGCTTCTTGATGAGGTAATTCTCTTCGTTGTCCAGGGTCGCGCCGCCCAGGTGCCCGACCGCCAGTGTCCGATTGACGAGGTTGCCCTTCTCGTCACGCTCCTCAAAGGTCGCGTCCCTCGTCGCCTTCACCCGCCCCGCGATGCGCTCCATGGCCCAGCCTAGCGGGCGCTCCTCCCACTGCTCGCCATAGGGCGGCCGGTACTTGACCGTCGTCAAGCGGAGCGGATTGTCGACCAAGCCCGAGGTCGCCGCGCCCTTGGGACAGAGCGTGCCGGCGTTGATGGGGCTATCGGGGTTACCCTCAATGTCAACAATCCGGTCCTCCTTGGCGTAGACCAGCTGGGAGCAGCCAACCGCGCAATAGGGGCAGACACTCACAGTCATAGTGGCATCACGAATTCGTGGCTTCGCTTCCGCGGTACTCCTGCTGATGGGGTTCGGCAAGGCGCCGACGTGGCGCCGGAGGATGTCGCGAAGGGGTCGCATCAGGGCCATCGCCTGTTCTCGTTCTTTGCCGACATAAGTGAATCCTCTTCTTCAGGCCCAGGCGGGCCGGGGCGAGGATGGTATCATCTCCGCCCGAAGAGTCTCGCGATAGGCGACGCCGGGATGTTGCGACGCTGCGCCGCGCGAGGCGGGTGCCAGCCGCGCCCTATCAGAGGTTTTGCCCATCATGGCGTCCACGAACAAGCGCTCCCAATCCTCCAAGACGGCCGCGACTCCGCCCTCAGAGCCGGCATCGAACCAGCCCCAAAACCAGGTTCCCAGGCTGATCACTGGGGCGCGGGAGCGCGTCAACAAGGTGGTCAACCCAGATCTGTCCGCACCGGTCGCCCAGCCACGCCGGGCTGAGCGACGGCCGGAGATGATTAAGCAGCGGCGGGAAGAGCGGATGAAGGCGTACGAGCGCCAGCGCCGGATTCGCCAGTGGACCCGGATCGGCGGAGCGTTGGTCGCCGTGCTGATTGTTGCCGGCATCGGCTGGACGGCCTTTGCCTACATCGAGGATTCGCGACTGAACAAGGTCCCTGAGGGAACGCAGACGTTCCAGTACGCGGGCGGTGATCACACGCAGCAGCCTGGCGAAACGGTCGCGTACGCAGAGAATCCGCCAGTTGGTGGCACCCACGATTCGGTTTGGCAGAACTGCGGCTACTACGCCGCTCCGGTTCGCTCCGAGAACGCGGTCCACTCCCTGGAGCATGGCGCGGTCTGGATCACCTATCGGCCGGATCTGCCGCGAGATCAGGTGGACCGCCTGCGAAAGCGGGCTGAGGATCAAACCTACGTGCTCGTCAGCCCCTACCCGAACCTGCCGGACGGGGTGAATGTCGTGGCGTCGGCGTGGAACCAGCAGCTTCAACTACCCGCCGTGGACGACGAGAAACTTGATCAGTTCATCCGCAAATTCCGACAGAGTCCCGAGGCACCCGAGCCGGGGGCTGCCTGTACTGGCGGTACGAACGCGACGGTCTAGGTGAGCGCTCCTGTTTCCGAACTGCTGGTTGCCGAAAATGACTCGGCGGCCAGGATGGCGGCCCGTTTTAACGTCTGGTTTCTGCTTCCGATCCTGCTGCTGGTCACCCTCCTAGGGGCCGCTACGGCGTTCGCCTGGCAGCAATGGCCGAGCGTTCCCGGCGATGATTCCGTCGACGCCGGCTTCGCACGGGATATGGCCGTCCATCATGAACAAGCGGTGGAAATGGCACTCATTGCGTACGATAGGACCGCGAATGAGGCCATCAAGTATCTGGCGACGGACATCGTCCAGAGCCAGTCGACGCAGCGTGGCATGATGCTCGGCTGGCTTGCGGTTTGGGATCTGCCGACAACTGGACCTGAGCCGGCGATGGCCTGGATGGGCCATCCGACAACCGGCCCCATGCCAGGGATGGCTTCCCGGGAGGAAATCGACCGGCTTCAGCAACTGTCTCCTCAGGAAGCCGACGTTGCGTTTCTCCAGCTGATGATTCGGCACCATCAAGGTGGGGTCTCCATGGCCGGGGCAGCGGTGGAGCGGGCCGAGGGAGCCGAGGTTCGTCAGCTGGCACGGGCGATTGCGCAGGCTCAGGCATCAGAGGTCGAGCAGATGCAGATGCTGCTAGACGACCTTATCTTGGCATCAATGGATAGCGCCTCCTGAGTCCGGGGATATGGACGGAATGGGAACCGGCTAGCGGTCCGACGCATCTCCCTGAGACCCTGGCGCGGGATGCAAGCCCTGCGGGTGGAAGCAGGGTCGGTGGTGGCGGGGCAGTCCTGGCTTGGCCCATTTCACCCCTCATCCTAGATGGCTCTCGGACACGGCAGGTACAAAGTCCGGGCGTCTCGGGCGACCGATGGCTGGAGGTCGGGTACGGGAATGGACAAATCTTCACGTTCCTAGCGCTCGGCATCGCGACCCTCGCGGCCGTCGGCTTGTCAGGATCCAGCTTGTTAGCGGTCTACGGAAACCGAGTTCCATCCTTCGTCCGTTCCTATGCCGTCGCAGTTGCTGCCGGAACGCTCCTGGTGCTCTCCTTCGGTGACTTGGTTCCACATGGCGTGGAACCGGATGACGCGGCGGTTGCAGGATTTGAGGGCGGTTTCGCCCTTCTCTTTGTCATCGAAGCGTTGCCCAAGGGCACACGCACCACGGCCGCGGCGAGCCCGTCCATCGTCACCCGATGACTCCGTTCGCGATAGGCCTGGCCATCGATAACGGGGCCGACGGTTTTGCACTTGGTATCGGCGCGGACTAGGCGAGTCTCGAAAGCGCCGCCCTCGGATTCGGAGTGCTGGTACACCGGTTCCCCGCGGGCCTATCGCTTGCGGCAGTGCTGGTCGCGAACCAATCGACCCGCCGCACGGTGACACGCATGGCAGTCCAACTTGGTCTCGTGATTCCACTTGCGGCCGGCCCGACTGCCGCCCTGCCCGTAGCCGAAGGCCAGGCTGAGGGCACGCTGACCGGTCTGGCCGGCGGCATGCTCACCTATTTAGCCCCGGTTCAGGTGCTCCCTGAAGCCCAAACTGAGCACCCTGGCCGAAGCACGAGAATCGTCTTCTGCCGCATTGTTCCTCGTCACCGTCGCGGTCTTTCCCGTTCTCGGCGATGAGCCTCCGTCCCCCTCAAACCACTCCCGCCTCCTCTCGTGATGGACTAACTCCGGGACTCAGTGTTGCCCACGGCTGCGATTGCTGTCCCGGAGGCCGCTGCGGCATGCTCGTGCGCGGACGGCCGGGGCGCCTGTCCCGGGTGCTATACTTGCCCTGATCACTGAGTTACTACTCAGCTGACGCGCTCCGCGACCTGAGATGTGAAAGGCAACCGCAGTGGCCCGCCCACGTAAACAGGATCAACTGGCTGCTCTGGCCGACCTCTCATGCGAGGAGGAGCTGGTTCACGTCGATGCGGTGCGGGCCGCCCGGGCAACGCTCCCGGCGGTGCCGGCCCTCGCGGCCCTGGGAGATTTATTCGCCGCACTCGGTGATCCCACGCGCCTTCGCATTATGGCCGCGCTGGCCGAGCGGGAACTGTGCGTCTGCGACTTGGCCGCGACGGTTGGACACAGCGAATCCGCGGTTTCCCACCACCTGCGCCTGATGCGGTCGATCGGCCTCGTCCGCGCCCGCCGTGACGGCCGCCTCGCCTACTACGCATTAGACGACGCTCACGTCACGGCCCTCTACGGTCAAGCCCTCGCCCACATCCGCCACCAAATCTCGGAGGACGGATCGTGAGACGAGACGGCGGGGCGGACTGTACCGTGCCGTCTGGGCAGCACGTTCGCACCGACGCGTCGTTGATCAGCGCGAGTTGCCGCCTCGACGTGACGGACATGGACTGCGGGAGCTGCGCGAAGACGATCGAGGCGTCGCTGGCCTCCCTGCACGGCGTGGAGACCGCCAAAGTCAACTTCGCCGGCGGCACGGCAGACGTGACCTACGATCCGACCTTGGTTGAGCAGGAGGACCTCGTCGGGCGGGTGAAGGCGCTCGGGTATGGAGTTCACCAAGCTCCACCACCGATGGAGACCGATGGGCCGTGGGTCTTCGATATTTCCGGGATGGACTGCGGCGAGTGCGCGAAGACGATCGAGGCCGGCGTCCAGCGACTGCCCGGGGTGGCGTCGGCGGCCGTGAACTTCGGCGCGGGCACGCTGACCGTCGAACCGCAAGAATCGGGTCTTGGCCAGGAAGCCGTCGTCGACGCGGTCAAGCAGGCTGGCTATGGGGCGACGCGGCGGGGGAGGTCCCAAGACCTCCCTTTGGCGGCAACCCACGGCTGGTGGCGCCAGGGACGGCTGATCGAAACGGTGGCGGCCGCGCTGCTATGGGTGGTTGGTTTCGATCTCGAGCGCGCCGGCGCTGAACGCGTCGTCAGCGCGGTGCCCTTTCTCCTCGCGATGGTGGTCGCCGGGCACCCCATCGTGCGGTCGGCCTGGTACGCGCTGAAGGCCCGCCGGGCCGACATGAACGTGCTGATGAGCGTCGCCGCCGTCGGCGCCGTGGCCATCGGCCGATGGGACGAAGGATCTTCCGTCCTGATCCTGTTTGCCATCGGTCTCACGCTCCAGACGCTCACCGTGGAGCGCACCCGTCGCGCCATCCAGGCCCTCGTCCGCCTCGCTCCGGCGGAGGCGACTGTGAAGCGGGACGGTGGTGAGGTCCGCGTCCCGGTGGCCGCGGTGGTAGTCGGGGAAGTGGTCGTCGTGCGGCCAGGCGATCGGGTACCTGTCGACGGTGAGGTCACCGCCGGCCGATCGTCCGTCGATCAAGCGTCGATCACCGGCGAGTCGATCCCGGTGGAGGTGGAGCCCGCCAGCAACGTTTTCGCCGGCAGCATCAACGGTGACGGCGCGCTCGAAGTCCGCTCGACCAAGCCGGCCTGCGACACGACGCTGGCCCGGATCATTACCATGGTGGAGGAGGCCCAGGCATCCAAGGCGCCGGTCCAGGCCTTCGTCGATCGCTTCGCGGCGGTCTACACGCCGATCGTCGTTGCCGCGGCGCTTCTTATCGCGACCGTGGTGCCACTCATCGTCGGCGACTTCCGCGGCTGGATCTTCAAGGCCTTGGTGCTACTCGTAGTGGCTTGCCCATGCGCGCTGGTGATCTCTACTCCCGTCGCGTTGGTGGCGGCGATCGGCTCGGCTTCGCGCCGCGGGATTCTGTTTAGGGGAGGCGCCGCCATCGAAGCCCTCGCCGCCGTGCGCGCGGTCGCCTTCGATAAGACCGGGACCTTGACGGCTGGCCGGCCCGCCGTCACTGATGTCATGCCACTCGGTGGACTCTCCGCCGAGGCTCTCCTGGCTCGTACCGCTGCAGTGGAGTGCCGGTCGACCCACCCCATCGCGCGGGCGATTGTCGACGCGGCAACGGCGCAGCAACTTTCGGTCCCCGAGGCCACCGACGCCCAGACCGTCCCAGGGCGGGGTGCGCACGCCGTGGTGAACGGCGAGACCATCGTGGTCGGCAGCCGGCGCCTCTTTGCCCAGGTCCCCGTCGAGGTCGAGCGAGCCTTGGTGAAGGCGGAGCGCGGCGGAAAAACGGCCGTCCTGGTGGGAACAGCGGATCGCATCAATGGGATCATCGTTGTCGCAGATCCCCTTCGCGCTCAAAGTCCCAGCGCCGTCGCCACCTTGGGCGCGCTGGGCCTACAGACGGTCATGCTGACTGGCGATAACCGCCACACCGCGGAGCGAATCGGCGAGGAGGTAGGGGTCGCCGACGTCCGCGCCGAGTTGCTGCCCGAGGATAAGGTCGTGGCGGTGCGTGACCTCCAGCAGACGATGCCAGTCGCCATGATCGGTGATGGCGTCAACGACGCGCCGGCGCTTGCCGTGGCGACGGCCGGGGTGGCGATGGGCGGGGCAGGTACGGATGTCGCTGTCGAGGCAGCCGACGTGACCTTGATGGGCGACGAGCTGTCGGAGCTTCCGGTGGCCCTCCGTCTCGCCCGCCAAACCCTCACAATCATCCGCCAGAATATCGCTGCCTCGCTTCTGGTCAAGGCGATATTCCTGGTGCTCACGTTTGTCGGCATCACGAACCTCTGGCTGGCAGTGTTGGCAGACACCGGCATGGCGCTGCTCGTCACGTTCAACTCGCTGCGGCTGCTGCGGGTCGGACAACCCGAGGAGGCGATGCTTCTGCCATCTGAGAAAAGGTTGATGGCGATGCAGTCAGCGGGCAGCGACTGATATGACCGGCGCCGGGGCCTTCGTCGACTGCAGCGGACGCTAGGGCAGCCTTATGCGCAGTTGAGGTTCAGGCTCATCACTGCCCCCGTCGTAACCGGGAGTCTCCTCGGCCACCATAGCCAGGCCGTCGTCCGACAATCCCTTCACCACACCGTAAAGCCACGGAACGTCCGCCTCGGTGAAGTTGTCACGGACGTGATGTCCGAGCGCCTTGAGGGCGATGCCTTCCCCGCTCTCCGCTGCCGGCAGATCACGCAGGGCTGCCAGGACCCGACCCCGGTAGTAGCGGTTGGATTCGTGAAATCGCGGCTCCGTCGTCGCCCGAGCGCCTCGCGGCACCGCCGCGATGGCGGACTGAACACCAGGATAGGCGCAGCAGACAGCCTGGAGCGGGCAAACGACGCAGGCCGGCCGCCGCGCCGTGCAGTGCAGCGCGCCAAACTCTATCAAGGCCTGATTCCAGACCCAGCCGCGTCCGGGAGGCACGACGGCGGAGGCTATACCCAGGATCTCGCGATCACTGGCCGTCGGGCTCGGCACGTCAACGCCGTGGAACAGCCGGTGCAAGACGCGACGCATATTGGTATCAATGAAAGCTACGTCCTGCTCATATGCAAAGCACGCCACCGCGCCAGCCGTGTACGGCCCGATCCCCGGCAGCGAGCGGAGGGCTTCCACTTCGCGAGGAAAAGTCCCCTCCAGGTTATCGACAATGTATCGGGCGGTCCTTTGGAGATTGACCGCGCGGCGGTTGTATCCAAGACCCGCCCAGGCCTTGATCACCTCGGCGGTCGGCGCAGCGGCCAAGGCCTGGACTGTCGGGAAGCGCTCCAGGAAGGCGCGGTAGTAGGGCAAGACCCGGTCGACCTGGGTCTGCTGAAGCATGATCTCCGAGACCAGGACGTGGTAGGGATCCCGGGTCCGGCGCCAGGGGAGATCCCGCCGGTTGGCCTCAAACCAGCCCAGCAAGCCCTGTTGGACGGCGACGATCTTGGCCGGTTCAAGGGAAGGGGTGGACATAGGGAGAGTCTACCCCGGACTCGGCCAATTTCCCGCCGATAACCCGCACCGGGAGGCAGCGGGCGCGACGCTGTGCTTCGAGATTGGTGACGTTGGGGAAAGATAGCGAGAAGGGGCGGTGTCCGCACCGCCCCTCCCGGTCCACTCGCGTACTCAACGGAGGTGGCCGCCGATTCGCTATCCCGTACTCGGCCGGTTTGGGCGCTTGATCTCCAGGACGTCCGTCCTGTCCCGACCGATGCGGATGAATTCTTCAAAGAAGGCCATCGGGTCAGACAAGGGGGATTTCGGCGTCAGCTTGAGATACGCCGCAGCCTCGTTCGGGAAAATAAACGTCGGTGTGCCGAACGCGCCCAGGCGGTCGTGCCCCTCCGCGTAGTCCTCGCCGATCTTGGAGAGCATTGAGCGATCAGTCCGATCTCGCTCGAACTGCTCCAGGTCCAGGCCCGCTTCCTCCGCCACGGCTCGCAAGGTGCTGGCCTTACCGTGGTCCTGGCCGTCCTCATGCTTGGCCTTGAGGAGGCCCCAGTGGAACCGCTCGAACGCCTCATCGCCCTGGTTGCGGGCCGCAATAGCCGCTTGGAAGGCAACCCGGCCCCGGCTACGATGGGAATCGGGCTGCTCCCAGAGCTTCCACTCCGGCCCCTCAGCGGAGTTGACCTGCTCCAAGGGAAAGTAGCGCCAGTTGACCTGCAACTGATCGCCGAGTTGCTCACGCACCCCGCGCAGCCAGACCGCCGCGCTGTAGACGTAAGGTCAACCGTAGTCGAAGTAGACGTCAAACGTGATCTGGTCGTCCATGGGATCCTTCATCCGTCCTCGTGATGATGCCCTTCCTGGCGAGGGAAGCGGCCGCAAATCTTCCACGTGTGTCACAGAATGCGTGCCACGCCTCGTCGCTCATGGTCTGGCTCCCTGACGCACCGACGGTCGGCGCGCCGGCATAAAGGGCTGCCGATGAGCATCACCGCTACCAGGAAGGGAGGCTGCAAGGCACGCGACCATCCGCCCGGGTCTCCCTTCCGGGTGCTATGAGCGAATGGGGAGCCGCTCCCAGGCCTCCGCCACCTGGCGTCGAGTCTCTGCAATGGTTCCACTATTGTTGATAATGGCACCGGCAAGCGCGCGTTTGGCCTCCACCGACGGCTGCAACGCAACTCGGCGCTTGGCCTCCTCGCGAGAGAGACCGTTTCGGTGCATCAACCGCTCAACCTGCTGATCGGGCTCGCACGTGACCAGCCAAAGAGTGTCGCATGCGTCTGCCAGCCCGCTCTCGACCAGCTTCACCGCGTCGACCACCATCACCTGGGCGTCGCTCGCCTCAATGAGCCGCTGGACCTCCGCCACCACGGCGGGGTGGGTGAGAGCATCGAGCTCCTCCAAGGCGGCAGGGTCGGCAAAAACGAGGGCCCCGAGGGCGCGCCGATCAATCGTCCCGTCAGGAGCAAAAATGTCACTGCCGTACCTTGAACGAAGCGCCTCCGAGAGTGGAGCACCGGGAGCTATGAGGTCGTGGTAAACGGCATCCGCGTCAAGCGTCTCGGCACCGCGTTCGGCAAGGATTTGAAGGACGGTACTCTTGCCGCAAGCGATGTTGCCTGTTACGCCGAGGACGAAGGGACCGCGCCTCACAAAGACGGCAAGATCATGAGCGGGGCTCGTCAGGCACGAAGACCCGATCCAGGATGGGACTGACAAACTCCGTGGCGAGGCAATCCACGTAGATCTCGTCCCACAAGCGCCCTCCCATCCACCGGCACTCCCGCCGGCGGCCGATCTCCTTGAATCCGGCCTTGGCGTAGGCCCGCTGCCCCGCGAGGTTGAACGCATACACCGTCAGCATCACGCTGTGAAGCCCGAGCGCCGTGAAGGCGTAGTCGAGCATCAACCGCGTTGCCTCGGTGCCGTAGCCTTTGCCCCGGTAGTCCGGCGCCCCAATCATGATGCCGAAGCTTGCCGTTCGGTGGCGGTAATCGATGTCGTGGAGATTGGTGCCCCCGACCGGTCGCCCACTCGACCGCTCGTAGATCACGAAGGAGGCGGTGGTCGACGAGCCACTCATGGCGTCGTACCAGGCTGTCTCTTGCTCGGCCGTCATCGGGGCGGGCGGGATCTTCAACGTTCGAGTGGTCCCGAAGTCGTTGATCCAGGCCTGATAGACGGGAATGTGGTCGCGGCGGTACGGGCCAAGCGCGACCAGCTGACCCTCGATATTGATGACCAGGCGCTCGACCGCCCCTGCTGGGTCCGTCGCCACGCGTTCCTCCTTGTCGCACGGCCGGAGCCGGACAATCCAGCCTGGCCCCGGGCGCAGCGTCTCTGGACCGCACCGTTCTTGGTCAACGGCTCGGTGCCGGACCAGCCGCGAGCTCGAACTGAGCGCTCAACGTCTCCCAGCGGGCGTAGGCCTCCTCCAGCTCGGTCTGGGCGCGCTCGTACTCCGTGCCAAGACGGGCGAGGGCATCCACATCGGCGTCGATACTCGCCACGGCGAGCGCGTCACTGAGCTCGTTGAGCTTGCCCTCCAGCTTGGCGATGTCCCGCTCGGCCTGCATCAGCGACTTCTGCGCCTTTCCGTCGGGCTGACGAGGTGCGGCTGAGGGCGGTGCCATCTCCTTGACACTCTTGACGGGCACAAGCTCCGGCCCGCGCTCAGCCTCCTTGGCGGCCTTCGCCTCCCGCCGGCCCAGCTGGCGTTGATAATCGGTGTAGTTCCCGAGGTAGGTCTTCAGGCTTCCCTCTTCTATGGCCCAGATCCGAGTCGCGATGCGGTCGATGAAGTACCGGTCATGGGAGACAAACAGGATGGTGCCGTCGAAGTCGCCGAGCATCTCCTCCAGCGTCTCGCGGGCATGGATGTCGAGGTGGTTCGTGGGTTCGTCCAGAACCAGCAGATTGGCCTGCTGAAGGAGAAGCAGAGCGAGGGCCAGCCGCGACCGTTCACCACCCGAAAGCGCGCTCACCGGCTTGAAGACATCGTCCTCGCTGAAGAGGAAGCGGCCCAGGTAGGTGCGAGCCGCCTCCTCGCTCATCGCCTGGGCACCGAGGATTGTGGAGAGTGACGTGCCTTCCCGGTGCAGCTGATCGTGCGCCTGTGCGTAGTACCCCACCTTGACGTTGGTTCCAAACTGGAACCGGCCCTTCAAGGGCTGGAGTTGTCCTGTCAGAGTTCGCAACAGCGTCGTCTTGCCGCTACCGTTTGGGCCTAGCAGCCCAACCCGGTCCCCCCGCTCGATCTCAAGCTCAGGTGTGCGGACCAGTACCTCAGCCTGACCGTGCCCATCAGCAGCTTCCGGCGGGTAGCCCACGTGCAGCGGCGAGAGGTGGAGCACCACCCGGCCGCTCCGGACTGCCGACCCCATCTTGAGGGAGAGGGCGTCGTGCTCCTGTGGCCGCTCCAGTCGCTCCAACCGCTCCAGTCTGGTCTGGCGCCCCCGCGCTTCCTTCGACCGCTGACCCGCCTTGTACTTACGGATGAACTCCTCGGTGCGCGCGATGAACGCCTGCTGCTCCTCATACTCCTGGAGACGGCGTGCCATCCGCTCCTCGCGCAATGTAAGGAACCGTCCGTACGGTGCCGGATAGTCTTCCAGACGACGGAAGGCAAGGTCGAGCGTGCGGTTTGTCACGCGGTCGAGGAAGTAACGATCGTGAGAGACGATCAGGCAGGCGCCATTCCAGCTACGTAGAAACGTCTCCAGCCACTCCAACATCTCGAGGTCAAGATGATTGGTCGGCTCATCTAAGAGTAGGAGGTCCGGGTCGGCCAGCAGCGCCTTGACGAGGGCGACCCGGGTCTTCTGGCCGCCGCTGAGACGGTCCACCGGCTCTTCCCACTGCTCCTCGCTGAAGCCAAGGCCGGAAAGCACCTCGTCGGTCCGATGCTCGATGTCGTACCCGCCGGCCGCCTCAAACCGACTCTGCAGCCGATCGTATTCCTCCAAGAGCGTTTCCAGCTCTCCCTCCGCGGCCGTCCCCATCGCGACCTCAATTTCCCGCATCCGTTCCCCAGTCAGCAGCACCGGCTCGAAGGCAGAGCGGGCCTCTTCGCGCACGGTTCGGTCGCTGTTGAAGCGGGCCTCCTGGGGAAGGTAGGTCACCCGCAGGCCGCTGGCGCGAGCAACGATTCCGCCGTTCGCGTGCTCGGCACCGGCTACGATGCGAAGAAGGGTGGATTTCCCGGCACCATTGACCCCGACGAGAGCCACATGCTCTCGCTCGGCGACTTGAAACGTAACGCCGGAGAAAATCTCCTCCGTACCAAACGTCTTGGCGAGGTCAGTAACGGTCAGGATGCTTGTCGGGGGCATTGAGGACTCGCTTTTGAGGATCGACAACCGTGTCCGAATTGCATAATCATGGCTGCCAGGTAGATCCAGAGCGGCCAACAAAGTATAGCAACAGGGCCCACTCATCGACGGGACCCGTCCACCGGCCCGAGGGGCTGCGCGGGAGGCTCGTCCGCCGCCGGCAACCGGACACCCCATCTGAGCGCCGACCGTCCACTTGCGCATTTCACGCGGTGTCCGTACACTTACGCGAAATCCGGCTTCGGGTTTACCCTAGCGCTACTTAGATGTCGCTGACCACGACAACATCGTGACCGGTGACGCCCGCCGGGACGATCCCCAGCAAATCTTGCGAGTGATGCCATGCTCTGGCCTGTGACAGCCCAACGAACCTCTGGCGGCCAACTCTCGATCGGCGGGGTTGCCCTCACCGCCCTGGCCGATCACTTCGGCACGCCGCTTTACATCTTCGATGAGACGACGTTGCGCCGTCAGGCCCGGCGGTTCCGGGATGCCTTCGCCGCGTCCTACCCCCGCTCCCGCGTTGTCTACGCGGGCAAGGCGTACCTCTCGCCAGCTATCGCCGCGCTCCTCTGGGAGGAAGGCATCGGTCTCGATGTCGTTTCCGGCGGCGAGCTTTACGCCGGGCTGCAGGCCGGCCTCCCTGCCTCGGCGATGACCTTCCACGGTAACAACAAGTCGGTGCAGGAGCTTCGCGAGGCCGTCGAGGCTGGCGTTGGCCTGATCGCCATCGACAACGCGCGGGAAATCGAACTCCTGACGGCCCTCGTCGCTGAGACTCAAACAACGGTCCGGGTTCTCCTCCGGTTGAATCCCGGCGTGGATGCGCACACCCACGTCAAGATCCGCACCGGGGTATTGGATTCCAAGTTTGGGTTGCCGATCGAAACTGGCGCGGCTGAGACCGCTGTCGCCGCGATTCTCGCCACGACCGGGTTAGATCTGGTGGGTTACCACGCCCACATCGGCTCCCAGCTCTTTGATATCGAGGCCTACGAGGCGGCCATCCGCGGCGTCCTCCACTTCGCCGCCGCCATGCACCGCACCCACGGGGTCGTCCCGGAGGTGCTGAGCCCGGGTGGTGGGTTCGGTATCGCGTACGAGGAGGGCGATGAGGAGGCGCCCATCGAGGAATGGGCGGGGACCATGGCGGAGGCGCTCAGGCTAGGCTGCGAAGAGCGAGGGCTTCCACTCCCTGAACTAGTCGTCGAACCCGGGCGTTCCATCGTCGGGGCAGCCGGCGTCGCCCTTTACCGGGTCGGAGCCGTGAAGGACATTCCTGGAGTTCGCCGGTACGTCTCGGTCGATGGAGGGATGGCGGACAACATTCGGCCCACGCTCTACGGGGCCAATTACACGGCGGCAGTCGCAAATCGCCTTCCCGACGGGCCGGACGAGCGCGTCACCGTCGCCGGGAAGTTCTGCGAGTCCGGGGACCTGCTCTTGTCGGACTCGTTACTCCCACGCTTGCAACCCGACGATTTATTAGCCGTCCCTGCCTGCGGAGCCTATACGCTCTCCATGGCCAGCAACTACAACCTCGCCCCGCGACCAGCCGCGGTCCTCGTCGGGGACGGGAACGCCCACCTGATCCGACGTCGGGAGCGGTATGAGGATGTGCTAGCCATGGACGTTCTCCCGGGACAACACACGGATTTGCTCGTCGAAGGCGTCTGAGACAGCGCGGCTTGCGCACTCGGAAGGAACATAGTAGCGTACCCAGGTCCAGCACCATTTGCGCCAAAGGCATGGAGCCAAGCTTCGTACGGCGTCATGCAGAGGCGGCGCAACGTCAAGAATCCGCCGTCTGTCCCATCTGGGCCTCGGAGGCACCGGGGCCGGTACGTCGTCATCCGCCCATTCAGGCTCACCTCTCGAGCGCGGAGCGAACATCGATGGACCGACAACCCGACGAAGAACCGCTGGTTGAACGAGATGCGCGAGAGCTACCCGCGTCGACCTCCTTCAATAAGGAGCAACGAGGCGGGGGCATCCGGTCGACGAAGGGAGGGGCCGCCCGACCAGCACCACGGGGATTGGCAAGCGAAGGCGATGAGGTCTTCGACGACGAGGGGGACAGCATCTTGGGCGACGACATCATCCCGGACCGCAGTGACCAAGCTGACGGCGCCATCGCCTTGGAGGCCCTCCTGGAAGCGATTCCAGCGGTCGACGGCGATCCCACAGCTGCTGACGCCCTCAGCCAGCGCCTCGCTGAACTCAACGCCTTAACCTCCTCCCCCGGTGATGGCGGGGACGATGGACATGCGATCACCACAGTCGGTGCGGACGAGGAGGACGACGGACCGGCGCTGCCGACGGTGCCCGACGTCAACTTTGACGCCGGCGCTGTGGCCCTCGACGACCCCGTCCGGATGTACCTCCGGGAGATCGGTCGTGTGCCGCTGCTCACTGGGGCGCGGGAAGTCGAACTCGCGATGGCGATGGAGCGGGGCGACTACCTCGTGCAGCGCCGCGAAGCCCTGCGCGATGACTATGGAGAGAAGCCTGAGGCGGACGTTCTCGGCCGGGCCATCTACCACGCATTTCGTGAGAACTGGATCCACGTTCAGACGCTCCATGCCGCCATTCACCCGGAGGTCTCAGTACCCCCGAAGCCGATGATGCTGCGCCGGGTGCTCCCCCTAACCCAGGTGCCCGAAGGAGCGATCCAAGAGGTCTGCGCGGCGCTCGCAATTTCCCCGGAGGAACTGGAGGAATCACTTCGTCAGCGAACCGTCGAGTGGGATCTCTTGCCCGTCGCGATTCAGAACATGATTCGCAGCACGGAGACCTGGCCGGATGACGCGGAAGTCGATCGCATCTTCCGGGCGCAGGCGGCTCGTCTCCAGCGGCGCTGGGACGATCAGATTGAGGCCGGGGCCAGGGCCAAGGTTGCCATCACGGAGGCGAACCTGCGGCTCGTGGTGTCGGTCGCCAAGAAGTACGTCGGCCGCGGGATGGGGATGCTCGACCTCGTCCAGGAGGGGAACCTCGGCCTGATCCGCGCCGTCGAGAAGTTCCAGCACCACAAGGGATACAAGTTCAGCACCTACGCGACCTGGTGGATCCGGCAAGCGATAACGCGCGCCATTGCCGATCAAGCGCGCACGATTCGCATCCCAGTTCATATGGTGGAGACAATCAACCGCCTCGTTCGCACCTCCCGCCGGCTTCAGCAGGAACTCGGGCGGGAGCCAACGTCCGAGGAGATTGCGGTGGCGATGGAGTTGCCGGCGGAGCGGGTGCGCGAGATTACCCGCATCAGCCTGGAGCCCGTAAGCCTGGAGACACCGATCGGCGAGGAAGAGGACAGCAGCCTCGGCGACTTCATCGAGGATCACAAGGTCCTCGCGCCGGCGGATGCCGCCTCCCGTCAGATGCTCAAGGAGCACCTGGAGAGTGTCCTCGGCACACTGTCCGACCGTGAGCGGGAAGTCCTCGAGATGCGCTTCGGCCTTGATGACGGGCGCTCCCGCACTCTTGAAGAGGTCGGCCGGAGATTCGGCGTGACCCGGGAGCGCATTCGCCAGATCGAGGCGAAGGCGCTTCGCAAGATGCGCCACCCTAGCCGTGCCAAGAAGCTCCGGGATTACCTGGACTGAGCCCAGAACGCAGACACCAGACCCCAGACACCAGAACCGGGGGGCGGCTTAGGCCGCCCCTCCGTCATGTCCTGGTCCAGGGATTGCTCACGAGGATCAACAGGTCCCACGGGCGCGTTGGGACTGGGCAAAGCACTTTCGTTGCTTATCTGGCGTCTAGCGTCTGACCACTGGCGTCTAACAACCCCTCGGAGGCTTCCGTGCTCGTTGATCGCGCAAAGATCCACGTCAAGGCCGGCGACGGTGGAAACGGCTCCGCCTCGTTCCGGCGCGAGAAATACGTGCCGCGTGGCGGGCCGGATGGCGGTGACGGTGGGCGTGGCGGCAACGTCCGCCTCCGGGTGAAGCCCAATCTCACCAGCCTCCTGCCCTTTCAGTTCAACCAGCATTTCAAGGCAGAGAGTGGCGGCGGGGGAGGCAAGCGAAACCGGCACGGCAAGAACGGCGACCATCTCACGATTGACGTTCCGCCGGGAACCGTGGTCTGGAATGACGAGACGGATGAGGTGCTGGCGGATCTCACCGAGCCGGAGGAGGAGGTCGTGGTTGCCCGAGGCGGCCGTGGCGGCCTCGGCAACACGCACTTCAAGACGTCCACCCGGCAGGCGCCAAGGCTGGCCGAGCTGGGCGAACCAGGGGAGGAGTTTTGGCTCCGCCTTGAGCTGCGGCTGATCGCCGATGTGGGGCTGGTGGGGCTGCCCAACGCGGGCAAATCAACTCTGTTGGCGGCTATATCCGCAGCCCGTCCAAAGATTGCCGACTACCCGTTCACGACTCTGGAGCCAAATCTCGGCGTCGTCGAGATCGGTGGACGGGGTGGTCAAACCTTCGTCCTGGCCGACATCCCCGGGTTGATCGAAGGGGCCGCATCCGGCTCGGGTCTCGGCCATGAGTTTCTCCGCCACGTCACCCGCACCAAAGCCCTCGTGCACGTGCTTGATGCCGCTGGCGGCTTGGAAGGTCGTGACCCGCTGGAGGATTTCCGCATCATCAACGCGGAGTTGGAACTCTTTGACCCGGAGTTGCGGGCCAAACCGATGCTGGTCGCATTGAACAAGATCGATCTCGTCGAGGCACGTGAGAACCTTCGCGGGCTGCGGGCTGCCCTTGAGAAGAAGGGGCATCACGTCTACCCCATCTCGGCCGCCACCGGCGAGGGCGTGGAACCGTTGATGAACGCCGTCGGCGCCGAGCTCCGCGAGTTGGAGCAACTCCGTCGAGAGCAGCCTGAGAAGCCGCAGGAGCGGCGCCGGTACACCCTGGCCAACGTGGACGAGCGGGCCTGGGAGGTGCGCCGCCGGTCGGCTCACCACTTCGATGTCGTCGGCATCGGCATCGAGCGCTTCACGAAGATGACCAATTTCGCCAATGACGATGCAATTCTGCGTTTCCAACGCGTCCTGGAATCTAGCGGTATCAGCGATGAGTTGACGCGGCAGGGTGTCCAACCGGGCGACATGGTCCACATCGCCGACCATGAGCTTGTCTGGGGTGACCAAGAACCGGAGTTGGCCACCGCCGGCCGCCGAGGACGGAGGACCCGCGCCGAAAGGGAGATGGAGTCTGGCCTGGATGAGGAGTGATACGGGATGGTCGATCCGGCTGCGGTCCTCAGCCGGGGCCGGTAGTGCCTGCGCCGACCGGCTGAGCCTCGTGTTCTGCCGCCTCCGCGTACACACCGCGATAGTCGGGCGGCAGGAGGCGCGCGACTTCGGCCATCATCACCTCGATCGCAGCCTCGCTGCTCAATCGCCCACCGGCCGGCGGCGAGGGAAGGTGAAACGGCTGGCCGATCCGGACCCGGATTCCCCGGTGGCCTGAGTCTGGGTCGACCACTCCCGCCTCCCGGCGCGCCTTCGCGCCGTTCCCCGGCAACCGCTCTGACCCCGTGATCACTAGGGGGAGGATCGGCACCCGCGTCCGGAGCGCCACTAACGCCGCCCCGGGAAGTGCTCGTTGCAACGACCGTGAGACGCTGCGGGTTCCCTCCGGGAACATGCCCACCGCAATCCCCTGTTGTAAGGCGGCCTCGGCTCGCCGCAGCGCCGCCCGGTCAGCTTTCCCGCGGTCCACCGGAAAGGCACCAACGCGCCGGATCAGCCAGCCGACGACTGGCACCTGAAAAAGTTCCCGTTTGGCCATGAAATGCAGTGGACGCGGGAACGCGGCCGAGATCAGCACTGGGTCAGCGTTGTGCAGGTGGTTACAGACGACCAGGACGGGCCCCGTGGCCGGGACGTGCTCCAGCCCCTCCACCCGAAAACCAACGGCCGGACGCAGGACCAGGAGAAAAATCGCTCGCACCAGTCGAAACCAGCGACCCTGAAGCGTTCCCCGTGCCACATCTGGCGCCACGCCTCGATCGGGAGTGGTCATGCCTTCTGGGAGTCGGCGCGGCTTGCTCCCTCGAACCCCGCCCATGCCTCGCGGACGTGCCCTTCAATGGCGTCTACGACCGCGTCCACCGTGAGACCGTCTGTCTGAAGCGGTATCGCGTCCTCAGCGGCTCGTAGCGGGGAGACGGCCCGACCAGTGTCCACGGCGTCCCGGCGGCGCAAATCAGCAAGCACATCCATCATGCTGACATCCACCCCGCGCTCTGCCAGCTCTCGTTGGCGACGACGAGCCCGCTCTTCTGGACTGGCGAGGAGGAAAATCTTGACTCCGGCATCCGGGACAACCACCGTCCCAACGTCACGCCCAACCATCACTACGGCCCCACCATCGGCAATCCGGCGCTGAACCGGCAGCAAGGCGTCTCGCACTCCCGGATGGGCCGCAATCTCCGAGACGCGCTCCTCGACCGCCTGATCGCGCACGGCCCACGTCACATCCTCACCGTCCAACCGCACGTCGTAGAGCCGGCCATCCTTAGCACTGGGTCGGGTCACGTCGATGTGGCGAGCGGCGGCAAGGGCGGCCAGTGCCGAAGCATCTGAAGGCGCGATGCCGGCGTGAAGCGCAGCCAGGGTTACGGCTCGGTACAGAACACCCGTATCAAACAGGATCACGCCGAGGCGGCCGGCGAGCTGCCGGGCCACGGTCGTCTTGCCCGCCGCGGCGGGGCCGTCGATGGCGACGACCCAACGGTGGTCCTGCTTCCTGTTCAGATTGGTTGTCTCGGTCAAACTCACGCTGCTGCCCTGGTCGCTCCTGATCGTCCACATCACGTCGCGGTCGTCCTCCACCTACCCCACGGTGAGTCCCATGACCGCCCTTAATGGGCCTCCTCGGTGGCCGGCTAGGAGGGGCCCCACTGCCCCAGGATGGTCCTGGCCCCGGCGAGCGGTTGTCGCGTACAGGCGGATCCGCCTGCCGCCGCCCCTGCAGCGGTCCCTCCCGGCGGGAACCCCGATCGTCCCTGCGCCGGGGAGCGGGTGCCGGCGGCTCTCCCTTCCGACGCATTCTTCTCCTGTTGCCTGGCGGTTCCTCACGGTGTGACGGGCGGTCCGTTTGGCTCTCGGCATCGGACCTTCGCGCATCACGGTGTCCCCGAGATGGAGCGCCACCACCCCGCCGATCCATCGGTGGCACTCCCTCCTGCTCTTTCCTGTTGCCGGAATCCAGCCGGTCTGTCGATTCCGGTGGTCTCCCCCTCCCTGCCGCGGGCCGGGGATTGCTCGGGCGGTGGGGTGACCGGCGCTCCTCAGCTGACTGTCGGCCGCCCCGGTCCGGACGCTCGCCTGGAGCAGCCGATGGCGACCGGCGCCAAGGCGGAGTTGGCCGTTGAGCCGGCCGCACTGGACTCACTCGCTCCCTCAACTCGCCTGGCCCTGTCTGTTCCCCGTTCCGTCCCGCGGCGGCCGTCATGGCTCGGCGCCGCTGCGCCCGTCGCCCTACCGGGGCCTCCGCGGCATCCTCCACGTCGTCGCGATCCAACCTTAGGGCTTGGTGGAGCTGGCTCAGCTCACCCGCAGTCAGGTCCCGCCAGGTTCCCTTAGGAATGCCTTCCAAACTCAAGGGGCCCAACCGAACCCGCCGCAAACGCTCAACCGGAATGCCGGCCACGTCCATCATCCGACGCACGACGTGGTAGAGCCCCTCGTGGATCACGATGCGAAGAATGAGCCCTTCCCGCGTCTCCCGCAGGATACGGAACTCCTCCGGCACAATCCGGCGCCCGTCGACGGTGATGCCTTCTCGCACACGTGCAAGCGTGCGGTCGTCGGGCCGGGTGAGCGTAAGGACGTGGTACTCCTTGTCCAAACCGTAGCGAGGGTGCATGACCCGGTTGGCAATATCCCCGTCGTTCGTGAAGAGCAGAAGCCCCTCAGTGTCCCGATCCAATCGCCCCACCGGATAGACCCGCTCCGGCACGTCAACCAGGTCCATGACGGTCCACCGGCCGCGCTCGTCACTGGTGGTGGTGATGTAGCCGGACGGTTTGTTGAGGATGATCGAGCGTGGACGCTGAGCGCGGAGGAGGCGCCCATCGACGCGAATCTTGGCGTGGACCGGGTCCACTTTGGTTCCCAGCTCGGTAACGGTCTCGCCGTCCACGGAGACCCGCCCAGCGCGGATCATCTCCTCGGCGGCACGGCGGGAGCCGGCGCCCCGGGCGGCCATTACACGCTGCAGCCGCTCCATGGTGTGTCGCCTCCACCCTCGAACACGAGGTTGAGAGAGAACGGGAAATCATTGGTCTGCGCCAGCGGCGTGTCCGCGCTCTAGCCGGTCCAGCGTGTTCCCAAGCTCAGGGGTTGGGCTCGGGTGTCGGAGCTTCGCCGCCCACCGCGACAGCCCCGTCTCCCTCCTGATCCTGATCGAGGAGCGGGGCTTGATAGAGCGGAAGCTCCCCGATCTGCCGGGATCCGACGAAGAATAGCACGCGTCCCACGCGCTCGTTCGGGTCGGCCGGTGGTCCCAGGCGGAGCCGATAGCTCAGCTCACCGGCCTCCTCTGCAGGGACTGCCACGGCGGGGCCCGGCTTCAGCGCCACCTGCCAGGCGGCCATCTCCTCGCTCAACCCGGCCACCTCGCCGGGTGAGGAGGGCGAAACCCAGACGTAGTCGCGGTCCAGGGCCTCAAAAACGGTGTTCATCTCGTCGAAGCGCACGTCGGTCGCGTTGCCGGCGTCGTCATAGACCGGTGGGTCACTGCCCAGCGTCACGCTGATCACAACGTTTCCGGCCTCGACTTCGCGGGCAACTACCAGGCAGGCACCGGCGTTCTCCGTCGTGCCCGTTTTGACCCCGACGACCGAGGGATCTTCGGCCAGCAACTGGTTGGTATTCACTAGGTCGAAGAACCGCTGCTCCGGACCCACTGATGTGCCTTGCCACGCAGGCGTCCCGGCAATCTCTGCAAGCGTCGGGTCCTTCAGCAGTTCGGCGGCGAGGACGGCGAGATCATGGGCGCTAGAGTAGTGCCCCTCGTCGTCTTCACCGGCGGGATTGAGGAATTGCGTATCGACGAGGCCCAGAGTCTCCACAAAGGCATTCATCTCCATCACGAACGCCCCGACCGGTCCGGACGCTTCCGGATAGGTGTCCCGCAGCGACTCCCCAACCGTTCGCGCCAGGGCATTGGCGGCGTCGTTGCCCGAGGGCAGCAGCAGGCCGTACAAGAGCTGCTCGACGGTCAGCGTATCGCCCGCCTGCAGACCCATGTGCGAAAAGACGGTGGTGTCGACCGTGTCGCCGGCTGCCACCACGACCTCGTCATCAAGGTCGGCGTTCCGCACAACGACGAGCGCGGTCGCGATTTTAGTGGTGCTGGCAGGTGCTCGTTGGTCGTCAGCATTGAGCGCGTAAAGCACCTGCCCGGCCGTCGCGTCCCACACATAGACGGCCGCCGCGCTGGTGCGGG
>JADDPH010000043.1:7047-32904 GCA_016781925.1 Sphaerobacteraceae bacterium | reverse complement strand
GGGCGGTGCCAAGCAGGGTCGTTGCCGCCCCGCCCGCTGCCGCCCGGCGGAGTAGGGATCGCCGCGACAGGCTGCCGGGCAGGACCGTCGTGAGGGCATCGAAATCGAAATGGTTCCCGGCCATACGGCTCACCTAGTCTCCCATTCGAGGACGATGTGCCTGAGCAAGGATCTTTCCCGCGTTGATTCACAGCGTAGCCAGGAAAAGCGTTAACGATGTCGCGAGCTTGTCACAAAGTTGTCACAGCCTGGCTCTAATGGCCTAGCCTATCTGCCAGACACTGAGGAGAACAGGGAGAAAACCCTCCGGTGAATACACTCACTCCCGCTGGAGGTTCGATTGACAAATACGCCGGTTGCCCCTCTACGGCGTTCCCATGCGTCTCGGTTCAAGACACCATCTAACGTGGAAGTAGTGACAAGAGGAAGTGCCCCTTGCCGGCAGGTCGGAGCCAAGCTAATCCACTCGACCGACAGCTCATTCGCACTTTGTCTCGACATGCAGTTCACGACGGTTGCGAGGGCCTTTCCCAGGTTTGCCAATGCAGCATTCCCTTTTCCCCCTCGATCCAACTGGCAAGCCGACGCCCCAAGCCGAAGCTCGGGGCGGTCAGGTCGTGCTAATCGCTGTAAGAGGAATCAGACGTCGTTGGCGGTAGGCAGCGGTGCTGATTCAGCGGCGTTGGCTTCCGGACCAAAATACGGCGTCATACCCAATCTTAGGCCGACGGGTTGACTTGCACCTTCAGCCCGCCACCCTTGCGGACCAGAGCGACGGCCTCCTCGAAGTCGTCGATGCCGAAGGTGTGGGTGACCATCTTTTCGCCGGCCACGGCACCGGCAGCGAGGATGTCCACCGCCGGTCCGAAGGAGTTGTGGACGGCCATCGAGCCGAGGACGGTGATCTCCTCGTTGTAGATCTTGAAGGCGTCGTAGGCGGCGGTCTCCCCTGGGGGGCAGACGCCGAAGAGGAGCAACTTGCCGCGCCGGATCACCGCGTCGATCGCTCGCTCGGCGACCTTGGTCACCCCGGTCGCCTCGATCACGTTGTCGAATCCGCGGGGGGCATGAGGGCGCAGCTCATCCAAGGACGCCCCCACCACGTCGAAGCCGAATTCCGTCCTGGCCCGCTCCAGGCGGCTCGGGTTGATGTCGATGAGGGCGACCAGGCTGGCGCCGTTGTAGCGGGCGAGCTGGGCGTTGAGCAGCCCCATCGGTCCGGCACCATAGATGAGGTAGGTCTCCCCAATCTGCGGGCTGAGACGGTGGAAGCCGCGGACCACGCAGGAGATTGGCTCGACCAGCGCCGCCTCCGCGAAGCTCATGGCATCTGGGATGGCGTAGACGCTGGTCTGGGGCACCGCCACGCACTCGGCGAAGCCGCCGGGTTCTCGCCCGACCCCAATCGCGTTCCAGTTCTCACAGAGGTTTCCCTGGCCGCGCTGGCAGAAGTAGCAGTAGCCGCACTGGAGGCTGGGGTTCACCGCTACCCGGTCGCCCGCATTGAATTGCGTGACGCCTTCCCCGGTCGCGACGATCTCACCTCCGAACTCGTGGCCGGGAATGATCGGGTAGGCGGTGGGCGGGAACTCGCCGTCCAGGATGTGGATGTCGGTACCGCAGATGCCGCAGGCGCCAACCTTGACGACCACTTCACCCGGCCGCGCCTCCGGCGCCGGCACGTCGTCCACCCGCATCTCGCCGGGCCGCTCGATGATCACCGCACGCATGGAATGCTCCCTTCGGTCGGGGCGTCGGGGAGTCGAGCGGGTCGGCGCGTCGAGACGATAGGAGTCAGGTATCCGCGGCGCCCCAGCCCGGATGTCGTCTCAGTCCCGTTACCGACCACACTTCTCGACCCGCTCGACCCCGTCTACTTCACCGCACCCATCGACAGGCCACGGACGAGCTGTTTCTGGGCGATCCAACCGAGCAGCACGATCGGCAGGACCGCCATCGTGCTGGACGCCGCCAGCTTGGCCCAGAAAAGTCCCTCGGCCGTGACGAATTTAACCATGAAGATGGGCACGGTCGAGGTGCCGACAGCAGCCAAGCTGACCGCCAGGAAGAACTCGTTCCAGGCGAAGATGATGGAGATAAACACTGTTGCCGCGATGCCGGGGGCGACCATCGGGAGCAGGATCTGGGTCATCTCCCGCATCACTCCGGCGCCGTCGACCCGCGCCGCGTCGAGCACATCACGCGGCACTTCTTCAAAGAAAGACCGCAGCATCCAGATTGCAATCGGCAGGTTCATCGCCGTGTAAAGGATGATCAGCCCCCGCATGGTGCCGAGCAAATCGAGACCAAAACCGCCCAGCCGGGGATCGCCGTTCGCGCTGAAGAGGATGTAGAGGGGCACGATCACGCCGGAGGCCGGAAGGAACCTGGTCGAGATGAAGAAGAAGAGCACGTCCTTCCATTTCTTGGTCGGTCTCAGGGCGAGGCCGTAGGCGGCCGGGATCGCGAGGAGCATCACCAGGGCGGTGGAGCCCAGGGACGCGACCGCGGAGTTGCGGAAGAAGGGCATGAATTCCCGCCCGAGAATCGTGTCGTACTGCTCCAGGGTCGGGTCGAACCGGATGTCAAACCCACCCGTGGCCTCGGCAGGGGGAGCGTCGGCGTCCGCTGCGGGCTCCGCGCTGACCCCCTCCGCCGGGGCGGCCGACTCAGTGATTCCCGGCACCGGCAGCAACCGGGGCGGGAGGTCGACCGCGTCCGCCTCGTGCTTGAAGCCGGTGAGGACCATGTGCAAGACCGGGAAGAAGGTAACCAGCGCCACAATCCAGGCAAGCACCGCCCAAGCAGGCGACGCCTGATCCTTCTGGACGCCGCGTCGGCGCCGCGGCAATGCCCACCGGCGGGACGCCGTGGGAGACACGGAACTGCTCCGAGGCAAGGCCGTCTGCATCATGTCCCTCTCATCATCCGGTCGAGCCAACGGATCAGCAGGGTGATGACGATCATCGAGAGGATAACGACGATCACGCCGAGGGCGGCGCCCTGACCGACGTTGCTGGCCTCGACCGCCTTCCGGTAGGTGAGATAAGAAAGATTCGTCGTCGCCGTGCCTGGGCCGCCCTTGGTCATCAGGTAGATCGGGTCGAAGTCCTGGACGATGTAGACGGTGCCGAGCAACCCACCAAGCTGCATGAACCGTGAGAGGTGAGGCAGGGTAATACTCCGGAACTCTTGCCAAGCGGTGGCGCCGTCCACCCGGGCCGCCTCCCGAACCTCCTCGGAGATCGACTGCATCCCGGCCAGCAGGATCAGCATCATGAAGGGGGCCCAGCGCCAGACCAGCACCAGGACGATTGACTCCTTGGGGTAGACCCCGAGCCAATTTGGAGAAGGGTTGCCCGGTAGCGCCGTCCGCGTCAGCCAGTCCACAGCGCCGTAGGTCGGGTTGAGCATCATGTTCTTCCAGGTCAGCGACGCCGCGGCAGGCATGACCAGGAAGGGGGTGATCAACAACGTCCGCACCACCCCACGGCCAGGAAAGCGGTGGTTGACCAACTCGGCGTAGAAGAGGCCGACCAGCAACGAGAGCAGCACCGCCGAGACGGTGAAGATGGCCGTGTTGAGGAGGGCGTCGCGGAACGCATTGTCCCGCGTGAGGAGGAACTTGTAATTGTCCAGGCCAGCGAAGCCACGAGTGGAGGGTCGCTGAAGGTTCCAGCGCTGGAAACTGTAGTAGAGGGTGAGCAGGAACGGGGCCTGGGTGACGATGATGGCGTAGATCAGCGCCGGCAGGATGAGCAACCGACCGACCGGCTGGTGCCACAACCGATGGAACAACGACGGCCGCGCGGCCGAACCGTAGGCCGGCGAGAGCGACCGATCGGCAACCGCCATGGGGCCTCCTAGGTCACGAGACGCGGATAAGGGGCTGTGGGCTCGGACGTGGCTGTCGGGATGCCGCGCTAATGAATCCGGGGGCGGGGAGCATTTCCCGCCCCCGGATCTTACTACGTGCGTCGCCAGACAAGCACCCAGGCTCGTGAAACGTGCAGTGACGACCTACGTCTGGTAGCCGTTGTCCTGGGCGACCTGATTGGCGAGGTCGTTCGCGGCCTGGATCGCGTCGTCAACGCTCTGCTGGCCGACGATCGCGGCGGCGAACTCCTGGCTGACGTCGTTGCCGAGCTGCTGGAACTCGGGGATCCGGACGAACTGGCCGCCCTGGTAGGGGACAGGATCGATCGTCGGCTCGTTCGGGTTCGCATTCTCGAGCGACTGGACCACGATGTCGGCAAACGCGCCGGCGTACTCGCGGTACCCCGGGTCCTGGTAGGTCGAGGCGCGGGCACCCGTCGGGGCCCGGCCGAATCCTTCGGCCTCGGCAATCGTCTGGAAGTACGTGGGGGAGGTCGCCCACTTCATGAAGGCGAGCCCGGCGTCCTTCGCGTCCGAGTTGGCCGCCATCGCGAAGCTCCAGTTCCAGAGCCAGTTACCGTGGTTTTCAGGATCGGCTTGGGTGGGCGCGAAGGCGAACCCGACCTGATCGGCATTCGGGTTCAACTCCGGATCGGTGACAAGCTCAGCCGCCGAGGTGGCGTCGTACCACATCGCGACCTCGCCATTGTTGAAGAGGGTTTCACACTCGGTGAAGCCGTTACCCTCGGCGCCGGCCGGGCCGTACTCCCGGAGAGTATCGATGTAGAACCGGATCGCGGCGGCGCTCTCCTCGCTGTCGAGCTGAGCGTTCCAGTCCTCGTCGAACCACCGGCCCCCAAAAGCGTTGATCACGGTGGTTAGCGGCGCAAGCTGCTCACCCCAACCTGGGAGGCCACGAAGGCAGATGCCCGAGACCTCTTCGGTGTCGAGTTGCTGGGCAAACTCACCGATTTGCTCCCAGGTCGGCTCCTCGGGCATCTCAATCCCGGCCTGCTCAAAGAGGTCCTTTCGATAAAAGACCATTGAGCTTTCGCCGTAGAACGGCAGCGCGAACAGGCCCTCGTCGGTCGAGAGACCCTGCTTGTGGGCCTCAAAGATGTCGTCGAGGTTGTAGGTCGGGTCGGCGGCGGCCTCCTCGCCGACCTCCTCCAGCCAGCCTTCCTGGGCCCAGAGGGGCACCTCGAAGGGACCAATCGTGACCACATCGAACTGGCCGGCCTGGGTGGTGACGTCCTGGGTGATGACCTGGCGAATCTCGTTTTCCGGTAGGACCGTGAACCGGATGGTGACGTTCGGGTAGATCTCGCTGAACGCGCCCGAGGCGACCAGATCCTGCAGGGCGACCATCTGCGGGTTGGCGACCATCCCCACATCGATCGTGCCGCTAACGGTCTCGTCCCGCTCCATCGTGGCGGTCATGGCCGCTGGCGACGCATCTTGGGCGGCCGGGGTGGCGTCCTGGGCCAGGGCCGTAGCCCGGCCGCCGGCGACCACGAGCATCGGCAAAAGCAGCGCGAACAGCGCCACCACCGACAGCATTTTCCGCATCATCCTTGCCCTCTCCTACGCTGAGACGAATCTGCTCAAGCGAAGCGAACACAGACCCTGGATGCGAACGGCGTCCCTCCCCCCGGCTGTCTAAGACCGCCGGGGATCGTCACGGTCTCTTCCGTCGGCTGCCCACCTCCTCCTCTTCGGTCGCCCGGGTACTCGGCGGTCCACCCCGAGCCGGCGCTGTCCCACACTGACCCTGTCTCACCGCATCTCGTCGAGCGCCTATACCATCCGCCGCTCAGCAGTAGCCGGGCGTCCCGCTCCAACAGGTGATCCACGATCCCACGCCGATTGAGCCGTTTGCTCGCAATGACCCGAGCGAGCGCCTGCACGTTCGGTGCCAGGGGAACACGCACTGGGGGGAAACCGAACCGTTCGCTTCCGCCTCGTCCGAGCGCACTTGTAGCCCGCATGACGACATCTCCACGCGGCGCATCCCGCCGTCACTCCACCCCGATCGCCATGGCGGGGTAGAAGAGATCGGCACCGCCGGTGAGCAAGCCATCAGGCGCGCGATGGATGCCGACCGGAGAGGCGAACTCACTCCCACCAGGGCTCTCGACCCGGGGCACGACACGGTGGCCGAGGGCAGTGAGCGCTTCCTGAGTGGGTCGCGGCAGTCGGGAACTGACCCGCAGGTCCGGGGTCGAGGCGTCGATCCGCGGCGCGGCGATCGCGTCCTGCATCCCAAGGCGGTGATCGACCAGATTCATCGCGAGCTGGGCGACGGCATTCATGATCAGCCGGCCGCCGCTCGCGCCCAGGCTGGCCACTCCTCGACCGTCGCGGGTCAGCAGGGCCGGAGCCATGTTGCTCAGCGGTCGCTTGCCGCCAGCGACAGAGTTGGGCCGGCCCGGCTCCGGGTCGAACCACATCATCCCGTTGTTGAGCAGCACGCCAGTTCCCGGGACTACCACCCGGCTGCCCCAGAGGCTGAGGAGGGTTTGGGTGAGCGAGACGGAAACGCCGTCCTTGTCGATCACGCCCATGTGCGTCGTGCTGCCGCTGACCGCCTGGCCGCTGCTCCCCACGTAGTGGGGCATTGAGACCCCGAGCCCGTGGGAGACGCCCAAGCGAGCGGCATCTCCGGCCTGCACCGGTCCCATGCCATCCCGCTGGACTGCCGCTGCCTGCTCACGCGCGTACTCAATGGAGGTCAGCACCTCCAGCGGCACGTCAACCTGCGCCGGATCCGCCAGGTAGGCGAATCGATCGGCAAAGGCCTGGCGGAAGGCCTTTGCCATGAGATGCAGCGCCTGCGGGGTGTTGTGGCCGAGGGCGGCGATGTCCAACTCGTTCAGGAGATTCATCGACTGGACCAGAGTGGTGCCGCCCGTACCCTTGCCCGGGGCAAGGAGGCGGTGGCCGCGGTAATCGGCCGCGAGCGCCGGAGCGACCGTGGCCCGGTAGGCGGCGAAATCCTCGGCCACGATGGGTGCCCCCTGCTCGGCGAGGTGGCCGACGATCGCCGCCGCGAGGAATCCCTCATAGAAGGCGCGCGGCCCCTCGTCGGCGATCGCTCGCAGCGTGCGTGCGAGGTCTGGCTGCCGCAGCATAGTCGGCGTGCTTTGGTCGACGGTCACGGGGGGATGCCCCTGGGCGTCGAGGAAGACGGCCGCGGTGGCGGGGAAACGGGAAAGCTGGGCGAGATCCCGGGCGATGGTAAGCGTGGTGTGCCAGGTGACCGGCATCCCCTCCTCTGCCAGCTGGATTGCGGGCGCAATGGCCTGCCCCAGGGAGACCCTGCCGGAGCCGTACTGTTCCAGGGCGAGCGCCAGTCCAGCAGGCACTCCCGGCACCGCGACGGCGCGCGGACCGGCGATGTTGGCCCCACCGACGACGGAGGGCCAGCCGAAGAGACCCGTATCTACCCCACCCGCAAGAGGGAACATGTCCGGCGTGGCCCCAGCCGGGGCGACCATCGGAAACTCGACGACGATCGCCTCGTCCTTGTCCGGGAAGTGGGCGACGAGAAAGCCGCCACCACCGACCCCGCTCATCCAGGGCTCGACCACACCGGAGGCGAATGCCGTCGCCACCGCGGCGTCGACGGCATTCCCACCCCGGCGAAGGATCTCCGCCCCAACCTCGGCGGCCGCCTGCGTCTTCGCCGCCACCATCCCGCCCCGCGCCGCCGCCTCGGTCCGGCTCAGCACCCACTCCGTCCGCTCTGCCACCGCTTCCCCCATCCTGATGTCGTCACGTTCGGTTCAACGAGGTGACGATGATACCGGACCACCGTGGAGGAGCGACGCACCGGCGTGGGTCGAAGGTCGTGCTAGGCTAAGAGCATTTGGTGGTTGAATACCGGGATCCCGGGGAACCGGATGGACACTGCGTCACCTGCCATGGGCATGGTGTCCCCCAATTGCTTTCCCGAGCAGAGGTGCCGGAGTCAGCCGGTCAGAGGGATTCACTCACTCCGACGACGCCTCGCAGTCGGTCGGCAGCGGTAGCCGCACCGTGAAGGTGCTGCCCACGCCTTCCTCGCTCTCGACCTCGATCGTTCCCCCGTGCTGATCCACAATCTGCTTGGCTCCTGCTAACCCAATGCCCGTGCCCGCGATCCGACCCGCGACATTGGCGCCGCGACGGAAGGGTTGGAAGACGTGCGGCAGGTCCGACGCCGGGATCCCGATGCCTTGATCCATGACCGTCAGCACGGCCCACTGACCCTCCGCGTCATTGACACGCCCCACCCGCACGGTGATCTCCCCCCCGTTTGGGCTGAACTTGGTCGCGTTGGCGAGCAGATTGTCCAGAACACGCTCCAGCCGAGAGCGGTCCCACTGTCCGACCAGCGCCTCTTCTGTCACATCCACGTGGACGGCATGGCTGATGGTCGCCCGCTGACAGGCTTCGGCAGAGGCGAGGACCAGCCCGATCAGATCGGTGGGTTGCGGCCGTAACTCCAGCGGCCGCCCCGTGTGGAGGTGCGCCGCGTCCAGCATCTCGTTGATGAGTCCCACCGCGCGGCCGGTGGCTCCCTCGATGCGATCGAGCCCCTTCTCCAGGGTCTCCGGATTCACCGTGCCGGGTCGCCGCAGCCATCGCTGCAGGAGTTGCGCCTGGGCTTGGATGGCGCCCAGGGGGTTCTTGAGATCGTGCGCGACGGCGTCCACGAACGCCCGCCGCTCTTCCTCCTCGGCCTGCCGTCGGCGGCGATCCTCGTCTGCCTCAAGCTCGAACGCGATCAGTTCCGCGAGCAAGTTGAAGATCTCGAAGTCTCGCTCGTCCAACTCGGCGGGTTGAGAGTCGAGCGCGCAGAGCGTGCCGAAGTTGCTCCCGTCACGCCGCCGTAGGGGAACGGCGATGTAGCTCTCGATGCCGTGACACGTGAAGCCGGGGTGGTTCGCAAAGCGCGGATCGGCGCTCGCTCGATTAATCAGCAGCGGCGCGACCGCGCCACCGACGACGCTTCAGTAGGTGGTCGACAGGTCTAGGTTGTCGCCCGGCCGGAGACCAAAACCAGCCTCGTCCAGCACCGCGCAAGCGGTCCAGGACTCGTCGGTCACCCGAGCGACCAGCACGATACGCAGCCCCGTCGCCCGCCGAAGCACTTTCAACGAGGTCTTGACCACGTCGAGACGGTCGATGGCGGCGACATCGGCCGCGATGCTCTCAGTGGAAAGCATTGGAAAGGTCGCTTTCGGCCGGGGCGACGATCGATCCCAACGCACCCTCCTTGGCCGTCTGGATGGGACACAGCGGAGCAGAACCACGGGCGCCGACCAGGGTCCGATCCGTCATCGCCTCCGTCCATGCTGCCATAGCTGCCCCAGGTCTCAATTCGTCACCATCGCCATAACCTGACGGGAATGATACCGGACGACCGTCAAATGCCCCCGGCCTCTGGATCCATGCAATGATGATTAGGCGACATCCAGCCCGGAGTGAGTCCCTGCATCAAGCGCAGGAGCGGGGATCCTAGCCAAACCCAAGACAAACCACGCGAGTTGCCAAACTTAGCGTTTCTCCGCGACACTGCGTGCTGGCGTGCCGTGACAGCTTGGCCGTCGTTGCAAAAGCTCGTGCTGCCGTGATGGGCATGGACCGGCTGGGGTCTGCCGTTCGGTTGCCAAGGAGCGAAGGGAAGGAGGTTCGACAGGGGTCGATGTCCCGCCACCCACGGGACGGCCGGGGGGGCTGCCCGGCCGGGTCAGATGTCCAGGAGGGAAGGATAATGCCTACGCTCCGCCAGGGAGCCATCCGCTGGCTCGTCCCCGTGCTGGTGGGACTGCTCTGCCTTGGTCTGCTCGCACCGCCCTTATCGCTCGCCGCCTCCGATCTCGAGATTGGCAGCAACGCGACGATTGCCGCTGCCAACGGCGATGATGTTCGTCTCCGCGCCGCGCCCGGCTACGATGCCGAGGTGCTGGCGATGCTGCCAGAGGGGACGACCGTCGCCGTCCTCGACGGGCCGATCACTGCTGACGATGGGTCAGTCTGGTATCAAGCCAAAACTACGGCTGGGACGGGCTATATCGTTGCCGACTTTCTCGCTGGCGCGACGAGCGAGACTGGGACGACGACCGCCGCCGACGTAAACGCGACTGAGGTCACCACCGCCGCCGTCGGCAGCGACGGCCAGACGGCAACCACGACCACCGCCCTCAATCTTCGTTCGGGTCCGAGCACCACAAATGCGGTGCTGCTCGTCATGCCGGCGGGGAGCACTGTCACGATTACCGGCAACGCGCAGAACGGCTTCTACCCGGTGACGTACAAGGGCACCGGGGGGTGGGCGTCCACCAACTTCCTTACCCTCGGCGGGTCCGGCACGCTGCCGCCGGCCAGTGGCACCACGACGGTAACGTCCGCGCTCAACCTGCGCTCAGGCCCAAGCACCAGTGATCCGGTCATCAGCGTGATGCCGGCGGGCGCCACCGTGACCCTCACGGGGGAGAGCGCCATCGGTTTCCTTGGCGTGACGTACAACGGCCGCACCGGATGGGCCTACGCCACCTTCCTCAGTACCAGTGGCGCCACTCCGCCCCCAACGCCGGAGCCGAGCCCCGGGACGGGCACCGCGACGGTCACCAACTCGCTCAACCTGCGCGCGGGACCGAGCACGGCAGACGCGGTGATCGCGGTGATGCCAGCGGGGAGCACTGTCACGCTCACGGGCAACAGCAGCAACGGCTTCCTCTCGGTCTCCTTCAATGGTCGCGAGGGCTGGGCTTACGCGACGTATCTCGACACGGACGGTGGGACCGATCCACCGCCGACGACACCCCCAAGCAGCGGCACCGGCACGGCGGTCGCCACCGCCGCCGTCAATCTCCGCGCCGGACCAAGCACCTCGGACGCGGTGATCGCGGTCATTCCATCCGGTGGCACGGTCACCGTCACCGGTTCAGCCCAAAACGGCTTCTATCCAGTCACCTATGCGGGCCGGAGCGGCTGGGCCTACGGTGCCTACTTGAGCATCGGCGGGTCCGGCACCACGCCCCCGCCGGGCGGCGGAGGCAGCGGCATCGTTTGGCCGCTCGCCAGCGGCGCTGCCTGGAACATCATCCAGGGCTACAACGGCGGCACGCACCAGAACCGCGATGCGCTCGCCCAGTACTACTACGCCTTCGACCTGGCGCGCGTCGACGGCAACACCGCGGGGCAGTCGGTGCTGTCGCCGGTCAGCGGCACCATCCGCTGGACCCACGCGCCTTCCGGCGGAATCGCGATCAACATGGGCAACGGCTACGCGGTAGCCATGTTCCACGCCACGTTCCTCTCAAGCTTGACGGCGGGCCAGACTGTCAGCCAGGGCCAATACCTGGGAACCATTTCCGGGCCGGGTGGGAATGGCTACGCTGTGGTGCCGCACCTTGAGATGGATGTTTGGCGAACGAGCGACGGCGGGCTGAGCCGGTCGTCCGTCCCATTCACCGGGATCAATGCGATCTCAGGCACGGCGTTCCCGGATATCGGGGGGTACAACCAGTACTACGGGACCGTGTTCTATCCGTAAGCGAGGGCGAGGCCGTGGCGCACAATGGGCACCGTGCCAGCCGGGTGAGCGACCTGACGGGATCCGGCTGAACGGCTCCATCGCGGCCGGCGTCGGCCCTCGTCCCCGGCCCCCCTTGTCCGAACTTGGACAAGGGGGGCTGGCCGGAGTTGGACTCTCGGATCACCGCGGCTGGTCAACGGGATGTGGTGTTACCGGTGAGCAATCCCGGGACGGCTGGAGGATGTGGTGCCACGCGGAGCCGGAAGCATTGCCGGTGATGGGGTGCCCGGGGACGCCGAGCCGGGAATCTCAGAGACGATGGACTCCGACCCTAGAAGCGGCAGCCGGACGGTAAACGTAGCACCGTGGCCCCGCTCGCTGGTGATCGCGATGGTGCCGCCATGGGCTTGCACAAGTGAGGCAACGATGGCAAGGCCGAGACCGGTGCCGCCCCGGCTCCGGACACGAGCAGGATCTGCCCGCCAGAAACGCTCGAACACCCGATCCTGATCGTCAGGAGCGATCCCTGGCCCCTCGTCGGCAACAGACACGTCGACATAGCCCGCGCTTGGTGTGACGGCAACATGAACGGGGGTACCGGGGGGCGTGTGAATCCGAGTGTTGGCAAGCAGATTGTCGATGATCTGACGCAAGCGGATGGGATCGCCCAGGACGATCGCGTCGCCGTCTAACGCCTCCGTCACGGGCCGCTCAGGCTCAACGGCGGCGAAGTCCGTGACCGCCTCCCGGACCAGATCGGCGATGTCAATAGGCTTCCTTTCCAGACCGCGCTGCTGATCCAGCCGGGCGAGGAGCAGCAGATCGTCAACAAGACGGGCCATCCGTCCGCCCTCTGATTCAATGCGGCGCATGGCGTTGCCGACGCCCTCGGCGTCGGGGATGGCTCCCTGCCGGTAGAGTTCGGCGTACCCGCGCAAGGATGTCAGTGGAGTCCGCAACTCGTGGGCCGCGTCGGCGACGAAGCGGCGTAGCCGCTCCTCGCTCGCCTCCCTGGCCCGCGCCGCGCGCTCGATCTGACCGAGCATCTCGTTGAGGGCGCGTCCCAGTTGCCCCAGTTCCGTGCGCGGATCGGCGTCGGGAACCCGCCGGCTGAGGTCACCATCGGCGATCGCGGCGGCCGTTTCGACCATCCGATCGACCGGACGCAACTCGCGGCGAATGAGCCACCAACTGGTTAGGGCTGCCGCAGTCAACGCCAGCGTCCCAACTCCAAGGAGGATACGTACAAGCCGGTCAACGGCCGCCTCTGCCGCGGCCAGTGAAGCGGCCGTGACTGAGACTTCGCCACCGGCACCGCGCTGGATCAGCATCCGGTAGGAGAACGAGCCGTCGATCGCGCGGGTGGTGACGATCCGATTGACCAGGGCGTTGACCCGGGCGCTGGGGATCGGCGGCACGCGCGGCGGGGACTTCGGAGCATCGGCGAAGCCGGACGGGTCCGCCCGGATGACCTCTCCTCTAACGGAGTAGACGAAGTGGGCGACCGGGTTCTCGTAGAGGTCGAACTCCTCCGCTGTGGTCTGATCGGTGCCTCCGTTGCCCGTTGGCTGGTGACCACCGCGTCGGCCCTGCACCTTCCCCTCCGTCCGCGCGGCACTCGTCAACACCTGTTCATCGACTTGAGCGACCAGCGTCGCTCGCGTCGTGCGGACAAGGACCGCGCCAAGCAGCGTAAGCGTGACGGCCAGCACGAGCACGACCGCGATCGCCAGCCGGGTCCGGATGCTCATCCCTCGGCCCTCCAGGGGTGCGGTGCTCGCCGGATCATCTCCGCGGCGCCTCGACCCCGGGTGCACGCAAGGCGTAGCCAAACCCTCGCACCGTCCGGATCAGCAGGCCGTCACGATCGTCGAGTTTCCGGCGCAGGTAGCTGATGTACGTCTCGACGCTTGACGGGTCGCCCGCGAACTCATAGTCCCAGACATGGTCGAGGATCTGGGTCTTGGAGACGACCCGATCGCGGTTGAGCAGGAGGTACCGCAGCAGGCGGAACTCCGTTGGCGAGAGCGTGACCTCAACGCCACCACGCCAGACCCGGTGGGCGTCCTCGTCCAGCATCACATCGCCGCAGACGAGGTGGGCCGGTTCGTTCTCAACGCTCCGGCTCCGGCGCAGCACCGCCTCGATCCGCAGCACCAGTTCCTCCAAGCTGAAGGGCTTGGTCACGTAGTCATCGCCGCCACCGGTAAAGCCGGCGCGAAGATCCGCTGGGTCGTCGCGGGCGGTCAGGAAGACCACCGGGACCTGATCGCCGTTTGAGCGAAGTTTGCGGCACACCGCAAACCCATCCAGGTCCGGCAGGTTCACGTCCAGGACGATCAGATCGTAGGGACTGTTGCGCGCCTCCGCGATCGCTTCCCCGCCGGACACAGCGGTTTCCACCCGAAAACCGGTGAACCGGAGAGCGGTGGCCACAAGCTCCCGGATCGGCTCCTCGTCCTCCACTACCAGGATCGCCTCGTCACGCGGACGACGCGCGTTCATCGTCATGGTCTCCTCTCGGGGAGGACACGCTTCCTGTCGCATCACCCTTGGTGACACGGCTCGGTTCGGGTGCTCCTCCGCCTGCTCGATTGGTGTGAATGATCGACGGTACTGCTGTGGCGAAGTCAGCCGCGAGGCATTCCATGTAGATGACATCCCAGAAGCGACCATCCATGAACTGGGATTCGCGCTGACGACCGAACTCGCGAAAGCCGACCCGCTCGTAGCACCGGCGGGCGGCCAGGTTGTACTCGAAGACGCGCAGCATCATGGTGTGCAACCCCAGGACCCGGAACCCGAACTCTAGCAGGAGGCTTGCGGCCTCAGTACCGAAGCCCCGGCCGCGTCGATCGGCCTCACCAATGAACAAGCCGAACTCAGCCGTCCGATTGCGGAAGTCGATATCCTGGAGGGCGCCGTTACCGATCGGGCGCCACCCGGCGACTTCCCAGAGCGTGAAGACCATCGTATGAGCAACGCCCTTGGCGTGGCGCTCGTACCAGCCCTCGATCCAGTCAATGGTGATGGGTCGGAAGCGCCGATCGAGCGAGGCGAGCATGGCAAAGTCGTTAAGCCAGCGTTGGTAATCTCCCAGCACCTCACGAGAGAGCGGACCAAGCGCAACGTGATCGCCCATCACGTTGACGATGGGCTGGACCGCATTGCTCCTGCTCGTTCCCACCTGCCCTGAGTGCCTGTCCAACAGCATCATCCCCTTCCCCCCCCTTGGTAGTTTCAGTCCCAGCTCGTTATCTAGACCTGCCACCTCCTCCCGGACGCGATCCATCGGTTCGAGTTCTTCAAGACCATCCGCCCTGTCACGGCCATACGGGGCAGTCAGCCACCACGGCGACGGTGTCCAGCCGGGCGAAAGCTCATCGTGTCGACCAGGACGTTCGGTGATGCCTGGGGTGATTAAGGTCCGCACCTGCACGTGCGGTCCGCGTCCACAGGGCCACGGACGCCATCACCAAGCGACGATCACGGCAACAATGAGCAGCGTCAGGAGCATGCTCGCCCTTCTCGATAACTCGTAAGCATCGTCGTTCTCCCAGAGAAGGGCCATCACATGCCTCGCGTTGACCTGATCCAGCCGGCCCCCACGAACGGGCGCCGGTGAGCATGGCCCCGCCGGACGTCAGTGACCAAGGCAAGCACGACGCGATGGGGTGATGTCCACACCGAGACCCTCCTCAACCGGCCACGCGACCAACCATGCCAGTGCGACGACAGCCGCCTCCTTGAGCGCCGCCCTCAGGACCAGGGCGATCGAGTGGCCCAGATGGCGGGCATGGATAAAGCGTCAGCATGACCCCCCATTGCGTCGATGCGGAGCGCCGCATCGGCTGGTGAGACCGTAGCCGGCGACGTGACGCTCGACACTGGCGTCGGGGCGCCGAAGCCGGGAATATCCGCGAACGGGGTGATCGGGATTCTGGTGGGGTCCTCCTGCCAGGGAAGGCGGCCGGCGACACTCCCTAGAACATCCCGTAGCCCCCAATGACGAGCGCGGCGATAAGCGCGATTGTGGCCAGGAGGGTGAGCCAGCGGCGCCGGCGGAAGTAGGTCATCGCGATCACGCTCCCTTTGAGAAATCGGCCGGGCCGCATGGCACTGAGTGACCCACGCGGCCCGGCTCGGGTCAGGCGCAGGTGATCAGGCCACCCGCTCAGCGGTGATGTCCACCTCGAGCTTGACCGTCTCGTCCAACGAGACCACCGGTCCGATCACGGGCGGCTCGATGTTGAAATCGGGCATGTCGAAGGTCGTGGAGGCGCTCCCCTTCAGCGTGTCGTCGTCGAGGGTCACGGTCGCCTCCCAGGCGACGAGCTTGGTGACGCCATGCACCGTCAGATTCCCGATCAGGAAGAAGGTCGTCTCCTCTCCATCAGCGAGCGGTGCGGTCAACCCCTGGACCTCGGTCAGGACAAATGTTGCCAGCGGGTACTGCTGGGTCTCCAGGGTGTTGTTGTAGAGGTAGTTGTCCCGCCGTGCTTCGTCGCTCGTCAGCGTCCGCAGATCGACGTCGAAGCGGGAGCAGGCCAGAGGCATCCCGGCGGCATCGAAGAGGATTTGCCCGATCATGGCGTTCGTCTTCCCAACCGCTTCGTTGGCGCCTTGCCCCGCGAGTTCTTCCTGAGACCGGTAACGGGCCTCTGATTCCTCACTGACGATCGTGAGCGTCGTGGCAGGCGTTTCGGTCGCCTCAGAGGCCGCCGCGGTGGGAGCAGGGGCGTTTCCGACCGCTGCGCAGGCGAGGGTCGATGGGGTGGTCTCGAGCACCCCGGCTTCTGTGATGGTTGCGGTGGGCGTCGCCTCCTGTGCCGTGGCGGATCGCCCCAGTGGGGCGCTGAGGGACAGGAGGCAGGACAGGGCGATCACGACCAACGTCCTGGTCCTGTGCGACCACGGATAGGCTCGTGCTCCGTTCGGGGTCACTGGGTTCAAGGGTGTAGCTCCTCTGCGTGTCACACCTGACTCGCCACTGCGTCGGTCGTGTCTTCGTCTTGTTGCTGATTCAATCCCGCTGGTCGCGCACTGCGGCGTAGAGAGTCCTTGGCCGCCACATTGATGCCTCTCGCCCCCCGCGTCAGGGACGGATGGCTCACTGGGGAACCTGACGTCAGGCAACCTCAAGCACGTAGGTGAAGAAGCCCAGGGCCCCCTCCTCCCGCTCGGCCTCGTCGTCACGCTCCTGGAGGTCCATGACCAGGGAGGGGTCGAAGATGCCGTCCGAGTCATTGCTCGGCTCGTCAGGGAAGTAGAGCTGCGTGGTGAGCGCGGGCTGATTCGGGGCCTGGACCTTGACGTGGATGTGCCGTGTCCGGCCGGGATAGAGGCCGGGCACGATAGTCGTCAGTTCGTAACGGCCGTCCTTGTCAGTGAACTGATGGCCGCGCAGTGTGTAGCCGGCGTTGTCGTACTCCCCGTCGTTGTCTGCCTGCCAGAAGTCGAGCAGGGCGCCCTCAATCGGCTGACAGTCAGTCGAATAGACGTAGCCGGTCACGACGAGCTTGGTTCCCTCCACGCCCGGCTCCAAGAGCGAGGCGCGCTCCGGAGAGTTCGGCGTGAAGTACGGTCCTTCTGTCTGCTCAAGCGTGGCCTCATCATCGTCATCGTCACTGCACGCCGGGGTCGGTGCCAACACCGGCGTCGCGGCCACGCCGGGGGTCGCGCCCGATGTGGCCGTCGCGTCGGCCGACTGCGCGAGGGTCACACCCGCCATCCGGCCGCCCAGGAGCGTGAGGGCGAGCGGCGCCGGCACGCTAAGGGCCAAGTGGTGCAACCGGCGACGCGTGAGTGTCGTGTTCGCCATCGTGTCCAAGATCATGCACTCCATTCTGGTATCGTCCGATCCCGTGGCCCGGGTGACTGCCGTTAGCCGGCCCGTGGCCGTCGTGGACGCTCGTCCAACACGACCCACTTTAGGACGTCCACTTCAAGGTCGCCTCGGTGTTTCCTGGGAGTTTCCTGTGAAAACCAGTGGCGCAGCTTGACGGGCACGATCGGACCGGCCGCCCTGCGGCTCCCTCCCGGTAGCAGCAATGGTTGGTCTTCGTGACCTGCTGGCGCGGGAGTGGGAAAGGTGATCGGTCGTCCAGACACGGCAGTGCCCCACCGGGTAGGGCGGGGCATTGCCGTGTCTCATCTGGCGGCTGGGGGGAAGGGATGACGGGATGGATGCCGTGAGGTGTCCACCTCCCCTCTCTCCAAGCCAGGGCGGTGTCCGCATCGATGCTTACACCGAGGTGGTGTCAGCGGACGCGGCCGTTGTGCCCGCTGCCGGTGTGGCGGTGTCGTCGTCTGTCTCTGTCCCGGCACCCGCGTCGATGAGCGCGTCGAGGTTGTCCTGAACCTGCTCGGTCAGGAATGCCCGGAGTTCGTCCCGGCTCTTCCCTTGAGCCGCGGCCATCTCCCCTAGGCTCATCCCTTGTCGTAGCTCAAGTTGGAGATCATCCACCGAGACGCCGAGGAAGCTCGCCAGCGCGTCAAGGTCGAGCGCCATCGCCCCCCGGCCGAAACCCCGGCCCACCTCCCCGAAGGGGTCGTCAAGGGGTCCATGGCCACGACCGTGGCCAAAGCCGCCGCGACCGAGGCCATCCAGTCCGCCCCCGAGCCGTCCTCCAATCAAACCGACGTGGCGAAGCGGGACGTCAGCAGTATCGATCTGCTGCTTCAGCGCGTCGGCAGCATTGGCGCTGATCTCGCCGGCCGCCAGCCGAGCGTCGACGGTCTGCTTGAGTGTCGTCCGGATTGCCGCGTCCAGAGCGGCTGCATCCGTGCCACCCAAGTTCGCGGCGAGCTGGTCAAGGAAGTCCTGGTAGCTGTCGCCGCCGGTGTCCTCGCCAGTTGGGGTTGCCGCGTCCTGGCCTGTCGCATCTGTTTGAGCAAATGCCGACCCGATCAGCCCGACGCTCAGGAAGAGCGCAAGCAGTGCCGTCAGTCCGGCAATGAGGGCGAAGCGTCGAGGTGTCCTGGGGTCCCGCATCGTGTCCATCATTGATCTCCTCTTGAAGTGCATCCGCGAAGGTTGCCGCTCCACGTGTCCCGTGTGCCCATGCGCTGAACGCCGTCGTACCCGGTGCGGCGGGTCGAACGCGCGGCGGCCAGTCCCCGCCGAGTTCCGCGAACGGTCCCATCGCCCCCGGAAAATCGATCTCGTGTCCTTTCTGCTCCTTCCTCCTTACCAACTGTTCTTCCCGCACAACCACCCGGTACGGGCCAGCAAGAAGCACTCTAGGGAACCAAGCTCAAGAGGCTCTCAACACTCCCTGAGAATTTGCTGGGACCGAACGGCATGCCCGTGAGTGGGCCGAAGCCGCCATGGGCAGAACGCCGGGCAGCAGGAACCCGCCGCTCCACTAACGCTTGCCAAGCCAAGGGATCATTGGCCGGCCAGGAGGTCGTCCCCACCGCATACGTCCGCCTCTGTCTGATCGTGGCCGCGTGTTTCCTCAGACGTGATCGGTCCGCGTCAAGTATCGGCATCTCCGTCGTTGTCACTCGCTCGCCCACGAAGCACAGCTGGCCCTGAACGTCGCCAGGCGCCAGCTTTAAGGTTCCCAGCATCTTCCCAGGAAGCTCAGACATCCTCTTGAGCTTTGTGCCCTACCGTCGGTAGCGGTGAGGGAGCCGATCTTCTTCACGAGGAATCCGTAACGGTTCGCAAGTCGGGAATTTGGCTGGCTTGGAGCAGGGCGGCGGCAGCCCCCGCCCTTGCTCGCCCGTCATTCCCCGGCCCTGCTGCCACGATCACTCGGCCGTGTGGCGGGGGCCCGGTTCCAGATGACCGGCTCAGGCGGCAGGTTTCGCGGCGTCACACGCGAAGGAGATTGCAATTCATGGGACGCACGCCAACATCCCTGCGGCGACACCTCTCCGGCCTTCTTGCCGCGGTGACTCTCGTCGTCGCGCTGGTCCTCTACGGCGACGTCTTCGGAGCCACCGGGGTGCCGGCGTCCCACAGGGGACTTGGCACCCTGGCGATCGAGGGAGGCCAAGTCCTCACAGCGCAGGTGGGATCTGATAGCTCCGCGGAGGCTACGACCGCCGATCTGGTCACGACGATCGCCGCGGAAGTCAACCCGGCTGTCGTCACCGTCAAGAACCTGCAAGAGATCCCGGCTCCCTTTGGTGGACCGAACGAACCACAGGCGGTTGGGATCGGCTCGGACTTCATTCTCGACACGGCGGGTCACGTCGTTACCAACAGTCACGTCATCGAAGGAGCCGAGGCGCTGTCGGTGCAGTTCTCGGACGGCACGACCGTGGACGCAACGCTGATCGGCCGTGATGCCTTCCAGGACGTGGCGGTGCTCCAGATTGATATGGGCGACACCGCTGAGGTGCCGGGCGTCGTGACCCTTGGCGAATCCAACACTGTGGAGTTTGGCGACACCGTGGTTGCGATCGGCACGGCACTCGGGGAGTACCCCAATACCGTGACCACGGGCAGTGTCGAGATCGTCGACCGGGCGCTTGACACGGGCAACGGCTACGAGCTTGCGAACCTTATCCAGCACGACGCCGAGCTTTGGCCAGGCAACTCCGGCGGACCGCTGATCGACTTGGGGGGCGAGGTGATCGGGATGAACGTGGCCGGGAGCAATGCTTCCGGGCGGAGCGCCACCGGGAGTCAGATGGGCTTTGCCATCGACATGGACGCTGTCTTGGACATCACGGAGCAACTCATCGCGAACGGCGAGGTGGCCCGACCGTTCCTCGGCATCGAGAGTGCCCTGGCCGCCTCGGGCCAACGTGTCACCGTCGTGGTTGACGGCGGACCGGCGGCGGAGGCAGGCATCGAGGTCGCCGACGTGATCACCGCGGTTGACGGCCAAAAAGTGGACACCGCCCACCCGCTCCTCAACGTGCTGTTCGAGCACGACCCTGGGGAGACAGTCACGCTGACCGTCGAACGGGACGGTGAGCAACAAACCCTGGATGTCGTCCTCGACGAGCGACCGGTGGAGACACCATAGCCCCGATGTGACCGTGAACCAGGCAGTCCGGCCGTCTGCATGTCACCCTCCCTGGGCCGGAACATGATGAAGCTGAACGGAGCGCCAATCCGCATCGGCGCTCCGTTCCTACCAGGTCGACGCCCCACTCTTTCAAGCTGGGGGATACCTTGCGCGCCAACGTCGCCGGTTGACTCGCCGATGTCACCACCGAACAGTCGCACCCGGGCTCCCGCAACCACGGCAAGTGCCGCCTCGACACCAGCTCCGACTACCTCCCGTCGTTGCACGTCGCCGAGAGGTCTGGCATCCGCGAGGTCCACGGGAGTGGCGCTTGAACGTGATGCGGGCGCCCTTGGAGGTGAAGCGCCAGTCGACGGAGACTGGGACGGTGTTGCGGGCGGCGACAAGCAACACAGCCCCGCGCGACCTGATCGGCACATCGTCCGTCGGTGACGTGACTGGCCAGCCGTTCCTCAGGGTCACCTCGGTCGATCGACTGGCGCGTCAGCGGAGGTGCGAAGCGGCCATCTTCTCACCAAGGAGTCGCTAACGATGTCGGACGACGTGGTCGTGGCTCGGCCTGACTGCCGTGGCACGGCCTGTGTAAGAAGCGGTGCGTGGGGCCTCCCGCACGGCCTGCTTACCCCTGGGGGATCGTGGGATGGACGTCAATCCGACTGTTGAACAGTACGACGCGCTCGTCATCGGGGGCGGTCCGGCCGGCGTGTCGGCGGCGGTCAACTTGGCTCGGGCCTGCCGCCGGGTCGCTGTTGTGGACTGCCGGCGCGAGGGACGCTCGGATTGGGCGCAGATGAACCGGAACTTCCTGGGGTTTCCCGAGGGGATCACCGCTGTCGAGCTGAGCAAACGGGGCCGCGAGCAGGCCGAGCGGTACGGGGCACGCTTCTATGATGCCGAGGTCGCTCGCATCGGACGGGAGGATGCTGTTTTTCGCGCCGAGGCCCCGGGTGGACTCGCACTGTTGGCTCGGGCAGTGATCCTTGCCACTGGTGTCCACGACCGCTGGGCCGACTTCCCCGGCTACGAGGCGTACATCGGCCGCACCATGCACTGGTGCATCGTCTGCGACGGTTTTGAGATGCAGGGTCAGCGGGTGCTCGTGGTCGGCAACAATGAGGAAACCGCCGAACTCGCCGTCCAGATGCTCCGCTTCACGAAAGAGGTAACGCTGCTGACCAATAGCGGCTCGCTCGGTCTCAGCCCGGATCGGGTCAAGTGGCTCGATGAGCGAAGCATCCGGGTCGTCGTTGGCCGCTTGGCCGGAGCCAGAGCCAAGCAAGAAGGCGAGTTCGCCGCAGTGGAGGTGGAAGGCATCGGCGAGTTGGAACTGGATCACCTCTTCAGCCACCAGGGCGCCGACCCGAATAACGACCTTGCCCGCGCGCTCGGCCTGGAGTTGACGACGGGCGGCTACATTAAGGTGGACCAGGAAGCCAGAACCTCCGTGCCCCAGGTCTACGCCGCCGGGGACGTGACCCGCTTCTCGTCCCACCAGGTCAGCACGGCGGTCCATGAAGGCGCCGTCGCGGCGCAGACCCTCAACTACGATCTCTACCTGCGCGACGAGGCCGCCTTCGAAGTCAGTCGTGGCGGGACGGTTGAGTAGGCCAAACCCACCGTCGACCTACCGGATGCAGCCCCGGCTTTGGCCCCATCGGAGCAGTGCGGAAGGGCTCCGCCTTGACGCTCCATCGTGCTGGACCCGCAGGACCATGCGGCGACCTGGCGCAGGCTCACCCAGCGGGTCGCGATCGTCATGGGACCACGACTTAGGAGGAGGTCAGCGTCTGTCCGCTGCTGGCACGATGACCGCGTCGGCTCGCTGCAACCGTCATTCCATCCGCCGGTCTGCCCCTTTATCGCCAAGGATTAAGCCGCGGCTGCGCTTGGAACCGTGGAGCGCGCTCCGGACGCGAGCGCGGCCCGCACCCGAGCCAGCGCCGATTCGGCGGCATCGACCGTGATCATGGGGCCGGTCATCCAGAGATCGAGCACCGCTTCGCGGGCGTATTGATCGAGCACCGCGGGGCTGGCCGTCGCTCCAAAGACGCGCCGGGCGTCGTCAGCCACCTGCTCGGCGAAGCCACTCAGTTCCAGGTCAGTCATCGCGATGCCCTCCATCGGCTCGGGTTGCTGCGCCACTCCCGGGGGCCGGAGCGAGGGGCTCCGACCGTGATTCCAGGGTAGATCCGCCCTCTGCCGCACGCTGCGTAGCGCCGCACACGTGACCTGTACATTCGGGAACACCTGTCAACCGGCCCTTCCATACTCCTATGAATCAAGGCACCTCTGGCATGAATCAGATATGGAGCGTTCCGTTGTGGACGGCCTACGGGACAGGCGTAGGGGCAAACTGGGCATCCAATGAGGCGAGGGATTTCCGGTCAGCACGAGATCGAGAGGTTGGGTGGTCCTCCGGCCTGGGTGACACATTGTCGGGCATTTGGACGTGGCCGACGTGACCTTCCCGCCGTTCTCGGCTCAGATCACCGTTGTGAACGCCCGCCCCAGCTTCCGCGTTGCGCGCCTTGAGCCGGATGCAGGGTCAGAGCAGCGTCATCCCGTGATGTGGTCGTCCTCTCCAGCAGTAGCGGCTTCGGGCACTAAGCGGGGATCTTTCGGCCCGTGACTCCGAGAGACAGCATGTGCGGTTGCAACGAGGGAGCGCCATCGCTGGTCGCGCTGGCTACGAGATCGCGGATCGCCTCGGTGCCCATGGCTAGTCCGCTGTCAATTGTCCCGTTCGGGTGGATCAGGACCGCGTCTGGGGTTCCGTCCGACCCGTAGGCCTCGGCGATCGCACGATCCTTGAGGAGCAGGACAGAGGCCAGTCGATGCTCCATCGCCGTGACCCTGCTGGCCTCTGGATCACCGTAGTTCAAGACAGCCACGGTCAGCCGTCCAGCGTGTTCGCGCTGCCAGCGCCCGATCTCGGGAAGCAGCGAGATGCAGGGACCACAGCCGGGGTTGGAGAAGATGAGGAGCACCGGTCCCCCCCTCGTCCGGAGGTTGTCCAGCGTCAGTATCTCGCCGTGGAGACCCGGGAGGCTGAAGGTGGGGGCCGTTGCTCCGATTGGCAGCCCCACGCCCGCCAGAGTCTGAGGGGCACGGGGGGGTTCCCCCGAGAGGCGCGCTTGTGTCTCAAACCCTTCCAACCGGATGAGCAAGCGACCGTTCTGGGTCAGTAGGTGAACCAGCACCCATCCCTGCACGGTTGCAAGGACCAGCCCGAGCAGTCCCGCCGTCAGACCTAGCCATTCACCAACCGAGAGGAGCGCGACACCCATCCGGTCTCTCCTAGGGACGTGACGATCGGCTCCGAACCGGTGCCGCTCGAGGCGCTAATCGATGGTGGAGCGCTCCTCTTCGGGAGCGCCCCACCAGTGGTCTTAGTCCAACTGACGGATGTGGAGTGAAGTGGGCGTCCCTTCCTTACGCCTTGCAGCGCCCAGACGGCTGGCCTGGGTTTTGGCACGGGTTCGAGCCCGCATTGCAGCACTCGATGTTGAAGATCTTGTTGTGCAAGCCAGCGCACGTCGTCGCCGGGTCATAGCACTGGCCGTTGCAGAACACCTCAGTCGACGCGCAGGAACACGAGCAGGTAGCCGTGTCGAAGGTCTGCCCCCCGGAACACGTGGTCGACACGCACGCGCCGTTGCACTCTACGGTGCCGCTCGGGCAAGAGCAGGTGCAGTCAGATGCCTGCACCGCGCCGATGACCGTGCATGGAGAGCACTGACACTGGCAGGCCTGGGAGTTGAAGGTCTGCCCCGTCGGGCATGTAGTCGACACGCATGCCCCATTACACTCCACCGTGCCCGACGGGCAGGAGCAGGCGCAGGTAGACGGATCCTGGATTGCGCCGGTCACTGAGCAGGAGGTGTCGCACTCGCAGGCGCAGATTGACGTGTTGCGCGTCTGTCCTGCTGGGCACGGCTGCAGGCAGTTACCACCACATGGCTCCGTCCCACTCGGGCACTTGCAGGTGCAGTCAGTGGTATCGAGTTCACCGCCACCGGGACAACTGATCGAGACGCACTGACCGTTGCAGCGGACGAAGCCAGTTTCGCATTCACACCGGTCCGCTCCGGTCTCGGCCACCTTCTGACAGAAGAGGTTTTGGCCCGAACAACAGGTGCCCTCCTCGGTGCCGGTGGGGCCCGGTTTACAGGCCTCGCCGAGGGCTCGGCAGGTTGGGGCGGCCTCCATGTTGGCTGCTCGGCGCAGCCCAAACGCGGCAGCCAGGGCTCCTGCCGTCAGGCCCTTGAGCATCTTGCGGCGGGAGGTCCCCGTCGCGAGGGCTCTCGTGATGTCGTCGAACTTCTGACCGTCCATTGTTGCGTCTACTCCTTCGTAGATGCCTTCCGCGATCGCGCCACCATGGCGCGAGATGGCCCATCACTCCGTCCCGTCATTTCCGCGAGGGGGAACAAAAGGGAACCCCGCTCCCTCCTTGAGAGCGGGGTTCTGATTCGTCCGGCGTGGCGTTCAAACAACGACAGGAACAGGTGCAGGCGCAGCCGAGTGGGCAGCGACAGCTGGACATGACGACAACAGCGGTCTCGATGGACGAAGTGGCTGTTGTCGTCATGCCTCGCTCCTGAAAAATCTTAGGCCCCAAAGACGCTCGTCGTTTTGCTAGAGCGCGTAGGTTTTCTCGAGGACAACCTCGCCGCCCTGCTCGACCGTGATGGTCGCGCTGGTGAACTCGACATCCGTGATGTCTTCCGTCCATTGCGGGTTCGGGCAGCCCGGGGCACCGGGGATTGGTGTTTCCGGCGCATCGGTCTCGACATCGAAGCCAACGGTGCCATTCTTGATCTGCGCGTCTGGTATCGACTGCGTCCCGGTCAGGGTGACCTCCGCCGGGTTCTGTCCCGGCGGCTGGGTAACGCCTGCCGGGTTGGTGCAGGTCGCGGTCGGGGTGCCGGTGGCCGTCAGCGTAATCAGCACGTCGCCATTCCCCAGTCCGGCCAGTGCTCCGGCCGCATTGAGGGTGAGGCCAAGGTCGGTGAAGGTCGGCGCGCGGTGCGGCGGCTTAAAGTGGACACTGTTGGCCCTGGCGACCGAGACCATGAGGAGTGCCGCTAGCAGGGCAGTCGTGATGACGGGAAACGCACGGCGCATAGTGGGATCTCCCTCTCGGGTTGGGTGGGACGCCACGTTGATGGTCCGGAGAGAGCAAAGGTCCAAGGGAGTGCTGTTGGATTCCCGCAGGGACGCGAGTCAGGTAAACTCGGCGTCACCGTGCGGCGCGGCCCTTGGGCCCGACTCACGGGCGAGGGGCGGGTGGGGGGCATCGTTGGTCTGGTGACCCTGCCCGCCTTGTCATGTAGGGGAGGGGTGAGGCGGGGCGCGACTGACGGAGGAGGTCTCTCTGCCGTGCAGCATGGCTTGCCTCCAGAGACGCCGGGCAACGACAAAACCCGGCCAGGCCAAATAAGGCCTCAGCCGGGTTCGCCATTC
>JADDPH010000043.1:0-6993 GCA_016781925.1 Sphaerobacteraceae bacterium | reverse complement strand
CGAGGTGAGGCCAAAGTAGCGAGAAGATGTCACGAAACTGTGACGATATTGTTACAAGAAAGTATGGTGATGCTACGAACAGGCGAGACACGTAGATTTGATGACGATTTCATTCAGATATCCCATCCCTCAACGCTTGAAGAGAGACGTCTCACACATCGGTCCCAGGTACATGTAGCTGCTCGCACCATATCGGGATGGTGGGACGCAGCGCGAGCGACAGGCGGGCGTGGGGATGAGATGGTCATGGCTGGAGAGACTCAGGTAGTGCGCCACCACTAACCTGGTTCAATCCGCCACTTTGTGCTAGAATGCACAAGTGCAAGGGATGCGCGGGTCCGCCGCGCGACAGTACGCCAATGTACCCTCCAGCCTTCGCAGCGCAGGGGTCGTCGAGCCGTACTGACCGGCTCGTCCGTTCCCAATGAATGCGCCTCGCGCTGCGACGAATGCTGAGAGGGTCTTTTTGTGCCTAGTTCTCCTTCCGTTCTTCTCGACAACCCGATGACCAAGGACGGGACCGACATGATCCCGTTCCACGAGATGCGCCTGCGCCCGAGCACGCTCGAGGCGCTAGCCAAGATGGGCATCGACACGCCCACTCCAATCCAGGCCGAGACGCTCCCGGCCCTTCTTGACGGGCGGGACGTGATCGGCCAGGCCCGGACCGGCTCCGGCAAGACCCTCGCCTTCGGCATCCCGGCGGCGGAGGTCGTCGATCCGGCCCGCCGCGCCGTTCAGGTCCTCGTCCTTACCCCAACCCGGGAGCTGGCCGTCCAAGTTGGCGGCGTGCTGGATCTGGTTGGCGGACCGCGTGGCATCAAAACCTCGCTTATCTTCGGTGGCCGAGCGCTTGGCCCCCAGCGGGAGGAGCTGAAGCGCGGCGCCCACGTTGTCGTCGGCACCCCGGGCCGGGTGCTGGATCTGCTCAACCAGGGAGCGCTCTGGCTGGACCAGGTTCGCTTCCTCGTCCTGGACGAGGCCGATGAGATGCTCGATCGCGGGTTCGCCCCGGACGTCGAGCGGATCATCGCCCGCACGTCCAATAGCCGTCAGACCGCGCTCTTCTCTGCAACCGTGCCGGACTGGGTTCGCCAGACGGCCGCCAAGCACCTCAACGACCCGGTCAGCGTCGCCGTCGATCCTAATCCGGAGGACATCCCGGCGATTGAGCACGTGGCCTACGAGGTGCGCGACGGTGACAAACTTGGCGCGTTGCGGGATCTGCTGGACCATCGTGGCGAGGGCGCAATGATCGTCTTTGGCCGCACCAAGCACGGGGTCAAGAAGCTCGCCCGTCAGCTCGAGGCCGCGGGCTACCCCGTCGCGGCGCTGCAGGGCAATCTCTCGCAGAATGCCCGCGACAAGGTGATGGAGGACTTCCGCTCGCGTGCCGTCCAGATCCTGCTTGCCACCAATGTCGCCGCCCGTGGGCTGGATGTCAGCAACGTCGAGCAGGTGATCAACTTCGAGCTGCCGGAGTCGTCCGAGTTGCTGACCCACCGGGTCGGCCGCACCGGGCGCATGGGTCGCAAAGGCCAGGCGCTGACCCTCCTCGGACCCGAGGATGGCGCGAAGTGGCGGCAGCTCGAGCGCGGGCTGAGCCGGCGCATCCCCCGCCTTCCCTGGCCGGGGGCCGAAGCGGCCATCGCGGGCCTGCCTGAGGGGACCGAGGCGAACGCTGCATCGCATGATGATCGCCGCGCTCCGTCACTGCCCCCCCGCCGCCCCGCGCCGTCACGCGCTGTGGACAACCGGCGAACCAGCCGCGCGTCTTCAACCGGCGGCAAGGTCACAACGGAGCACCGGTCTCTGGAGTCAGCACGCTCCGCCGTTGCTGCTCGCTACCCCTGGGAGGACGCCCCGGCCGGCTCGTCCTCCCCGTCGCCCGCGGCGCCGGGCTCCCGGCGGACACGGCCGGAGCGCCGACAACAGCATGCGGCGCCCGCGGGTGTGGCTCATGATGCGGAAGTCGAGGCCTACGGCCGCGACGATGCGACCGTTCCGGCGTCAGTCGTTAGCACATACGGGCGTGATCCGCACCGGCCAGCATGGGCCGCGGGCACCGGCAGCCCAGCGACTGGCGCTGCTCCTGCTCGCCGGGGCGAAAGCCGCCGGGCCGCACGAGAGCGGCACGAGATCGTCTGTGACGATTGCGGGCAGACCTCGGCGGTGTCATTCCGTCCGGACCCGACCCGCCCCGTCTATTGCACGGACTGCTTCAAGCCGAAGGACAGTCGCCGTCCGGTGAGTGCCTCGGCCTAACGAAGCCGCGCAACCAAAGAACACGAGGCGGACCCACCGTGGCAGCCGGATGAGCCGGCCCCGCGGTGGAGACGCCAGACCGGCATCGACAACGTCGATCGCCGCACCAGGAGGGAGAACCTTGGCGAAGAAGCCGCAGTACCGACGGCCGGCCCGACCGGTCAAGACCCCCGCCCCCGGCACCCCCGGCGCTCCCCCCGAGCGCGTTCGGCGGGAGGACCCCGATGCGATCACCGTCAACGGCCGCGTCACCGATGCCCTGCCCAATGCGATGTTCACCGTGGAACTGGAGAACGGGCACAGCGTGCTGGGGCATTTGGCCGGCAAGATGCGCAAGAACTTCATCCGCGTCCTGCCCGGCGATCAGGTGGTGGTGGAGCTCTCCCCCTACGACCTGACCCGCGGTCGCATCACCTTCCGCCACCGCTAATCCGCCCACGCCCTGCCATGCCCCGCGGGATCGCTGCCAGCGTCCCGGCGGGGCGTCGTTCTTGGTGCAACACCCCCCAAGACCCCCTCTGTGCTGGCGTCTGGTCAGGAGAAAGCTGGGGAAGGCAGGGCCGGGGTTGTCCACCCCGATCCTCGATCTCCAGTGAATTGCCTTCCTTTCGTGTTCGACGCCCGCGCAGGGAGGCACGTATACTCGCCGGGTTGCCCGCCCGTGGGGGCGCGTCTGAAGTTGGTGTGACGGTGGAGCCTCGAACACGCGTGCCCCTTCGATCCCTCCTCACGTCACACGCCGCCGCTCAATCCTCTCACCCGGGGTTCTCCCCTCATCTTCAGTCGCTTCGCTCCGACCGGAGCCTTCCAGCGTGAGATCGTGGCGCGCCTGGGCTGGCATCCTGATCAGCCTTCTGTTCCTGGTCTTTGCGTTCCGGGGACAGAACTTCGGCCAAATCCGGGACGCCCTGGGTCAAGTCAACTACCTCTACCTGCTCCCTGCCCTCGCCCTCTATTTCGCTGGGGTCTGGATCCGGGCGATCCGCTGGAGCGTACTCCTGCGGCCGCTGGCCGATGTGCCCGCTCGTCAGGCGTTCCCCATCGTGGTCGTCGGCTACATGGCCAACAACGTGCTGCCGCTGCGGACCGGTGAGTTGGTTCGCTCCTACGTGCTAGGTCGTCGGTTTGGCGTTCGCAAGACTTCGGCGCTGGCGACCATCGCGGTGGAGCGCCTCTTCGATGGCTTGACCATGCTCGGCTTCATGCTCACCGCCGCGACCGTCGTCAGCCTGACATCGGAGTTGCGCCAGGTCGCCCTGGTCGCGTTTGTGCTCTTCGCGGCAGTCCTGATCGGCTTGTTCGTGCTCACACTCGGGGGAAACCTGCGCGACCGCCTGCTCCAGCTCGTGCTCGGCCCCCTGCCAACTCCGATCACCGACCGGGTCGAGCGGCTGGCCGAATCGTTCCTAAGCGGCCTGGGCGTGCTGACCCGGAAGACCGATCTGGCGCTGGTTGCCGGCACGTCCTTAGTGGCCTGGCTGTTGGAAGCGTCCATGTACTGGACCATCGCGCGCGGCTTCGGCCTGGAACTTCGCGACGCGATGGGCCTCGCCGCTGCCTTGCTGACCACTGGGGTTGCCAACCTCGCGACGTTGATCCCCTCCTCCCCCGGCTACGTCGGACCGTTCGAGAACGGCGTGCTGTGGGTGGCTAACGGTGCCCTTGGCGTGTCCCGGAGCGTCGCCCTCTCATATGCCTTGGTCGTTCACGCCGCGCTCCTCTTTCCAATCACACTCCTTGGCCTGCTGGAATGGTGGCGTCAGCATCTCTCCCTAGACCAGGTTCGCCTCGATGTGGAGCTGGATGGGGAGAGTGCGGTCGTGCCAGATGGTGTCGGCCGGTGGGCCGTTGCCGCGACGCCACTGCCTCCCGGAAGAGGCTCGCCTCGCCAGGAAGCCACTGGCGTTGGGGGACGGGACGCCGGGTGGCGGCAGCGGCGGTCGGTCAAGCGATGACGGGAGAACAATGAGCCTGCTGGAAGCGGTGGTGCTTGGAGTTGTGCAGGGCCTGACGGAGTTCCTCCCCATCTCCTCCTCCGCCCACCTCATCCTGGTCCCTTGGCTGCTTGGCTGGGACGAGCCGGGGCTCCAGTTCGACGCCGCCCTTCACCTCGGCACCCTGGTCGCCGTGTTCGCCTACTTCTGGCACGATCTGTTCGGCATGGCTCTCGCGCTGCCCCGGGCCCTGACGCGCGTCCACCTGCTGTTGCGCGATCCGGAGTCTGGCTCGGCGACAGACCACCAGGCCCGCCTCGCGCTGTTGATCGCGGTCGGCACCATCCCTGGCTTGCTTGCCGGGCTTGCCGGGCAGGGCGTCATCGAGGATTTCTTCCACAATGAGGCCCACCGCACCCAAACGATTGTCCTGATTGCGATCCTGCTGGCAGCGTTAGCACTTTTGCTTTGGCTGGCGGAGCGCACCGCCGGCCACAAGCGAGACATCTACCACCTAACGTGGCGCGATGCCCTAACCATCGGTCTGGCCCAGGCCACCGCGCTGCTGCCCGGCGTCTCTCGCTCCGGCTCCACCCTCACCGCTGGCCTGTTCCAGGGTCTGCGACGCGCCGACGCGGCCCGCTTCTCCTTTCTCCTGGGCACGCCGCTAGTCCTTGCGGCAGCGAGCAAGGCAGTGCTGGACGCGGTGCAGGCGGGCATGAGCGGAAGCGAAGCGCGAGCCTTTATGGTCGGTGGTCTGACATCGGCGCTCGTCGGCTTCGCCGCTATCTGGGGACTGCTGCGCTTCCTCCAGCGTGCCAGCACCCTCGTCTTCATCGTCTACCGGCTGCTCCTAGCGGCCGGCCTCCTCGCATTAGTGGTGAGCGGGTTCCGGTAGGGGTCGCCGCACCTCGCTCAACCGGCTGCCGCTCTATGACGATGTCCCGGCGACGAGCGCTGGGGCTGCCGCCGCGAGATCAGCGCCCGGGCGCAGATCCACGCCAGCGGCACGAAGGTCGGCAAAGCAGGCCGCGGTCCGCTCCAGCCCCGTGGCGAAGATCGGTGGCGCCTGCCCGATGCCAATCCGCAGCGTATGCTCCAGCCCGAACGCCGAGCCGGGCGCCAACATCACGCTGTACTCCTCGGCCAGTCGATTCGCGAGTTCCAGAGAGGGGATATCCAGCGCGTAGTGCAACAGCGCAAGCAGTCCACCCCGCGGTGGTGTCCAGGCGACCATGTCCGCGTGCGCCGCGAACCACGCCTCCGCGGTGGCCAAGTTTTGGGTGACGATGCTCTGGGTGCGCTCGACCAGACGGTCGCGATGGCGCAGCGCGAGGACGGCCAGGGCATCGTTGAGCTTGCCGGGGCTGAGGGAGACGTAGTCCCGCATGGCCCAGCAGGCGGCGACAAGGTCCGCCGGGGCCGCCATCCAGCCGATCCGCAACCCGGGCAGCCCGAACGGCTTCGAGAGGGTGCCGACACTGATCCCGGCATCGCCCCGGTTGCGGATGGGCGCCGCGAGCCGCTCCCCACCGGGAATCTCCAGCCAGCGATAGGCCTCGTCGGAGAGCAGCCGCGCCCCCCTCGCCACCGCAAGATCGTAGATCCGCCCAAGCTCCGCGTCTGACAACATCGCCCCGGTCGGGTTGTGCGGGGTGTTGACCACGATCAGGCGGGTTCGGGAGGTAATGAGACCCTCCAGTTCCTCCAGGTCGTAGCGGAACCCCGTCTCGGGTCGCAGCCTCCAGGGCGTGACCTCGCAGCCGATGGCCCGGGCGACGGCTCCGAGTTGCTGATACGCGGGCTCGACCGCGACGACGTGGTCTCCCAGCTCCAGCAAGACGTTGAGGAGCAGAAAGTTCGCCTCGATCGCCCCGGTCGTGACCAGGATGTGTTCCGGGCCGGTGTTCTCGTAGGTCGCTGCAAGCAAGGAGCGCAGGTCCAGCGAGCCCGGCGCCTCGCTATAGCCGAGCGGCAGGTTGAGCAGGTCCGCCAGCGTGCGCTCACGCTCCTCCGCCGGCATGATGCCCAGCAGATCCGCCGTCGTCATCGGGCAGATGCCACTTTCGGCGATGTCGTAGGCGACCTTCGTCTCGTAGGTCGTCATCCAGCGCTCGAGCGCGAACGTCTCGATCTTCATCCTCTTCTCCCCTCTCCCGCTGAACCGCTCGAGCCCCAGGCGGCACGTGCCCCGTACAACCCCGCACGGCCGCGACTGCTCGCATCCGTGACCCGGCATGGGCACCACATTCCCGAACCGCCTCCGGATCCGTGGCACCCACGTTTGCTCAGTGTCCTGGCCCAGTGTAGTCGGCGGAACGCCCTGATGACGGTCCAGCCCCTGGCCTTGGAGGCGCGCGGCTGCACGGAGATCAGAGGCACCGCTCACCGCCGATCGTTGGTGTGGCCCCTGGGCACGCCGGGGCGGGGCAGGGTGCGGATTCAGAGATTGCCGCTGTGGAGCTAAGAGGCGTGGGGCGCGGCCAACCTGCCTTGTCCGGCGCCGGACAATTCCAATCCCCCCTCGATTCCGTGCTGAGACACTCGTCGCAGGGTAGATCCAACGACCGCGCCGCGACGGCTCGCAAAAATCAAGCGCTTGGGGCGGCGGTTCCGCCACTCCAAGCGCTTGATGGGCAATCGTACCGGTCCTGACGACGCCTGAGGGCTGTCAATCTACCTCGGGCAATCGCGGCTGGTTAGGACTGGATGAACGGGCCGGCGATGGCCAAGACCTCGTCACGGGTCAGGCCCGGCTCGAGGGCGCCCGGGAAGGGAACATCCGCCTCCGTGA
>JADDPH010000125.1 GCA_016781925.1 Sphaerobacteraceae bacterium | reverse complement strand
GCACGATCAAGACGCGGATGCGGCTGGGGATGCAGAAGTTGCGGGACGCCCTAGCGGGGGACGAGGTGGACCTGGCGTGAGCGACAGACCGACGGACGACGATCGGCATCGTGCCCACTGGCAGGACACCGGCCCTCGGGAGACACCATCAAGGATGGATATCGCCCACCTCGACGATCTCGCGGCTCCGTTCGCGCTCGGTGCGGTGGAGCCCGACGAGGCCGACTGGGTGGAACAGCACTGCCGTTCCTGCCCGCCCTGCTCCCGGCTCGTTGCTGACGCTCGTTGGACCGTGGGCATGCTTCCGTATCTCTCTCCAGCGGTGGCGCCGCCGCCGGCAGCGAAGGCAGCCCTCTTCGCCCGGATCGAGCAGTCCGCGGCGAACCCGGGCCCGGCGTTGGTGCCGCCGATGTCTACCATCCCGGCGTCCCGTCCACTCGGGGATCGGCGCCCGGCCAATCGACGATCACCCTGGCGGTTCCGCCTACCGGCGCGGATGCCTCTGCTCCCCCAGCCCCGCCAGCCAGCTTTCCGGCCGGGCGTTGCCATGCCCATGCTCACCGCAGCCGTGCCGCTTGTCCTGATCCTGGCGCTCGTCAGCGCCTGGGGCATCCAGCAACAAAACACGGTCGCCGATCGCGACCGACAGATCAAGACCCTGTCGGAGCGGCAGACCAGCTTGGATCAACTCACCCGCAATGGCGGCTCGGTCACGACGCTGTCCCTGAACGCCGGCCCTGCCGCACCCCACAGCGCGATCGGCAAGATCTTTTTCGATCCGGAAACGCTAAAAGGGATGCTGATTGTCGAGGGGTTAAATGACGCCGGTCCGAACGCAACCTACGAGGTGTGGCTGAGCCGGACCGGGTCAGCGGTCCGGGTCGCCGACCTCCAGGTGGACAAGAATGGCTCCGGGATGGCCTCGCTGAGTCTTGACCGCCCGCTCAGTCAGTACCGGAGCATCCACGTCACACCCAAGCCGCTCGCGGTCGGCGGTGGGACCCTCCCCACCGACACCGATGACGCGCTGCAGATGTACATGCCGGCCAGCCCAGATCCATTAGACCAGCTCGCTACGGCGGGGTGGCCGGATATTGGCTCCGGTGCTGAAGGAGGTCCATCCGAGTTCACTAGCGCCGCGACGCCGGCGCCATAGCCGGGGACCAGAGGTATGGGACAACGGCCCGGAACTCCGCGCCGAATGCCCTGCCGCCCAGACTGCTCCTCAGGCGTCGACGCCTCGAGCCGCCCCACCCCCCTTCTTCGATCGCTCTTCCTCTGCTAACCACATCTCATCGACACCGTATTGGAGGACGAAGAGGCGGCAGAGGCGCTTCCACCCCAGGTCCCCGTAATAGCGCTTGAAGACTGCCCGCACTTCGTCTGCCGTCTTCGCCGCATCAAACTCCGCGTCGATGCGCTCCAGCAATTCCCTCGTCACCGCCTGGGGCACGTCCGCCTCCTCTCCCGCCCAATCGTCACTCCAGGGACCGCTACTCTACACGGCGACCCGAAACAACCCGGCACCGTGGTATTAGGCCGCGAGGCCGCCAGTTCCCTCAACGGTGCCACGCCACGCCCGCCATCTTAGTCCTCAGTTTGCGCCGGGATCATTTCCCCGGCTATAGTCGGAGTCATCGATAAGGCTTCGATCTCGACGTGCCGGATCATGCGTGGCGAGGTGCGCCTTGGCGCAAATCCAGGACGGCAGCAAAGGCAACGGGTTCGCGATCGATGCCATCAGTACCCCTCTTAGGACGAGTGCCGGCCCCAGGACGGCGACCAGCCCCCCATTAGACCCCGAACGCGAGCCGTCAATCCGCAGCGTGAGCGTCGTCGTCCCCTGCTACAACGAGGAGGGCAACCTTCCGGAGCTCCATCGGCGCCTCTCGGCGGTGCTCGCGTCCCTCGCCCTGCCTTATGAAATCCTGATCGTCGACGATGGCTCCACTGATGGCACCTGGGCCGCCATCGCTGCCCTCCATGAGGCCGACGGTCATGTGCTCGCCATCCGCCATCGCCGCAACTTTGGCAAAGCTGAAGCCCTCGCGAACGGTTTCGCCATCGTCCGCGGTGACGTCGTGTTGACGATGGACGGCGATCTCCAGGACGACCCGGACGAACTCTCGCGCTTCCTCGTCAAGCTGGACGAAGGCTACGACCTCGTTTCCGGCTGGAAGCAGCGACGACAGGATCCGCTCGGCAAAACGGCGCCCAGCCGTGTGTTCAATTGGACGGTCCGGCGCGTCTCCGGCGTGCCCCTGCACGACTTCAACTGCGGCTACAAGGCGTACCGGCGGGACGTGACCCAGGCGCTTCGCCTCTACGGCGAGTTGCACCGCTTCACGCCCGTCCTCGCCGCGGGCGAAGGCTTCCGGATTGCCGAGCTGCCCGTCCGTCACCACGCCCGCACCTGGGGTCGTTCAAAATACGGCTGGTCGCGGCTGGTCAAGGGCTTTCTCGACCTGCTGACAGTCACATTTCTAACCCAGTACCGGCAGCGCCCGATGCACCTGTTCGGGCTGCCTGGCCTTGTCGCCCTCACGGTCGGCATCCTGATCGGACTCTTCCTCTCCCTTGAGAAACTGATCCTCGGCAATTCGATCGGCACCCGCCCGCTCCTGCTGCTCTCGGTGCTGCTGGTGATGATCGGCGCCCAGTTCTTCGGTCTTGGCCTCCTCGGTGAGTTCCTTGCCCATGGCTCGAACGAGCCGCGACGCGAGTTGCGTCCCCTCGTCCGCCAGACCCTCGGCATCTCCCTGCCGGATCCCAAGCCGGGCGCACGCGTGAACGAATGAGCTTCGCCCCTTGGTAACCCAGCCCCCGGCCAACCGGCGGTCACGCTCCCAGCACCGCTCAGCCCGACCGACACCCGGCGGTGTTCGCGATGGAGCTCGGCGCGCCGGCCGCACGCTGGCCGCGATCCCGACACCGCTGGTCTTCGGCGTCAGCGTCCTCTTCGCGATGCTCCTGCTCTGGGGCCGGGGAGACCTTGGCGATATCGGTGAGGCCGCTGGCCGCGCCGATGCCACAACCGTGGCACTGGCCCTGGTCCTCTACTTGGCCGGACTGGCACTCCTGAGTGTCCGCTGGCACCTTCTGGTCCAGATGACCAAGGGGACCTCGGACCTCGCCCGGGCGTCAGAGGCGTTTCTGACATCCGTCGTCATCAACTACGCCGCCCCAGTCGGGCTGGCCGTCCCAACGCGAGCGGCACTGACCAAGCGGGCCCTCGGTCTTTCCGTCGCTGAGACGGGCGCGGTTGCCCTCTGGGAAGTGCTCCTGGACGTGAGCGTCCTGGGGGCGATCACCCTTCTCTGGGCCGTCACTGGACGAACCTCGGGCGAGGTGCTCGGGGAGGCACTCGGCGCGGTACCCGCGGTGCTGCTGGGCTTGGCTTTCGCCGGGGTGGTCGCACTCGGGGTGGGACTCGGACTGGCGATTCGCCGGCCCGGACTTCGGCGGCGGGTCGCCCTAGCCGGGACGGGCCTGCTCCAGTTCCCACGTCAACGACCCGTTGTCGCCGCTTGGGCGATCGGCTCGACCGTGGTCTACTGGCTGGTCCAAGGCCTGGTGCTCTGGCTGCTGTTAAAGGCCCTGGGCGTCGCGCCCGGAGTTGGACTCGTGCTTGGCCTCACTGGATTGCCGGTCTTGGTCGGCATGCTCAGCCCCGTCCCCGGTGGCGCCGGGGTGCGGGAGGCCTTGATGGTTGCGGTCGCCCATGGCCACGGCGCGGACGGCGCGGCGGTCCTGGTGGCGGCCGTCACCTACCGCATTGCGCTATTTGCGGCAATCCCCATCCTCTACCTCGCCGTCCGCGCCTGGCTCGCGCTCCGGCCGGATCACCGCCCCAGGGGAGACGCCCCGATACCCGCGACTGACTGACCACACCGCACCGCTGTGAGGAAGCTTGTGACTGCCACGCGCCCCCCGACCGTGATACCGATCCAGCACCACCCGGGCTCTCCGGATGGGTCCGGCCTCGACACGAGCAACTATCGAAAGCACACCAGCGGCAACCCGATCCAGCGCCGCCTCATCGAGCGATTCCACCATACCCTGGCGGACCGCATTACTGCCCTCCAGCCCGGGTCGTTCCTCGACGCCGGCTGCGGGGAGGGATTCGTCACCGAGTTGCTCCGCACTCGTCTACCCGAAACGACCCTCTCCGGGTTCGACTTCAATCCCGCGGCGGTCCGGCTCGCGACGGCAAAGAACCCTGCTGTGAGTTTCGTCACTGCCAGCATCTTTGATCTGCCGTACCCGGACGCCAGCTTCGACGCGGTCGGCTGCTTTGAGGTGCTGGAGCACCAGGCAGACCCAACCCCGGCGCTCCGCGAATTGGCCCGCGTGTCGCGCCGCGCGGTCGTGCTCAGCGTTCCCCACGAGCCCTTCTTCTCGCTCGCCAACGCCGCGCGCGGCAAGAATCTCGGCGTGCGCCCCCGCGGCAGCGATCCGGACCACCGCCAGCTCTGGTCCCGGGCGGCCTTCAAGGCGTTCGTCGACCAAGTTCTGGACGTCGAGTGGATCGGCGGCTCGTTTCCCTGGACCATCTGCGTCGCCCGCAAGCGAAGCCCCTTCTAAACGCCCTGGTTTGCCGACAACGGCAACCCCGTCTTGATGGGTCATCGCCTGCCATGGCCCTCGAGCAGACCGTTCCCACGGCCTAGCCTTGCGACCGGCCGGCAGCCAGCCTCGGAGAGCAAGCTGGCTCAGCGCTTGGCACCCGTTCGGGGTACACTGTGTCACACGCGCTCCTGGCGACCGATTCATGATTCAGTGTCGGTCCGACTGCCCGCTTCCCGGCTGGCCAGAAGCGTGTCGAGGCAGATCCGTGTCGGCTTTCCAGCCCCCGGCTGGAGGACCACATTGGCGGCCTGCTCGCAGTGTCCTTGTCACCGTACCTGCACCTGAGGCCCGGCCAAACTCCCCCTTACCCCCGGGATTCCGCTCGCTCCTTGAGGCCCGCGTCGTCCATCGTTTCGCATGGCGACGCAATGCCGCGGGAGCCACGAGGCATCGATGACGCTCGCGATCCGGACGTGCCCAACGTGCGGCCAGACCAACCGAGCGACGGACGATTTCTGTCCCAACTGCGGGGCATCGCTCGCCGCTGTCCAACCCACGTCCTTCCCTCCGTCGAGGTCCCTCACGTTCTACGCCCCCGTCGAGCCGCGCTTCGGCGCGCGCCCCAAACGCCGCCGGAATGTGGAGAGCGCAGGGGGTGGCCTGGTGTCAGTGGGGCTGCTGACCACGGTCACCGCTCTTTTGACCTCCTTCGGGCCGCCGCTGGGACCAGCGATCTGGGCTGGGGGCCTGCTCCTGATCGTCGCCGGGTTCTGGCGCATGCGTCACGACCACGCTGCATTTAACCGGGCCGGCATCGTCACGACCGTCGGAAGCGTCTTCGTTCTGGGCGTGGTCGTCGGGCAAGGCGTTGATTTCCCCGACCTCCCGGGCAGATCGGATAGAAAGCCGGCCGTGATCGCTCCCGAGCCCACCGCTGAACTGGATTGGGAGGAGACGAGCGGCACGTCCCCCGTTGCCGCACCACCCCCCCCCGTCGCCGCGGCACCGATGTTCCGTGGTGGTCCATCCCGCATCGGTGAGGATCCCGGACCGGGACCCCAGGGGGACCCCACGCTCCTCTGGCGGGCAGACACTGCCGGTGAGATCTATTCCTCCCCTGCCGTCGCGGGCGGCATGGTCTACCTCGGCAGCAAGAGCGGCTTCCTCCACGCGCTGGACGCCACCACCGGAGCGGAGCGCTGGCGCTTCGACCTCGGGGACTACATCGTCCGCGCCTCCCCGGCGGTCGCGAACGACACCGTCTACATCACCAGCGGGTTCTCGCTCTTCGCCATCGACGCCAAGACGGGAAAGGAACGCTGGAGCGTGCCAATCCGATTCGCCGGACAATCGTCTCCGGCAGTGATCGACGGGGTCGTCTACGTCAGCAGCCACGAAGGACTCCTGTACGCCGTGGACGCCGCGACCGGCATTCAACGCTGGCAGTACCAAACAGACAGCTTGGTCTTCTCCTCCCCTGCCGTCGCTGAAGGCAGCGTCTTCTTCGGCGGTGTCAATGGCGACCTTTACGCGCTGGATGTCACCACGGGCCGTCCCCGCTGGCGCTTCGCGACGGGAGGTGACGTTTACGCCTCTCCGGCGGTGGCTGACGGCGTCGTCTACGTGAGCAGCAACAGCCGCGTGCTCTACGCGCTCGACGCCGCCACCGGAGAACCGCGGTGGCAGTTCGCGGCGGGCGGTGAGTCCTCGCCCGCGGTGGTCGGTGGAGTGGTCTACGCGGGCAGCGTCGATGGTGGTCTCTACGCGCTCGACGCGGCGACGGGGGAGGTGCGCTGGCTCTACGCGACCGGCGCCGCCATCCGCTCCTCCCCGACCGTGGCTGATGGTGCGATCTATGTGGGCAGCGGCGATGCCATCTACGCCGTCGACGCCACCGGTCAGGGGCGCTGGCGCTACCCGACCAAGGCGCCGATAGAATCCTCTCCCGCGGTTGTGGGTGGCATCGTGTACGTCGGAAGCCGGGATGGTTTCCTCTATGCCGTGGGCGGAACCGGCACCGCTCCATCAACTCCCGGGGCGTAGTCACCGGTCTGGTAGTCACGGTCGTCCCGGTCGGCCTCCGTGCCGACGTCGGCGCCCCACCCCGATCCTTCCCCCTTCTCCACCCATCAGGTCCCTCGGGCCGACAGGCAGCCGCTACCCGGTGTTCTTCAGCCCGCCGGCGATGCCGTTGATCGCGAGGAGGACGGCGCGGAGCAACGCGTCGGAGCTGCCGTCCTGCCGGAGACGGCGAAGGAGATCGATCTGGATGAAGGAGAGCGGATCGACGTAGGGGTTGCGTCGCTCGATCGACCGCTGCAGGACCGGATCCCGGTCGAGCAAACGATCCTGTCCCGTCACCGCCAGCACCAGATCCCGGCTCACCTCGAACTCGGCCCGGACCCGCCCCCAGATCCGATCCCTCAGCGCCGCCGGCTCCACGAGCGCCACGTACCGCTCCGCGATCCCGAGATCCGCCTTGGCAAGCGCCAGCTCGGCATTGCTCAGGAGCGCGCCGAAGAACGGCCAGCCGGCGTCCATCTCCCGCAGCAGATCCAACCCGAATGCATCGCGTCCGGCCGCCAGCCCGCTGCCGAGACCATACCAACCCGGAAGCAGCCCGCGAATCTGGGTCCAAGAGAAGACCCATGGGATCGCCCGGAGGTCTTCGATCTGGACGGACGCCGTGCGGCGCGCGGGTCGGGAGCCGAGTTGCAGCCCGGCGATCTCCTCGATCGGCGTCGCCTGCTGGAAGAACGCGACGAAGTCAGGGTCGCCATAGACCAGGTCCCGATAGACCGCGGCGGAGCGCTCCGCGATCTGCCGCATCGCCCGCGTGAACGCGGCGAGCCGCTCCGGGTCGGGTTGGGGTAGCGCCCCAACGGTGCTCACCAGCACGGCACCGGCCACCAGCTCAAGCTCCCGGTGGGCGATCTCCGGTGTCGCGTACCGGGCCGAAATCACCTCCCCTTGCTCCGTCAGCTTGATCCTCCCGGCCACCGTCCCGGCCGGTTGAGCGAGGATGGCGACATTGGTCGGTCCACCCCCGCGACCAATGGACCCGCCCCGGCCATGGAAGAACGTCGGTTGCACGCCGGCAGCCTGGAGCTGGGCTGCCAACTCCCGCTGCGCCTCGTGCAACGCCCACGAGGAGGCCAGATAGCCGACGTCCTTGTTTGAGTCCGAGTAGCCGATCATGACTTCCTGGACATCGCCGTGTGCCGCGAGCGCTGCCCGGTAGACCGGCTGGGCGAGCAGCACATTCATCGTCGCCGGCGCCTGGCGTAGCGTCTCTCCCTGCTCGAACAGCGGGGCGATTCTCAGCCTCGCGCCTCCGCCGCCCGGCTCGCAGAGCTGCGCCTCCTTCATCAGGAGCAGGGTTTCCAGGGCGTCGGAGGCGGCCTCGGTCGCGGAGATCACATACGTCGTGATCGCTCCCTGATGCGCCCCCGTGAGCAGACGGTGAACAGTCCGAAAGGTCTCCACCACCTCCCGCGCTTCGGAGCCGAGTGCCGCGAGATCGACAGGAATGAGCGGGCGTGGATTGGCGATCTCCCGCGCCAGCAGCGCGACGCGATCCAACTCCGGCACGTCCCGGTAGCCCGGCTCGACCCCGGTCAGGGCCAGCACCTCCGTGAGCGCCGTCTCATGCCGCTTGGCGTGATCCCTGATATCCAGCGTCGCGAAGTGGAACCCGAAGACCTCGGCCTGACGAATCACGTCGTGGAGGTCGCCGGCCGCGATCAACCCGCCCCGCTGAGCCACAAGGGACTGCTCGACGAGGCGAAGGTCGGCGACGAACTCCTCAACGGTGGCATAGGCGTACTCGCCCTCTCGACGGGTGGCCCGGAGTCGCTCTCGCACAAGGGTCAGAAACTGGCGGTACGGTTCTCCCGCGTTCAGGCGCGCCAGGGTAGCGGCCAGATCGGGAAACCGTTCCCGCCCCTCCACCAGCGCCGGCTCCAGGAGGGTTGCCGGACCAGCGGTCCAGGTGGAGACGGAGATCCGCCCGGCCAGGTCAGTGACGCGCTCTTCCAGGATCCGGAGCGCCGCCTCCCGCATCACGCCCAGGGCTTCCACCGTGGTGGTTGGCGTTACGTTCGGGTTCCCATCTCGATCCCCACCCATCCAGGAGCCGAACGTGAGGAAGGATGGGACGGCGAAGGTGAAGCTCGGATACGCCTCGGCCAGCGCCTCTTCCAGGTCCCGGTAAAGGCGAGGGACCACATGAACCAGGGTCGAGCCGAAATAGACGAGGCCGGCCCGGACCTCATCCAGCACCGTTGGCGAGACAGCACGGATCTCCTCGGAACTCCAGAGCTCGGCGATCGTCGCGGTGAGGCGGCGTCGCGCTCGCTCAAGGTCATCGGGCCGGACGCGCCGTTCGTCCAGATCGCGGATGACGGCGAAGATGCGAGCCAGCTTGTCGATGACCGTGCGGCGGCGAGCCTCCGTGGGATGGGCAGTGAGCACCAATCGCATCTCTGCCCGATCGAGCAGCGCCTGGAGGTCGTCCGCACCCATCCCTTGGTCAGCGAGGATGCGAATCGCCTCCCGGACGGAGCCGCGTCGTGGGGCCGGGTGGAGCTCCTCCTCCCGCCGCCGGATCCGGCGAATCCGCTCGTTGTCCTCCGCGAGATTGACGAGCTGAAAGTAGTTCGTAAATGCCCGGATGAGGACCCGCGCTTCATCCACGCGCAGGCCGGCGACCAGCGCCGCCAGGTCATCGCCAGCCTCCCGGCGCCCGCCCCGGAACGCCTTACCCAGCCCCCGCGCCTCCTCCTCCATGGCGAAGGCAGCATCGCCCGCCTGGGTTTGGATCACCTCCCCTAGCAGATCACCGAGCAGGAAGACATCGTCGGACAGCGTGCGTGCGGTGGGCAAAGGCTGCCTCCCTCTCTCGCGGCCACCGCACTCGCCTTGCGGGACATCACC